>JAGVGH010000189.1 GCA_020057225.1 Desulfobacterales bacterium | reverse complement strand
CCCCGCGATCTCCTCAAAACCACCCATGTGTTCGTCACCCACACCCACATGGACCACTTCATCGGGTTCGACCACCTGCTCCGCGCCCTGCTTGGCCGGGACAAGCATCTTGTTCTCTCCGGGCCCGCCGGTTTCACGGCCAATGTTTTAGGAAAACTCGCGGGATACACGTGGAATCTGGTCTCAAACTACGCCAATCCGTTTCGCATCACCGTTCAGGAGGTCCGGGAGGACAGGACGGAGACCATCCGCCTTGCCTGCGGCTCGGGTTTTTTCCAGGAGGCGCCGCCTGTGGTTCTTGGCCATGACGGGATTCTTCTGGAGGAGCCGGGCCTTACCGTGCGCGCGGAGATTCTGGACCACGGAATCCCGTGCCTTGCCCTGGCCCTTGAAGAGCGGTTTCATGTGAACGTGATGAAGGCGCGGCTGGAGGAGATGGGCCTTGCCACCGGTCCATGGCTGAGCGCGTTCAAGGAGATGCTCCACCGGCGGGACGCGGATGAAACGCCTGTGGAGGCGTCTTTGGCGGCGGGAGGAAGCCGGACGTTTCCGCTTGGGGAACTGGCGGAGCGGACGGTGACAGTGACCCCCGGGCAGAAGGTGGTGTATGTGACCGACGCGGCGGGAAGCCGGGCCAACGCGGAAAAAATTCTGAGGCTTGCCCGGGGCGCGGACCAGCTTTTTATAGAGGCCGCGTTTCTCCACGCGGAAGCCGTCCAGGCCCTTGAGAAACGCCATCTCACGGCCCGGCAGGCGGGAACCCTGGCGCGCCTGGCCGGTGCCCGGGCCATGCGCGTGTTCCACCACTCCCCGCGCTACCAGGACACGCCGGAGGCGCTGGCCGAAGAGGCCCGGCGCGCGTTTCTGGGGGAAGAGGAGGCGGATTTCGCGGAACTGCCCGGCCTTGACAAGGAGGGCGCGGGAATGTAGTGCATTTGAAAGCGCGCCCTGATTGCCAGGCAAAGGGGACGCGCAACACACCTTCCGCCCAGGGCGGCCATGCTCCGGGCGGCTTATCCCTCCCTTCCGCGCAGGGTCTTTTTGCCCTGCCGCCAGACGTCAACGAGGCGCCGCCATGCCCGCGAAATCCAAGACTGAAACCACAGGAGCGCGCATCCGCCGCATCCGCGAGGACAAGGGCGTGGATCTTGCCCAGCTCGCCAACGAGACCGGATGCAGCGTTGAAACCCTGGCGCAAATCGAGGAAGGGGAGGCCATGCCGCCTGTGGGAACCCTTCTTCAAATCGCCCGCGCCCTGGAGGTGGATTCCGCCTTTTTTCTCAAGGACGAGAAAAAAACCTCCAAAAAAGACCGGGAGCGGGCGTACACCAAACGCACCCAGAACTACGCCTACACCACCCTCACGCCGGGAGCCGTCCACAAGCATCTCAAGGGATTCAAAATCAGCATCGAGCCTTTGAGCCGCCATCAGGGCGTGGGATACCAGCACGAGGGCGAAGAGTTTGTGTATGTCCTTTCCGGCCAGGTTCAAATCACCGTGGGAGACCACGAGAACCGTCTTTCCCAGGGCGACTCGTTGCACTTCAACTCCGCCATCCGCCATAATCTCGAAAACGCCGGGGACGCCCCGGCCGAGCTCCTTGTGGTGGTTTATACGCCTTAAGTCCGTTGCGCGGAAATCCGTCCAGGGAGGATGCCATGCCGTTTCATCTTACCAGCGAGCAGAAAATGGTCCGGAAAATGGTCCGGGAATTCGCCCGGAGCCAGCTTCTCCCCACCGCGGCGGAGCGGGACCGCGCCAAGGAGTTTCCGGCGGAGAACCTGCGCAAGATGGGAGCTCTGGGCCTGCTCGGGATGATGGTGCCTGTCGAGTATGACGGCGCCGGGGCCGACACGGTGAGCTATGTCCTTGCCCTGATGGAGGTGGCCTCGGCCTGCGCCTCCACCGCGGTGGTCATGAGCGTCCATAACTCTGTCGTCTGCGGAAGCGTTCTGCGCCACGGCACCAAAGAGCAGCGCGCGCGGTTTCTCCCGCCGCTGGCCCGGGGCGAAATCCTGGGCGCGTTCGCCATGACCGAGCCTTTGGCCGGTTCAGACCCCGCCCGCCAGGAGACCACCGCGGTCCGGGAGGGGGACCGCTATATCATCAACGGTGTCAAACGGTTCATCACCACCGGGAAAAACTGCGGTCTTGTTATCGTCACGGCAAAGACCGACGCCGCCAAGCGCCACAGGGGCATCACCGCTTTTATTGTTGAAAAGGGCACCCCCGGCCTGAGCGTGGGGCGCACCGAGGACAAGATGGGCCTGTGCGCCTCGGACACCGTGGACCTGTATTTCGAGAACTGCGCGGTGCCCGCTGAAAACATCCTGGGCGGGGAGGGCAACGGTTTCACCCTTGCCATGAGCGCCCTGGACGGCGGACGCATCGGCATCGCGGCCCAAAGCGTGGGCGTGGCCCAGGCCGCGCTTTCCGCCTCCATCGCCTACGCCAGGGAGCGGGAGCAGTTCGGCAGGCCCATTGGCCAGCACCAGGGCATCGCGTTTCAGATCGCGGACATGGCGGTGGAAATCGAGGCCGCGCGGCTCATGGCGCTTTCCGCGGCCTCTTTGAAGGACCAGGGGGAAAACGCGACCCTTGAGGCCTCCATGGCCAAGCTGTTCGCCTCGGAGATGGTGAACCGGGTGACAGCCAAGGCGGTGCAGATTCACGGGGGGTACGGGTTTACCAAGGACTATCCGGTGGAGCGGTACTACCGGGACGCCCGGGTGTTCACCATTTACGAGGGCACCAGCGAGATTCAGCGGATTGTAATTTCAAGGCATCTGCTGATGAAGTGAGCGGACGCCAGGCCCGGGAACCTCCACGCCACACGTTCAAGACGCGGACGGTTTCGCCGCCCTGACAGATGAGACTCCGGGCCTGGCAGCCTTATAATGCGTGGGCGGACAAGGGCCTGTCAACCCGAATTTTTTTTTGGATTTCCGCGCCTGCGAAAACAGGCTTGACATCCAGGCCGCACCGGGGTATGTTACTTCCTTTGTTGAGGGATCGTCTAACGGCAGGACGACGGGTTCTGGCCCCGTTAATCTAGGTTCGAATCCTGGTCCCTCAGCCACATTTCACAAAGGGCCGCGTGACAGCTTGTCGCGCCGCCCTTTGTGCCGACGCGCCTGAAAATCCGCAAGACAGAGGCAATCCCGCGCCGTTCCCCCGCCTCCGGCATTTGCCACGGACATCCGCGGCCCACCAGCCTGAAAAGGCGGGCGGCACAGCCTTAGAGCTTATCCCTAAATAATCTTATTGCAAGGGATTCCCCTGTTCGGGCGCACGCCGTGCGCCCCTACGGCAATGGAACCCGAGCCATCGGAGCGCCCGGTGGTAAGCGAT
>JAGVGH010000053.1 GCA_020057225.1 Desulfobacterales bacterium | reverse complement strand
TGGTTCCGGGCCTTGCGGCCCGGAACCACCCGGCCTGCGCCTGATTTTGCAATTACCTCGTCTGATTGCGCCTTGGTCTAAAAGCACAAATCCCGGCGTAACGCCGGGATTTGTGTGCGGAAATCCGCTTGGTTTCAAAAAGCGACGGGGGAGGGCGCCGTGAACATTAAGGTCCCAGGAGCCAAGGTTGGGGGGCAAAGCCGCTGGAACGGATGGTTTCCGAAGGCGGCCCTCAGCTTACAACGCGTGCGTCCTGGCTGGTAAACGCTTCGCTGTGCTTTTTACCCCGTCGCCGGATTATTTATGCATGTGGCATGCCAGGGCCAGAGGCGGGCTCCTCCCCTCACCACGCCCTTATCCCCCGCCTCTCCAACAGCGACCCCTCCAGCCGGAAAAGCGCCGTGAGCGCCTTCCGGTACGCGCACAGCGCCTCTGTCTCCCCAAGCCGCGCCTCCAGCATGTCCCTCTGGGCCTGGGACACCTGAAACGCCGTCGAGCGCCCCAGCCGGACCTTCTCCCTCTCCACCTCAAAAGCAAGCTCCCGCGCCCCGGCCAGCGCCCTCTTGGCCTTCACTTCCTCCGCCGCGTATCCGGCCTCCGCAAAGGCTGTCCGCGTGTCCACCTGCGCCAGGTCTTCCAGATTCTTTATCGCAAGGGCCGCCTCGCTTTCCGAAACCACGGCTTTCGCGTGTTTCGCCCGGGCCTCCCGGTTGCCGACGGGCAGTTCCAGCTCAAGGCCCGCGCTCGTTGCGATCTCGTCCAGGTCCGTGTCCTGTCCTGCCTTGAAGGACTCCGCGTACCGGGTGCCTCCCAGGCCGATGAAAAGGTCAAGGCGCGGAAGAAGTCCGTTTTTTGTCCGGACAACCTCCATCTGTTGCTGTTTCAGTCCGATACGCGCCTGGGCAAGGTCCGCGCGTTTTTCCAGGGCGACCCTGACATGGGACTCCGCGGAGTCAAGGGCCATGGCCGGGGTCTCTGGCTCCTCGGCGGGAACAACCGCGCTGCCCCAGCCGTTTTCCAGGGAAAGAAGCCGCAAAAGCCCCAGGCGCCGCGCCTCCAGTGTTTTTTTCGCGCTTACAAGTCCCGCCCTGCCGGACGCGGTTTCCGCCCTGGCCGCGGCCAGTTCTGTTTCAGCCAGTTTGCCCAGGCGCACTCGCTCCCGGGTTTCCTTCTCCTGGGCCTTGGCCACTTCCAGGGATTTTTGATAGATGTCAACAGAACGCAGGGCCAGCACATAATCCCAATACGCGTTTTCAACATTGGCGACGAGGGTTTCGGCGGCTCCGCGCAATTCGTGCAGGCTTTTATCCACTCCAAGCCGCGCCTGCCGGAGCGATGCCAGGTTTGCCCCAAAGCCCGCTCCTCGAAGCAGGGCCTGGGTCACCCGCGCGTCCCAGGAGGCGCTGTCCCCGTCAACGCGCGCCGGATCCTCCTTCCAGTCCAACGCTTTGTTCCCCGCGGCCTCCACTGTGGTTCCTGTGGGAAAAAATTCCTGGATCCCCGCCTTGGCCTCCAGGGAGTCGTTCTGGTAGGGCGCGCCGGAAACACCTCCTGTCTCCGGCTCTCCCCGGGTCCGTCCGGCTGTGATCCCGCCTGTTACAACAGGGTCAAAAGCGGCCCGGGCGATGTCCGCGTCCGCCCGGCTTTTATCGGGCCCTGCCTTTTGCACCAAAAACTCCGGATTGTTTTGAAGGGCGGTGAGCACCGCATCCGCCACGGTCAGGGTAAGAACCCGGGAATCCGCAAGGGCGCCTGCCTGCCCGGCCCGGCATGGGAGCAGAAAGAGCAGGAGGGGCAAAACGCCCAGCGCCAACGCTTTTTTAAGTGTTTTTCCGGGTTGTACGACACATGGCTTATTCATACCGCAACGCCTCGATGGGGTTCATCCGCGCCGCCCGCCTTGCAGGATACAGGCCGAAAAACACGCCGACGGACGCGGAGACCAAAAGGGCCAGCGCCACGCTGCCCAGGGAAACAACGGTTTGAAATTCACTGAACGCGCCGATGGCCAGGGCCGCGGCAATGCCCAGACCTATGCCGAAAATCCCGCCCATGCCGCTGATAAGAAGGCTTTCTATCAGAAACTGGCGCAGAATGTCTTTGTTCCGCGCGCCAATGGCCTTGCGCACGCCGATTTCCCGGGTGCGCTCAGTTACAGTCACCAGCATGATGTTCATGATGCCGATGCCCCCCACCAAAAGGCTGATGCTGGCGATGCCGCCCAAAAGAATGGTGAAGGTCCGGGAAAAGGAGGAGGCCATTTCAAGGATTTCCGCCTGGTTGCGCACAAAAAAATCGTTCTCCTCGCCTGGCCTGAGCCGGTGGCGCGCGCGCAGCACCTCCTCGATCCCGGTTTCCACCTCTTTCAAATCCGCGCCTTCCCTGGCCTGGACATCTATCTCGTTCAAGTGGATTTGCCCGAACACCAGGGCCATGGCCGTGGAGTGGGGCGTGAGCACCATGTCGTCCGGGTTGAACCAGCCCTGGTCGCCCTTGCTTTTAAGAACACCGATGACCTTGAAGTTGACGGTTTTGACGCGGATTTTCTCTCCCAGGGGGTCTTGTTTTCCAAAAAGAAGCTCGGCCACGGAGGAGCCCAGAACAGCGACCCTGCCGGAACGCTCCTCTTCCACCGAGGTAAAGGGCCTCCCTTTTTCGATCTCAAAGCTCCGAATGGAAAAATACGTGCCCGCGGCGCCCATAACAGTGGTGTTGGTGTTCTGGTTGGTGTAGGTCACCTGGGCCCTGCCCATGGCCAGGGGACTTAGTTGCCAGACCCCCTCCACCTTGCGGAGAATGGCCTGGGCGTCCTCAAGCCGGAGGGTCTCCATGGAGCCGGAACGCACTCCGCCCATGGGATTGCTTCCGGGACGGACTATCAGGAGGTTGGTGCCCATGGAAGTGACCCGGCCAAGAATCTGTTTCCTGGCGCCGGCGCCCAAGGCCAGCATCGAGATGACCGCGCCCACGCCGATGATGATGCCCAGCATGGCGAGAAACGAGCGGAGCTTGTTGGCGAACAGGCTTCGCATGGCGGCTTTGACGGTTGTCCAGACAAGCACGGTCAGTCTCCTTCCGCGACGCGTCCGTCCCGGATGCGGATTTGACGGGAGCACGAGGCCGCCACCGAGGGATCGTGGGTGACAAGAATGACGGTCCGTCCCTGGCTGTTGAGACGGCCCAGAAGGGCGAGTATCTCCCTGCCGGTCACGCTGTCCAGGTTGCCGGTGGGCTCGTCCGCCAGCAGAATTGCCGGGTCTGTCACAATGGCGCGCGCAATGGCCACCCGCTGGCGCTGCCCGCCCGAAAGCTGGGCGGGCAGATGGCCCATGCGGTCCCCAAGTCCCACCGTGGCAAGGGCGTTTTCCGCCGCGCCCCGCGCGTCTTTTCTTCCGCCGTACAGCAGGGGAAGCTCGACGTTTTCAAGGGCTGAAAGCCTGGGCAGCAGGTTGAAGGACTGGAAGACAAAACCGATTCTCCGGTTTCGGATGCTTGCGAGCTGGTCTCCGGAAAGCCGGGAAACGTCCTCGCCCGCAAGGATATATGTCCCCTCGTCGGGAGTGTCCAGGCAGCCCAGAATATGCATGAGGGTGGATTTCCCGCTTCCGGAGGGGCCGGTTATGGCGGCCATCTCCCCCTCCGCGATGTCCACATCCACGCCGTCCAGGGCATGCACTGTTGTTTCGCCCAAAATGTAGGTCTTTTTAAGGCCCCGGGTTTCAAGCATCATCTGCGCGGCCCTCCGCCGCCCATGGCGCCCATCCGCACGTGGTCCTGGCGGGCCTTGTCTCCGGCCTTGTTTTGCGCGCTTTGCCACTGTCCCTGGCCGGACGCGGTTTCGATTTTCACCGTCTCGCCCTCGGCCAGCCCGCTTTGGATTTCAATCATCTCCCCGTCCGTGATTCCCGTGCGGACGGTCCGCCTTTCCTCCTCACCGTCTTTGCCCGCCACGGTCACGCTTTGCCCGTGCTTGCCGCGCGAAACCGCGCCCACAGGCACCTGGAGCAGATCCTTTTTATCCGCCACGAGAATTTCCACGGTGGCGGTCATCTCCGGTTTGAGCAGGGCCTTTTTACCGCCTCCAACCTCCACCTTGACCTCGAAGGTCACCACGTTGGATGTGTTGACGCCTTTGGTGGCGACCCGGACCACTTTGCCGGGAAAGACCGCGTCCGGATACGAGTCCACCATCACCGCCACATCCTGGCCGGTGAGAACAGCGCCGATGTCCGACTCGTCCACAGAGGCGAGGACAAAGACACGGGAAAGGTCGGCGAGTTTCATGACCGAGGTGCCGCCGCCCACGTTGTTGATTCCCGAGGCGATGATTTGCCCGGGCTCGACGTTCCGCTCCGCCACCACTCCGGCGATGGGCGAGGTGACGGTGGTGTCCTCCAGACGCTGGCGCGCGTCCTCCAGGGAAAGGGTGTCCGAGGATACCTGGGCCTCGGCGATTACAACCTGCTGCTCCTTGACCTTGGCCTCCATTTCCTGGGCCGAAAGCTCGTCCACCGCCGCCCGGGCGTCCTTGTGCTTCGCCAGGGCTTCGGCCATGCCGGTTTCCGCCCCTTCCAACTCCTCGGCGCTCGCCATGCCGCTTTTTTCCAGGGACCGCGCGCGGGCAAGGGCGGCCTCGGCCTCCTTCATCCGGGTCGCGGCGGACTCCAATGCGGCGCGGGTTCGCAGGCGGGCGGCGGCAAGATTTGTCTGTGCCGCCCGGGCGCTGTGCCGGGCCTGTTCCAGCCTGGCCATGGACGCGGCCAGGGCCGCCTCCGCGCGCTTCACAGAGCGCTCTTCCTCCTCCGGGTCAATCTGGACGAGAAGCGCGCCTTCTTTCACTGTGTCGCTCACGTCCACAGGGAGTTTGATAACCTCGCCGCTGGCCTTGCACTTGATTTCGATTTCCTGGTCGGGAACGACTCTTCCCGTGGATTCGACCACCTGACGGAGGGAACCCCGGGTGACAGTGGCGGTTTTGGGCTTGGAGGCGTCCTCTTCCTTGTCCTTGGAGTTACCCGCGGATTTCCAGGCGAGAATGCCCAGGGCAAGGGCGAGCGCCACAAGGGCTGCGACAAGGGCTTTTTTTGTTTTAAGCTGTTCGAGTTTCATGGCTCCCGCTTTGCTGTTTTTTAGAATCCGGCTCTCCGGCGGTTTCCGGGCGCGTGTCCGCGTCCCGGGCGCCCCGCGCGCCAAGGAGAAACATGTCCGCCACCAGGGCGATGGAAGGGGGGGCGTCGAGACCCAGACTAAACGGCGGATTGCGCGCCCTGGGCATGGAGAGCAACAAGCGGGCGTAGGTTTCCAGGGGCATATCTGTCCGGACAGCGCCCGCCTCCACTCCGGTGGCGAGAACAGCGGCCACCGCGGAGCGGAGGCCCTTTCGGAGTTCGACAAAGGAATCCCGCCGGGTTTCCTTGAACGCGGCGAGGCTGTCCTCATGTTCGCCCATCACGCGGAAGAGGGCGCGGCGGCTTTGGAAAAAGGCGCTCACGCGCTCACAGACAGAGGCCAGGCGTTCCGGGAAAGGGATCTGTCCGGTTTCGGAGGCGCTCCGCTTTATGGTTTCGCAGAGTTCGAGGCGCCTTGGGTGGCGAGATGGAAGAAGAGGTCGTTTTTTCCGGAGAAGCGGCGGTAGATAGCGCCTTTCCCGACATAGGCCGCTTCGCCGAGGGCGGGTTCGTGGAAGTGGCGTTCGTGGAGCATGTTTTCGAGGGCTGCGAGGATGGCGTGTCGTTTGTCGGGACGGGGTTCTGAGGGGGCATGGCAGGCTCCGTGTTCAATACTGACTGGTCAGTATCTAAACCGGCCCGCACCTCCTGTCAAACAATTTGTCGAAAGCCCGTTTTACCCCTCCTCCGCCAATCCCCCGCTCTTCCTCAACCGCCAATACATCCCCCGCCGCTCCATCAGCTCCCCGTGCGTCCCCTCCTCCTCCACACGGCCCCCGCTCAACACAATAATCCGGTCCGCCCTCTCCACCGTCGAAAGCCGGTGCGCCACAACCAACAGCGTCCGCCTCCGCGACATGGAAAGCACCGCCCCCTGGATCAGCCGCTCCGTCTCCGGGTCCACCGACGAGGTCGCCTCGTCCAATATCAAAACCCGGGGGTCATGGTACAAGGCCCGCGCAAAACTCAAAAGCTGCCGCTCCCCCGCCGACAGGTTCGCCCCGCCCTCGCTCAACACCGTGTCCAGCCCCAGGGGCAGCCGCCCCGCAAATCCCGCCGCCCCGGACTCCTCAAGGGCGCGGGCCAGCGCCGCCTCGTCCACACTGTCCGCGCCCAGCGTCACGTTCTCCCGCACGGTCGCCGCGAACAGAAACACATCCTGGAGCACCAGTCCCAAGTGTTTCCGCAGCTCTTTAGACGGCCAGTCCCGCAAATCCACGCCGTCCAAAAGCACCGCTCCCTGGTCCGGATCGTAAAAGCGCTCCACCAGATGCACCAGCGTTGTCTTGCCCGCCCCTGTCCTCCCGACAAAGGCGTACATCCCGCCCGGCGGCGCCTCAAAGGAGACTCCCCGGAGGGCAGGCTCCTTGGAATTATAGGAAAACCAAAGGTCTTTCGCCACAAGATGCCCGGCCGCCTTGTCCGGCGTCCGGGGGTGTTCCGGCTCCGGCAGGGAATGGTCCTGGTCCAGATATTCAAAGATGCGCTCCATGGAGGCCATGGCGGACTGCATGATGTTCCATTTCTCCGCGATGTCCCGCATGGGTCTGAAAAACATGCCGGTATAGCTCACAAAGGCCACCAGCGTGCCCAGGGTGACCTGCCCGTCCCGGGCCATGAGACCGCCGCGCCAGATGAGGAGGGCGATGCCGATGTAGGAGAAAAGCTCGACCATGGGCAGGAACACGGCAAAGACCGCTATCTGGCGCAGTCCGGCCCGGAGGTTCTCGTCGTTGGTTTTTGAAAAAAGCGCCATCTGGTGGGGCTCCGCGGAGAGAAGCTGCACGGCCCGCATGCCGGAAAGGCGCTCCTGGAGGTGGGTGTTGATTTGGGAAATGGTGGTCCGGAGGTCGCGGAAGGCGTCCCGGGCCTTGGCGGACAACAGGGCTGTCCCCAGGACCACGGGAGGCGCCAGGGCAAGGCATGCCAGGGAAAGGCGCCAGTCAAGCCAGAGCATGGCGGCGGTGATGCCGGAGAGAAGAAAAATGTCGCCGAACACGGTGACGATGACGGACTTGAAAAGCTCGTTCAGGTTTTCCACGTCGTTGGTGACGCGGGTGACGAGGCGTCCCACGGGGTTTTTGTGGTGAAAGGCGAGGGACTGGCGCTGGAGGTGGGCGAAGAGCGTGTTTCGGATGTCGGACATGATGGTCTGCCCGGCGCGTTCGAGGAGGTTGTACTGGGAATAGCCGAGGCAGAAGGCGGCGAGGACGAGCCCGAGGAGGAGGAGGCCGGTGTGGAGGGCGCCCTGGAGCTGGGGGGCGCGGAGAAGGGCGCGCTCCTGCCGTGGGAGGGCATCGAGGGCGGCTCTGGGAATGAGGGCAAAAGTATCTTCCATATAGACATTTTTGCCCTTAATCCGGGCAATAACATCTCGTATCCGGCGCGCGGATTCCCCCTCCTTCGGCACGTCCACCCGGTAATGCCAGCCCTTGAACACGCCCCGCTTTTCCAGTTCCGCCCGCGTGTCCGGGCCCAGCCGCGAAAGCTCCGCCTGGGAGACAAACCGCGTCCCGTCTCCTGTTGTCACCATGCCCCGCGAGGCTTTGGCAAGGGCCTCCCCGGCACGGGCGGGCAAAACCCCGGGCGCGGGCAGGCGGTGCCAGGCCGCGATGATATACCGGTCAATGGCGGTCTTGGTGAGATACGGCACCGCCAAATCCGCCGCGGTGCCAAGGAGGCTTACGGCCAGGGCGAGGATGATAATCCCCCGGCAGGGGCGGGCGTACCTGGCGAGCCTCCGCAACAGCCCCAGGTTGTAGGGCTTGCCCAGCTTCCCCTCCTCCATGTATCCGTAATCACCCCACATGCCCAGGCGCCGCCTCCGTTTCCTCCAGCGCCTTGCGCGCCTCGTACAGTCTGCGGTAATGCCCGTCCATGGCTATAAGCTCCGCGTGGGAACCCCATTCGTGAAGCCTGCCTTCCCGCAGCACCGCCACGTGATCCGCCCGCTTGTTGGTGGATACCCTGTGGGTCGCCATGAGCGTGGTCATTTCCCCTTTGCCTTCCATGAGCCGGTTCAATATGGCCCGCTCTGTGCGCGTGTCCACCATGGAGAGCGCGTCGTCCAGAATCAGCGCCGCGGGCGGACGCACAAGCGCCCTGGCAAGGGCCAGACGCTGCCTTTGCCCTCCGGAAAGGGTGAGTCCGCGCTCTCCCACAACGGTTTCAATCCCTGCCGGCATGTCCTTGACCTCGGCGTCCATGCGCGCCAGGGAGAGCGCTTCCCAAACCTCCTCCTCGCGGATGCCTTCCCGGCCAAACACCACATTGCCCAGTAGGGTGTCGGAAAACACCACGGGCTCCTGCGGGACAAAGCCCACATGGCGCCTTAAAAGCGCCAGGGGAATGGTCAGAATATCGTGTCCGCCCAGAAACACCGTGCCGGGCGGCGGATTCACCATGCGGGAAAGGGCAAGAAAGAGCGAGGACTTGCCGCAGCCCACCTGCCCCACAACGGAAACGGTTTCCCCGGGCCGGACCGTAAAGGAAACATGGTCGAGGACGGGGCCAGAGCTTCCCGGATACCGGAACGTGAGATCCCGCGTCTCGATTTCCCCGGATAGGGCGGTGATGTCTGTCCGGGTGAGCGGCCCGTCGGTGATGTCCGGAGGGGTGTTGAGCACATGGGAAACCCGGCGCATGGAGGCGCCGCCGCGCTGGATGAGGTTTACCACCCAGCCCATGGCCATCATGGGCCAGGCAAGGAGGTTGAGGTAGGTGATGAAGGCCACGAAATCCCCGGGGCTGATGTCCCCCAAAATGGCCAGGCGTCCGCCCAGGGCGATGACCACGGCAAGGCCAAGGTTGGAGAAGACGGTCATGACCGGCATGAACACGCCAAAGCTCCGGGCCAGGGAGAGGTTTTCCTCCACATAGTCCTGTCCCCGGTCCCGCACCGTCCGGGATGTCCATTCCTCTCTCCCGTGGGCTTTCACCACCCGGATTCCGGTGAACGCCTCGCGGACCGCCTCGGTAAGGAGGCCGAACCGCGTCTGGGCGCGCTCAAAGCCCCGGCCCATGCGGCGGGTATATATCCGGGAAATGAGAACCACGAATGGCGCGGGAACCAGGGCGACCGCCGCGAGGACGGGGTGGATGGAGAGCATGAAGACAATGGCCGCGGCGCCTATGACGAAAGAATCGGTGGCCGCGGCGAGTCCCATGCCCGAGGCCATGCGGATGGCGTTCAAATCGTTGGTGGCCCGGGCCATGAGATCCCCGGGCGGGTTTTTCCGGAAAAAGGCCATGCTCATTTTTTGGAGGTGGGCGTAGAGGCGCGCGCGCAGCAGACACTCGGCACGGCGGGAGAAGCCCAGAAGAAACCAGCGCCAGAGAAAACGGAAAAGGCCCATGACACAGGCAAGGGCGAGGATTTCGGCGGCGCGGGCAAGAAGCGCCCCGGAGTCCGCCACGCCCGAGGCAAGGCTGTCCACCGCCCGTTTGACCACCAGGGGGATGACAAGCTGGGTGGCGTCGGTAACGAGAAGGGAACAAATACCGGCGGCCAGGGCAAGCCGGTGCTGTTTAAAGATGGGCAAAAGGGGAGCCATGAGGCGCAGGGCCTGGAAAACCGAGAGGGTTTTTCCGGGCGCGCCGCTTGTGTCTGCCGCCATGGGGGTGTGTTCTTCCGCCTTGGAGGAGCGGTATTGGATTCTATGTCCGGATTATCCGCGTTTTTTGCGCGGATAATGTCTGATACCAAAATGCGGTCCAATCCGTAACACCTGCTGAAAGCTCCCGCCCGATCTCCCTCTCCCTGTGGGAGAGGGCCGGGGTGAGGGCATACCTTGTCTGATTGCACCTTGGTATGAGCCATGGTCCTGGGGTTGAAACCCCAGGCTGGATCAAAAACCTTGCCGCACCGCGGCTGCTATGAGGTTAAAGGCCCATTTTATAACTAAAAAACACAACAAAAGATGATTTTTTATTCTAACTTCTAACTCCTAACTCCTAACTCCTAACTCCTAAATTCTTCGGCTTTGCCGGGTTGAGTTTTACCGGCCCGGCTCGAGAAACGCGGGCCCGGAGGCGGGGTCAGGCCGCCGGACAGCCAAAGCGCCGGTAAGCTCCCATAGCACGACTTCCATCACCTGCCAAACAATTACGCCCGCGCGCACACATCCGCAGACGGAATTGCCACCGCGCCCGCAGACGGCATGCGCGTGGAGCACGGACGCGCCCTGTGTGTCCGGAAACACCGTGCCCACGGCCGCAAGCCCGTGGACTTCGGAGAGGGTGGGAAGCATGGGGGTGACAGGCCGGGCGGTGCCGTCCACGGGTCCCGCCACAAGGCGGCTTCCTCCGGCGGCACCTCCAAGGGCCTGCACCGCGGCGGCATGGATGGCGTTGGTTTTACAAAACGCCTCGATTTCCTCGTGGAGAATCTCCCCGTCTTCCAGCCTGAGCACAAACATCCTGCCCAGGGCGGCGGACGCGCATTTCATGGTGTGTCTCCTGGCGCTTCAACCGGACCGGCCCAAGGGCGCGCCCCGGGCCGGTCCGCCATCTGTTTTCCTTATCTCTCATACGCCCCGGCGTCCCAGGCCGCGCCCTGGGGCCGCTTGGTCCCGGCAAGGTCCAGCCCATCCCCGGCAATCCCCGCCATGTCCACCGCGGGCGAGCCTTCCTTGAGCCGGTAGTCCTCCTTGTCCGGGTCCGCGAATTTCGGGTCGCCCTCCTGGTCATTGGCGCCCTTGGCGCATCCTCCTCCGTGGTCCATGTCGTTTTTGAAAAAGAGGTTGTTATTCGACACAAGCCCCGGGGGAGCCAGAACGCCGGTCACTCCGGCATAGAAGATGTTTCCCTGCACAGTGGCCGGGTTTTGGGCGTTTCCCCGCACGGCCACCGCGGTGTTGACAAAGGTGTTGCCAACAACGCGGGAGGCCGAGCCTGTTGCCTGGAAGCCCATGGCAAGGTTGTTAACCAGGTTGCCGGTGAAAACCACTTGCCCCCCTGTGGCGTGAACCGCGGCTCCTGTGGGCGCGGGCGCGTCCGGAGCGGTAAAGCGGCAGCGCTCGACCGTCCCTTCCGTGTCCGCGGCCCGGACGCCCAGGGCAAGCCCCCGGAATTCGTTTTCCCGCGCGGCAAAGCCCTTGGCGCCTGACTCCGCCGCGATGCCCGCGGAAAAATCGCGGAACGTGAGACCTTCCACCAAGGCTTCGGGCGCGGCCAGGATGAACGCCTCTTTCCACTTCTTGGCACCCTTGCCCGATACAACAGCCCCGCCCCCCTTGGCGCCCCGGATCACAAGACCCTTGCGCAACACCTTAAGGGCGGCGTCCTTTTCCCCGCGCTCCACCGAGTAAACGCCCGGCTCAATGATGAGAACATACGCGCCGGGAACACCCTCATTAATGGCCGACACCGCGTAATGGACGGTGCGGAACGCGAGAACGCCCGCGCCCGTGCCAAAGGCCATGTCGTCGGTGCCGCCGGAGATATCCACATGGTACGTGCCGGGTCCCATCACATAGGAAACCGTGATGACGGAGCTTGCCGTGTTTCCGGCGGCGTCCAGAGCCGTCACCGTGTAGGCGCGCGCTCCGGGCCCCAACGATCCCGTGAATTTCCAGCCTGTTTCACCCTGGGCGTATTCCACGCCCTCGATCGCCTCGTTGACCACAATATCCGCGGTGTCCGGGGACGCGGTTCCCTCCAAGGTCAGTTCCTGGACACTGGTGCTGAAATCGCGGCCCGGACCGTTGCCGCCGTCCGTGGTGATTTTAGGCGGCTCCGGGGGCGCTGTGTCCCGGGTCCAAGGGCCGAGGTGAACGGTTTTGCAATCATTCCCGGCGTTGTCTTTGGCCAGGACATGGAGGTAATACACTCCGTCCTTTTCCATGGTCAAAACCGGGGGAAGGGTTTTTTCAAGGGTTCCGCCCGGCTCTGTGTCCGGGGCGGTGTCCAAGGCGAAAAGGTATCCGGCGAGGCCGCTTGCCGCGTCCGATGCGGGCGTCCATTCCAGGTTCAGCCTCTCTCCCCGGAAGGCGGCGCCCGTCTCCGGCTCCGAGGACACCAGGGCCGGGGCCTCCGGAGGCGTGGCGTCCCGCCGCACCAGCGCCCTGGCGGATTTGCCCGTGTTCCCGGCGGCGTCCTCGCAAACCACGTCTATCCGGTTTTCCCCTTCCTCCAAATCCACCTGGGCGGTCCAGGCCTCAGACCCGTCCGCGGGCGCCTTTTCAAGGCCGTTCACCAGCACGCGGGCGCCCGGCTCCCGGGTTCCGGAAACCGTTATCCGGCTTTCCCGGGTGAGGGACGGATACGCGGCCAAAACCGGGGCGGCGGGAGCCTCTGTGTCCACCAAAACCTCCGCGCTTCCGGGAGAAGACCAGTTCCCCGCCGCGTCCCTCTCCCGGACATGAAGAACATGCCGCTCCCCGTTTTCCCACGCCCGGGGCGCCTTGAACCGTCCGGTTTTAACAGGGGTCCAGCCGCTCTCTTCGGTTGTGTCCAGTTGCGCCTCGAACGTCCCGTCCCCTTCGCCGCCGCTAACGATGGTCCACACCGGCCCGGTGTTCCGCGCGGGGCTTTGGACCTTGACCAGGGGCGGGACCGGGGGAGCGGTGTCGAGAACCAGGCCCGCAAAACCGGGAGCGGACCAGTTGCCCGCGGCGTCGCGTTCCCGGACTTCGAGGGTGTAGGCCGCGTCCCCGGAAAGGGCCGTTTCCGGCGCCCATTCCAGGGCGCTTGTCTCTGTCCAGCCTTCGGTTCCGGAAAGGCGGATGTTGAAGACTCCGGCGCCGTCTCCGCCGGATTTCCAGGTCCAGGAGGGTTTGGGATTGTTGGTCAAAGACCAGCAGGAAACAACCGGCGGCGCGGGCGGGTCAAGGTCCACCTCGACCCCGGCTTTTGCCGGTTCCGACCAGTTGCCCGAGGCGTCCTGCTCGGCAACCAGCAGCGCGTGGCGCCCGGCAGGCAAGGGAGTTGGAGCGGCAAACCCTGTCTCCCGGGTTTCGGTCCAGTCTTGAGGCGCGTTTTCCAGCTTATAGCGGAAGATCCCCGCGCCGCCTCCGCCGCTTTCCCAGCGCCAGGAAGGCCTCGGGTTGTTGACCGGGCTATCGGCCTGGATTTTGGGCGCCTTGGGAGGCTCAAGGTCAATTTCCACCTTATAAGAACCGGGGGAAGACCAGTTGCCCGCAAGATCCCGCTCCGCCACGTACAAGGTCCGGGTTTCGCCATGGACGCTCTTGCGCGCGGCGGTGTGGGTGAGGGCCGTTGTCTCCTTCCAGCCGCCGTCCGCTGTCTGGTCCAGTTGAACGCGGAATATTCCGCATCCCCCGCCGCCCGTTTTCCAGGACCAGGAGGGGGTCCGCGTGTTGGCAGGGGTCTTGCCCGTGACACCAGGAGCGGACGGGGCTTGAAGGTCAACCGTGACGGCAAAGGAGCCGGAGGCGGACCAGTTGCCCGCCGCGTCCGCCTCCTGCACAAACAGGGTGTGCTCCGTTCCGTCCGCAAGGGGCGTTTTGGCCGTGTAGCGGGCGCCTTTTACCGTTTCCCACTGACCCTCCTCCCCGGTTTTAACCCTGAATTCTCCGTTGCCGCCGCCGCCCGGGCTCCAGGACCACGAGGGCGCCGCCGTGTTCACCGGGGTTTTGGCCGTGACAACAGGGGGCGCGGGAGCCGAGAGGTCCGCCGTGACCTTGCTTTCTGAAGCCAGGCTCCAGTTGCCGGCCTGGTCCTGCTCCTGGACGGCGAGGGTCCGGGTTTCACCGTCTTTAAGCGGGGTTTCCGGGGTGTGCCGGGTTTCCCGGGTCCCGGTCCAGTCCTTGGCACCCTCTTCCTTAAACCGGAAAACGCCGGTTCCGCCCTCGCCGCCGGAGGTCCAGGTCCATTCCGGACGGTCTGTACTGGCAAGAGCAGGGCCTTTCAGAACAGGGGGAGCGGGCGGCGTGGTGTCCACAAGCAGTGTGAATTCCGCGGACGCGCTCCAGTTGCCTGCGGAATCCCGCTCCTGGACGCGGAACGCGTGTTTCTCTCCGCCCTTGAAGGGGGTCTTGGGGCGTGCCTTGGTTTCCCTTGTCTCGGTCCAGTCCTTGGCGTCATCCCACTGATAGCGGAAGAGGCCGTCCCCGCCGCCCGTCGTCCATGTGACCAGGGGACGGAGGGCGCTGACAGGGGTTTTCGCGGAAAGAACAGGCGGGGGCGTGGGAGCGGTGTCAACCACCACGGCAAAGGAGGCCGGGGCGGACCAGTTGCCCGCGGCGTCGCGTTCCTGGACGCGCAGCGTGTGCCCGCCGTCGGGAAGGTTCTTCTCCGGAGAGTAGGCGCGCGTTGCGGGATTGAACCAGCCGTCCGGGGAGTCCCCGTCCAGTTGCGCGCGGAAGACGCCTGCGCCGCCGCCGCTTTCAATGGTCCACGCGGGGCGGGGCAGAGCGGTCGGGCTTTGTCCTGTCACCTTGGGAGCCGGGGGCGCCACGGTGTCCACCGTTACCGTGTGGCTGCAGGGGGCGGACCAGTTGCCAGCAATATCCCGCTCCTCCACAAAAAGCGTGTGCTCTCCGTCCGCAAGGGGCGCGGAGGGGGTAAACCGGGTGTAGGAGGTTTCCTCCGGAGCCGCTTTCCCGGAGTCTAACCGCGTCCGGAAAACCCCCGCGCCATTTCCCCCGCCGCTTTCCCATTCCCATGCCGGGGTTTTGGTTGTGACAGGGGTTGCTCCGGCAACCCTGGGCGGTTTGGGCGGCTCGGTGTCAATGAGCACCTTGCCTGAGCCGGCCGCGCTCCAGTTTCCGGCAAGGTCTTTTTCCTGGACCTCCAGGGTGTAACCCTTTCCGGCGGTCAAATCCCCGCCCGGCGTGTATTCCGTCGCTGTTGTTTCCACCCAGTCCCCCTTGCCCCAGGAAGTCTTGAGCCGGAATCCCCCGCCACCTCCGCCGCTTGTCCAGCGCCATGTGGGCCGGGGTGTTGTTACAGGGCTTTTTGTCTCCACTTTGGGAGGGGCAGGGGGTGTTGTGTCCACCAGCGCGCGGGCGGATCCGCTTGGCGACCAGTTGCCCGCAAGGTCCCGCTCCCGCACATAGAGCACAAGCTCCCCCTCCTTGGACGCGGGTTTGTCAGGGGCAAAGGAGGTCTTTGAGGTTTCCGTCCACGTCCCCTTTTCCGAACCAAGCTGTACCCGGAACTCCCCGGCGCCGTTGCCTCCGGATTTCCATGTCCATTCCGGCCTGGCGTCGCTGGTCGGGCTTTTAACCGTCACAACCGGCGCGCCGGGCGCGGTGGTGTCCACCGTGACCGCATGGCTCCCTGATGAGGACCAGTTGCCCGCAATATCCCGCTCCTCCACGGAAAGGACATGGTCCCCGTCCTCCAGGGGTTCCGGAGCGGTCCAGGACGTGGCGGAAATCTCCATGGCCTGGGCGTCGGCGGAATCAAGCCGTGTCCGGAAGATCCCGGCGCCGCCTCCTCCGCCCGTCCATTCCCAAGTCGGGGTCTGTGTGGCGACAGGGGTCTTGCCTGTTACCTTGGGAGCCTTGGGAGGCTCCGTGTCAACCAAGGTTCCGGCCTGGGCGGACGCGCTCCAGTTGCCCGCCGCGTCCCTCTCCTGCACATGGACGGTGTAACCCTTTCCGGCGGTCAAATCCCCGCCCGGCGTGTATTCCGTTGCTGCTGTTTCCACCCAGTCCCCCTTGCCCCAGGAGGTCTTGAGCCGGAATCCCCCGCCGCCTCCGCCGCTTGTCCAGCGCCACGCGGGACGGGCTGTCGCCACAGGGCTTTTCACCTCAACCTTGGGAGGGGCAGGAGGCTTGGTGTCCACCAGCGCGCGGGCCGAGCCGCTGGGCGACCAGTTGCCCGCGGAATCCCGCTCCTGCACAAAAAGCGTAAGCTCCCCGTCCTTGGCCGCGGGTTTGTCAGGGGTAAAGGAGGTCTTTTGGGTTTCCGTCCATTTTTCCTCTTCTGAGCCAAGCTGTACCCGGAACTCCCCGGCGCCGTTGCCCCCGGACTTCCATGTCCATTCCGGCGTGGCGTCGCTGGTCGGGCTTTTAACCGTCACAACCGGCGCGCCGGGCGCGGTTGTGTCCACCGTGACCGCATGGCTCCCTGATGAGGACCAGTTGCCCGCAATATCCCGCTCCTGCACAAAGAGCGTGTGCGGGCCGCTTTCATCCAATGCCTCGCCCGGAGTGAAATCCGTCTCCTCCAGGGTCTTCCACTCCCCGTCCTCGCCGTCAAGCTGGCAGCGGAAGACGCCTGCGCCGCCGCCGCCCGGCGTCCAGGTCCAGGTGGGCGTGCCGTTGGATGTGACCTCCAGGCCCACGACTTTGGGCGCGGCGGGAGGCTCCGTGTCCACAGTAAGAGCCTGGCTTGCGGTTTCCGACCAGTTGCCCGCGGTATCCCGCTCCGCGGCTTCGAGCACATACCGCCCGTCCTTCTCAAAAGGCGGCGCGGGCCGGAATTCCGTTTCCCGGGTTTCTGTCCAGGGGCCCTCTCCAAGCCGGTAGCGGAAGAGACCTTCCCCGCCTTCGCCGGATTTCCAGCGCCACACAGGCTGCCGAGTGTTCACCGCCTCGTTTTTCATAAATCCCGGAGGCGCGGGCGGGGTCCTGTCCAGAACCACCGCCGCCTTGCCCGGGTCGGACCAGTTGCCCGCCGCGTCCTTCTCCCGCACGTACAGCGCGTGCTCCCCCTCGTCCTTCAAAGGCTTGGCCGGCGTGTAAGCGCTTGCCTCGACAACGGCCCACTTGCCATCGTCCGTGCCGTCAAGCTGCACTTCGAACACTCCCGTTCCCCCGCCGCCCGTTTTCCAGGACCAGGAGGGCCTCCGGTTGCGCGTGGGGCTTTGAACCGTCACGATGGGAGGCTCCGGGGCCTTGGTGTCCACAACGGTGGAAAGCGCGGCGGAGGCGCTCCAGTTGCCTGCCTTGTCCTGCTCCTGGACCTCGAAAACATGCTCCTTTTCCGGGCTGAGGTTGGTTTCGGGCCGGAAGGCGGTTTGGTCTGTTTCCTCCCACGCCTCGGGGTTTCCGTCCAGCCGGCAGCGGAACAGGCCCGCGCCTCCCTCGCCGCTTTTCCAGGTCCAGACAGGCCGCGCCCCGGTTCCCTGGGTTTTCACCTCAAGGGCGGGAGGGGCGGGAGGGGTTTTGTCAAACAGGGTTTCCGCCCTTCCGGCCTCGGACCAGTTGCCTGCGGCATCCTGCTCCGCGACTTCCAAAACATGGGCGCCTTCTGTCTCAAAGGGCTTTTCCGGGCTGTATTCCGTGGCGGCGGTCTCGGTCCACGGACCGTTTTCCGCCACGTCCAGGCGAAGGCGGAAGAGGCCGTTTCCACCGCCGCCGGATTTCCAGCGCCAGACCGGGGCGGGCGAGGTGGTGGTTTCCGGGCACTCGACCCTTGGCGGATCCGGAGGCTCCGTGTCCACCAGGGCCTCCCCTGAACCGGACTCGGACCAGTTGCCCGCGGGGTCGGCCTCCTGCACGTAGAGAGTGTGTTTTCCGTCCTTGGGCACGGGCTTGGACAGCGTGTACTCAAACGCCTCGACAGTGGCCCACTTGCCTTCGGCCTCGCCGTTCAGTTGAACGCGGAAAACCCCCGAACCTTCGCCTCCGCTCACCCATGTCCAGCCGGGGGTCCGCGTGTTGACCGGGCTTTTGGCGGAAACCCTGGGTTTTCCAGGGGCGCTGGCGTCCACGGTCACTGTCAGGCCAGCGGCCTCGCTCCAGTTGCCCGCCTCGTCCGTTTCCTGGACAAACAGGGCGTGCTCCCCGGAGGCGAGGTATTCTTCCACGGAGAATTTTTTCTCTTTGGTTTCCGTGGCGCCGTCTTCTTTTTGGCCGTCCATCTGATACCGGAAAATCCCGGCGCCTCCTCCGCCGCTTTCCCAGATCCACGCGGGCCTGGGAGCCATGGGCGCGCTTACCGCCTTGAGCCTTGGAGTTTTGGGGGGCGCGGTGTCCACCGTCACTTCACGGGAGGTCACCCCGGACCAGTTGCCCGCCTTGTCCCGTTCCCGGACATGGAGGACGTGTTTTCCGTCCTCAAAGGGGGTTTCCGGGCGAAAGGACGTTCCGGTGAACTCTTTCCAGCCGTCCTTGTCCCGCGCGTCCAACTGGACGCCGAACACGCCCTCGCCGTCCCCCCCGCTTTGAATGGTCCATTCCGGGCTTTTTTCGCTGGTGGGAGTCTTGACCGAAACCACCGGCGGATGGGGGGGGGTGGAGTCCACAACCACGGTGGCGGCGCCGGGATCCGACCAGCGGCCTTCCGTGTCCGCCTCCTGGACATACAGGGTGTGGCGTCCGTCAGGCAGGGCGCTTGTTGGGGTGTACCGGGTTTCCCGGGTTTCCATCCAGGCGGCGTCGAAGCCTATGCGGTAATGGAACAGTCCGGAGCCGCCGCCGCCGGACTGCCATTCAAAGGCGGGCCTGGGATTGTTGGTGGCTTCCACAACCGAGACAAGGGGCGCCCCTGGCAAGGGCGCGCCGCCGGGCCTGCCGGAAGGCGTAAGTCCGTCCGGACCTGGGAGGGCGGCGGGCGTTGCCTCCCCCGGAGAGGACGCGGCGGGAAGCGGCTCTTCGATGGCGGTGAACGGTTTGACAGGGGGAATGCCGCCCGGAAGAACAGGATTGACCACGTTGACTCTGGGCGGAGGCGGAACAGGAGCCGGGGGGGGCGGCGGAGTCGCGGGCGTGACAGGCGCCACAGGTTCGGGCGCTTCCTCCGGCGCCACAGCGGCCTCGCCTCCTTCCCCGATTTCAATCTCTCCGGCCTCTTCCGGCGCCGCCTCCGGCTTTTCCCCGGCGTCCTCCAGGGTTTCCGCTGGGGCAGGGGGTTCCGGCTCCGGGACTGCCGGGGCAACCGCAGGGACAGGCGGAACAGGCGGCGCGGGGGCCGGAGCGGGAGCGGCCAGGGTCACATCGGCGGGAACCGCAGGAGCCGCCGCCGGAGGCGCGCCCGCCTGAAGCGCCAGGGAGGCGGAGGGGGACCAGTTGCCAAGAAGCCCGCCCTCCTGGACATACAGCGTATGCTGTCCGGTCGCGCTTTCAGGCGCAAAGGTTTCTTTGGAGGTGATACGGGCGCCCTGCTCCAGGGAGGGATCATCCAGTTTCACCCGGTACACGGGAATCCGGAGAACCCCAAGGGCGCGCACAGGGCCGCCGACCCCCGCTCCCAGGGGAGTCCAGGCGCCCTGGCCAGGGTTCCAGGCCGCCACATGTCCGGCGGCAACGCCCCCGGCAAGGGTGAATCTTCCGCCCGCGTACAGCCTGCCGTCCGGTCCGTCGGCCAGGGCCAGGACGTCTCCGCCGTCCAGTCCTCCCCCGGGCTTTTTCCACGCGCCCGCGGAGTACCGGGCCACGCCGCCGGAAAACGAGCCTGCCGCGTACAAGGCGCCCCCCCAGTGCAGGAGGGCGTACACCGGGCCGCCCGGGCCTTTGCCCAAGGCGCGCCAGGTTTTGCTTCCCGGGTCATAGGCCGCCACGTTTCCCGCCGCAAGGCCGCCCGCCTGGGAAAACTCCCCCGCGGCGTACAGGCTGCCGTCCGGTCCCATGGCCATGGCGGTGACTGTCCGGTTCGCCCCTCCGGCAACCCCCCGCCACGCGCCTTCGGAGAGGGACCACCGGGCCATGTTGGCCCCGGCCCCGGGAACGTCCAGGGCAAAAGAGCCGCCGCCGTACACATGCCCGCCGCCGATGGCAATGGCGAACACCGGGCCGGGAAGACCGCCGCCCAAACCGGACCAGACACGGGCGCCAGGGTTCCACCGCGCGATGGAGCGGGCGGACTCTCCTCCGGCCTGGCGGAACGCGCCGCCCGCGTACAGCCTGCCGTCCCCGTCCATGGCAAGGACATGGACCTCACCCCCGACGCCGCCGCCCGGTGTGTGAAACGCGCCGGTCGTGGTGTCCCAGAAAGCCACTCCCGCTCCTCCGCCCACGCGCACCACGCCGGTGTCCGCAAGAAGGGAGCGCACAGGCCCGCCGACGCCTTTTCCCACCGCCGACCATGCCCCGGTCCTGGAATCCCAGGCCGCAAGGTTGGATGCCCCGGCGCCGCCCGCCGAGGAGAACGCTCCCCCGGCAAAGACCATTACGCCGCCGCCCCTGCCCGAGGTCCATGTCCAGACAGGCCGCCCTTCGCTGTCCGGCGTTCCCGCGGAGAGGACAGGAGGCGGGGGCGCGTCCGCCGGGAGACACACGGAAAACTGTCCCGCCGCGGAAAGAAAGAGAAGTGTGAGCAAGAGAGCGGGGAAAAGGGCATGGCCCTGGCGTTTGGCGAGCCGCATGGGAATAGACCTCCGGAAGGCGGTTCACGGGTTATCTGTCCGGCGTCGGGCGCGAACGGACAAGGGATACGCGTTGTGCCTCGATGCCGCGGGAAGCGGCGGGTCCGGCCTTTGGAAGAACCGCAGGTTTTTGTTCTTTAATACCAAGGTGCAATCAGACAAGGTACGCCCTCACCCCAGCCCTCTCCCACAGGGAGAGGGAGATTGAGCGGGAGCGGGAGCTTTCAGCAGGTGGTACGGATTGGACCGCATTTTGGTATAAGGTCCGGATCCAGCGCGAAAACAGGAGCCGAAAAAATGGAACTGTCATTGGGTTTTCGCCTGAAAACCGGGGATTGTCAACGGGGAGTTCACGCCTTTTGGGCGCGCGCCGCTGTCCCGGCTCTGCTAAGAATCGCCTTGCGCCTCCCTGCCCTGGTTGCTATAGTCTTTGGCGCGCGGCACTTTCAGCATTCCGGAATATACCCCCGCATACCGCGGGACGTTCTTTTCGCTTCGGGCGGGCATCCTGCCGCGCCTTGCCCGGCAACACGGCGCCTGATTTGAAACGATCCCTCCCCATAAGCCTTTTCGCCGCGCTGCTGCTTGCGGCGGCGCCTGCCCGCGCCCAGGCTCCCGGTCTTCCGGCCCAGGCCGGAGCCGGCGGAATGCCGGAAACAGCAAGGCCCCTTCAGTGGCCCGAGGAAAGCAAGGCCGCCCGGGACCTTCTGACCCGGAGCCGGGACGCTTCCCGCGCCGCCCTGCCAGTCCGGGAATTCCGTTTCTCCGGCAACACGGTTTTCAGTCAAAAAGTCCTCGCCCCTGTGACCGCCCCCTGGCTGGGCCGGCAAGGCACTCCGGATGTCCTGAAAAAGGCCGCGGACGCCGTGACCCGGTTCTACACGGACGCGGGATACCCCAACGCCGCGGTGCTCGCCTCCCAGGAGGCGGAAACCGGGGTGGTCCGGCTTGCGGTGAGCGAAAGCAACCTCACTTTTATCCAGGTTTCCGGCAATGTGAGCCTCTCTCCCTCCTACATCACCCGGCGCCTGGGATATAAGGCCGGGGAGCGTCCGGCGCCCCTCAATGTCCAGGAACTCGAACGCCGCCTTGCGCTGCTCAGGGCCGATCCCCGCGTGGAGGATGTCGAGGTGAAGACCGGCAAAGGAACCAGGGAAGGGGAATCGGCCCTGTTTGTCAAGGTCAGGGAAAAGCGGCCTTACAGTCTCTCCTTTGACCTTTCCAACCACAAGCCCCCCAGTGTGGGATCCTGCCTTGCCCGGGTCCAGGGCAAACACCTGTCCGTGCTGGGCATGGGCGACACCCTGGAGGCAAGGTTCGGGCTGTCCACCGGGTCCAAGGAGTACATGGCCTCCTACACGGCGCCTTTGGGGGCGGGAGGGGCCACGCTGGGGATGGACGTGGCGCGCGAGGAGACGGCCATTGTGCAGCCGCCCTTGGATATTTTGGATATTCAGAGCAAGTCCACAGCGGCGGGGATGACAGCGCGCCTGCCGTTGAGCAGGAGTCCGGTCCAGGAGTTTTCCATAGGTCTGCGGGGCGGGAAGACCTGGGGCAAGACGCGGCTTTTGGGGGAGCCGTATTCCTTTGCTCCCAACGTGGATTACGGAAAAAGCACCATCAACGCCCTTGGCGTTCTTGGGGAATGGTCGCGCCGGGATGCGGAGCGTGTTGTTTCTTTTCAGTCCAGCCTGATGCTTGGCGAGGTGGAGCGCCGGAGGCGGGCGGACGAGCGTTATCTTGCGTTTCTTCCCCGGTTTTGGTGGATGGAGCGGGTGGAGTCCTTAGGCTCTGTTTTGATATTCAGGGCCGGCGCCCAGGTGTGCGACAATGATTTGCCGCCTGCGGAGAAGTTTGTGATAGGGGGGGATTCCACGGTTCGGGGATACCGGGAGAACCAGCTTACGACGGACAACGGGGTTACGGCAAGTGTGGAGTGGCGCTGGGCGGTGGGGAGGCTCAGGTTTCCGGAGATGGAGGGGCGGCAAGGCCCGGGGCTGGTGCAGCTTGCGTTTTTTATGGATTTTGGGCAGGGGTGGAACCATTCGGGGGCGGACCCTGTGCCGGAGAGTATCTATTCGGCGGGGACAGGGGTGGTGTGGGATATAACGGAGGGGGTCGGGTTTCGGTTGTATTGGGGCAAGGGTTTCCGGGACGTGGATGAGCCGCCGGATTATGACATTCAGGACGAAGGGGTGAGCTGCCAGTTTCGGGTGGAGGCGTTTTAGGGGCATTCGAAGTTGGAGCAGGGCCGGCTGTTTGAAAAGTCGCATAAAAGGTGGAATTATCCTTTTTAAAAGGATGAATTTGATAGGATATCTCCTCGTACAGAGGCGATATGCATGACCTGCTCATCACACCGCCTCTGAGCGAAAGCGCATGGTGAATCCCAGAAAAGCCTACCCGGTGGACCCTGGATTGATCCCCGCGTATGAGCGCACCGGCAGGCCGAATCTTGGGCATGCCCTGGAAACCGCCGTGTTGATTGAACTGGAACGGCGTGGCTGCCAGGCGGATTACTACCGCACCGCCGAGGGCTTCGAGGTGGATTTCCTTGCGCGTCATCCCGTGGGCAAATGGACTCTCCTTCAAGTTTGCCTTGATATTACGGACCCGTTGACCCGCGGGAGGGAAATCCGCGCGCTTAAGGCCGCGCATCAGGAATTTCCGGACGCTCTGCCGGTACTCTTGACCTTGGACAGCGCACCGCCCGGCTTCGAGCTGCCAGCGCCGCTTCGATGGCAGGCGGCGGCGGAATGGCTCCTTGGAGGTGAAGCGGGGTAAAGCCCTAAAAGGGGGAGAGGGAGATTGAGCGGGAGCTTTCAGGAGGTGTTACGGATTGGGCCGCGTTTTGATATGAGAGGGGCGGGGTGCCGGTGTCTGTGAGGGGCGGGCTTGACAGGAGCAGGAATCGTTTTTATTTTAGCCCAGCCCAAAGCGAGGCCCCCCCTCCGCCAAGGGCGCGCCCAGGCCAGGCGGCTCACCGCCCGGCCTGGGTCTTACCAGCCAACACCTCCCCTTCCCCCCGTTTTTTCCCTTGCAAAGCCTTGACACCTATTGTATTTTGTCGTGTCAGACCGTACCCTCAGGGCAACGCGCTCTCAAAAGCGCCGCTGATATTTCCTGGCACAGGCCAGCGCCACAGCCTTCCGCGCCGGCTCCCCGACGGCCCGCGGGCCGCGCCAAACGCCATCCCAGGCACAAACAAAGTCCGCATCCCGGACTTTCGGCACCATGCGCACCACCAAAAACCTTATAACGAAAGCAGGAGTGGTTGGATAACGAAAAGCGCGCGAACATCAACAGGAATATCCGGGCGCGGGAAGTGCGCCTGATTGACCAAAACGGGCAACAGGTGGGCGTAATCCCCATCCATCAGGCGCTTGCCGTAGCCGAGGCCACGGGCCTGGACCTTGTCGAGGTGTCCTCCAACACAGACCCCCCGGTCTGCAAAATCATGGACTACGGCAAGTTCAAGTACCAGCAGGACAAAAAACGGCAGGAAGCCAAGAAAAAACAGGCGACAACCCAGCTCAAGGAAATCAAGCTGCGCCCCAAAACCAGTGACCATGACCTCGGCATCAAGGTCACCCACATCAAGCGCTTCCTCGAAGACCGTGACAAGGTGAAAATAACCGTCATGTTTCGCGGACGGGAAATCGCCTTCTCCGAACGCGGACGGGAAATGCTTGACAAGGTGCTTGTCCTGACCACGGAAATCGCGGTGGTCGAACAGCCCCCCAAGTTCGAGGGCCGAACCATGATCATGGTGCTCGCGCCCAAGTAATCCCGGCGTAAACACGCTGGAGCCTCAAACGTCAGGCCCGGAACAGGCCCTCCAGGCAGAGCCGCCCGGGCCTGTGAAATTTTTTTCGCTTTTTCCGCGAGAGGGCTTGCGCCCGCTCCCGGCGCGTGGTAAAAGGTCCGTTCGCGCCAAACCGCACCTGGCGCAAAGCGGCCCTTCACCTCCCGGACTCCGGAAGAACAAAGCCTCCGCGCCTTGGCGCGCGGAAAAATATATGCACGGAAGCGAGGTCACGGCATGCCTAAAATCAAAACAAACCGCGCGGCCGCCAAACGGTTCAAAAAAACCGGCAGCGGCAAGTTCGCCTACGAGAAGTCGTTTGCCAGCCACATTCTGGCGAAGAAGTCCCGCAAGCGCAAAAGACGGCTCAGAAAAACCCACATCATTGACCAGACCAACATGCGCGCCATGCGCCGCATGCTGCCCTACGTGTAGGCGCGAGGAGACATACCATGCGCATTAAAAGAGGCTTCAAGGCAAGAAGGCGCCGCAACAAAATGCTCAAGCTCGCCCGGGGCATGCAGGCGGGCCGGAGCAGACTCATCCGCACTGTCCGCGACTCCCTGGACAAGGCCCTCATGTTCGCCTACCGGGGACGCCGCGAGAAAAAGCGGGACTACCGCAAACTCTGGATTGTGCGCATCAACGCGGCCGCGCGGATGAACGGACTCTCCTACAGCCGTTTCATCTCCGGACTCAAAACGAAAAACATCGCCCTTGACCGGAAGGTTCTGGCCGAGCTGGCGGTCTCCGACCCCCAGGGCTTCGCCCAGATCGCCGGCCTGGCGGCGCAGAACGCCTAAAACCGCCCAGGCGACAAACACCCCTGCAACGCCATAATGGCGGGGCGGGGTGTTTTGTTTTCTGGCCGCAACTCCCCCGAGGAGCCGCCGTGGACGCCACCATTGAAACCATCCGGAATGAGGCCCTTGCCGGGTTCGAGACCGCGCGCACGCCTGCGGAGGTCAAGGCCGCAGAGGTCAAATACCTCGGACGCAAGGGGCTTGTGAGCGAAATCCTGCGCGGGCTTGGGAGCCTTGGTCCCGAGGAGCGCAAGGAGGCCGGACGCAAAGCCAACGAGCTCAAGCTCGCCCTCGAGGCCGCCCTTAAAGCCGCCCAGGAGCGCCTTGCCCGGGACGTACAGGAGGCGGCGGGCATTGACCCCACCCTCCCCGGACGCCCCATGCCCCACGGGCGGCCCCACCCTCTTGCCCAGACCATGGACTCCATCTGCGACATCTTCATCCGTCTGGGCTTTGACGTGGCGGAGGGTCCCGAGGTCGAGCTCGATTACTACAACTTCGAGGCCCTGAATTTCCCCAAAGACCACCCGGCCCGGGACATGCAGGACACCTTCTTTGTTTCCCCCGGCGTGGTGCTCCGCACCCACACCTCGCCCCTCCAGGTCCGGACCATGGAGGCGCGCAAACCCCCGGTTCGGGTCATCGCCCCGGGAAAGGTGTACCGCTGCGACTCCGATATCACCCACACCCCCATGTTCCACCAGGTCGAGGGGCTTGTGGTTGACAAGGGCATCTCCTTCCCGGACCTCAAAGGATGCCTTGTCTCCTTTGTCCACCAGATGTTCGGCGCCGGCACCCGCGTCCGCTTCCGCCCCAGCTTCTTCCCCTTCACGGAACCCAGCGCCGAGGTGGATATCCAGTGCGTGGGCTGCGGAGGCAAGGGCTGCCGTATCTGCAAGGACACCGGCTGGCTCGAAATCCTGGGCTCCGGCATGGTCCATCCCAGGGTCTTCGAATTCGTGGGCTACGACCCGGCGGAAATCACCGGGTTCGCCTTTGGCCTGGGAGTCGAGCGCATCGCCATGCTCCGGTACGGCGCCGACGATCTCCGGCGGTTTTTTGAAAACGACCTGCGTTTCCTGAGGCAGTTTTAGCCATGAAAATCAGTCTTGACTGGCTCTCCGAATACGTGGACGCGGACATGCCGCCCGAAACCCTGGCCCATAAGCTCACCATGGCCGGGCTCGAGGTGGAGGCCGTTTTGGACAGGTACGCCCCGCTCCGGACCGTGGTTGCCGCGCGGATACTCTCCGAGGCTCCGCATCCCGAGGCGCCCGGGTTAAAAATCCTTTCCGTGGATACGGGCAAGGGCGGGGCCTCCGTGGTGTGCGGCGCCCCCAACGCCCGCGCCGGGCTTGTGGCGCCCCTGGCCCTGCCTGGAACCGTGCTGGCTGACGGCAAAACCGTGGCGGAAAGCAAGGTCCGGGGCCGGATGTCCTTTGGCATGCTCTGCTCCGAGGCGGAACTGGGTATTGGAATAAACAAATCCGGGCTTCTGGAGCTTCCCAAGGACGCCCGTCCGGGCGCGCCCCTGGCGGAAGTCTTGAACCTCAAAGACACCGTCTTTGAAATCGGACTTACTCCCAACCGCCCGGACTGCCTTTCCGCGCTGGGAATCGCCCGCGAGGTGTCCGCCCTGACCGGAAAACCCCTCCGCATGCCCGACACCTCCCTTCCCCAAGGCCAGGGGGACGCGGCCAAAGAGACCTCTGTCACCATCGAGGCGCCGGACCACTGCCCCAGGTACGCCGCGCGTCTCCTCAAGGGCGTGACCATCGGTCCATCCCCAAAATGGCTCGCGGAGCGGCTTCTTGCTGTCGGACAACGGCCCATCAACAACATCGTGGATGTGACGAACTTCGTCATGCTCGAAACAGGCCAGCCCCTCCACGCCTTTGATTTCAACCGTCTGGAGGAGCGGCGCATCGTTGTCCGTCTCGCCTCCGAAGGCGAAAAATTCACGACTCTCGACAACGAGACCCGGACGCTTACCGCGGACACCCTCATGATCTGCGACGGCAAGCGGCCCGTGGCGGTCGCCGGAGTCATGGGCGGCGCCAATTCGGAAATCCGGGCCGACACCAAAGACGTGCTCATCGAAAGCGCGTGGTTCAACCCCACAAGCGTCCGGAAAACCGCCAAGCGTCTGGGGCTTGCCACCGAGGCAAGCCACCGGTTCGAGCGGGGCACGGACCCTCTGGGATGCGTGCGCGCGGCGGACCGGGCGGCAAAGCTCATGCTCGAGGCTGCGGGGGGCGCCCTTGTTTCCGGCGTGGTGGACACCTGGCCCCGGCCCTACAAGGCTCCGGCCATTCCCCTTTCCACAGCCAGGTGCAACGCGCTGTTGGGAAGCTCCCACACCCGGGAGGCCATTGCCGGGTATCTCGCCTCGGTGGGTATCTCTACTGTCAAGGGCGAAGGGGACACTCTGGTGGCCACTCCCCCCAGCCACCGGGTGGATGTGTCCCGGGCCGAGGATTTGGTGGAGGAAGTGGCCCGGCTTTGGGGATACGACAACATCCCCGTGAGCGCGCCCTCCATGCGCATGGACGCCGTGGCCCCGCATCCGGCGCGGGCTCTGCGCGCGACACTCCGGAACATCCTTTGCGGCTCGGGCTTCTATGAGACCATCCACTACAGTTTCATCCATCCGGCCGCGCCGGACCGCCTGCGCGCGTCCGGGGAAAGCCCGCTCCGGCGCCAGCTTCCCGTGCAAAATCCCTTGAGCGAAGACCAGGGCGTCATGCGCACCTCGCTTCTGCCGGGGCTTCTCGAAACCATGGCCCGGAACCTTAACCAGAATGTCCGCGACCTTAAAATTTTCGAGAACGGCAAGGTGTTTTTCGCCAATGCCGGGAACGCTCTTCCGGAGGAAAAGGAAAAACTCTGCCTCCTGATGTGCGGAAGCCGCCAGGGTCTCACGTGGCACGGCAAGGAAGAGGCCGTGGATTTCTACGACGTGAAAGGCGCGGTGGAAGGGCTTTTGGGCGGGCTTCGGATAACCGGCGTGGAGTGGAAGCGTCCGCCCGCAGGCGCCGCTCCCTGGCTCAAGCCGGGCTTTGGCGCCCTGGCTGTGGCTGGAAGCGCGGTTATCGGCACCCTGGGAGAGATGTGCCCGGAGACGCTCAGGGCGTTTGGCGTGAAAGTCCCGGCCTTTGTGGCGGAACTGGATGTGGAGACGCTTGGGAATCTGTTGCCGGAGAAAATCTCCTGCGTGCCGTTGCCCCGGTATCCGGCCACGTGGCGGGACAGCTCCCTGGTGCTTGACAAGGCTGTCACGGCGGGCGCGGTGTTGGACCACGCGCGGAACACCGGCGGAGAGCTTTTGGAAACAGCGGGGATTGTGGCGCTCTACGAGGGCAAGCCCATTGCCGAGGGAAAGAAGAGCCTTTCCATCCGCGCGACATACCGCGCCCCGGACAGAACCCTTACGGACGAGGAGGCCAACGCGGCCCATGGCGCGCTGATGCTCTCCCTGCTCGGGGAATTCAAGGCCACGGTGCGCCTGCCGGACGGCAAGGAGCTTGACCGGGACGGGTACAGGGCGTTATTGGAAAATCAGGCATCGGCATAGTTCTACTTTGGTAACTTGAAACAGCAGATTTAGGCGTAGGTCGGATGGTTCTGCGCGAAGCGCAGGTTCATCCGACAAATGCGGTCTTCGGTGTTGCTCTATGCACAATTTGCCGAAGCATAATTATTTAAACAAGTTCAAATACTATAATAACTCAGAGGAAAATGCAATGCCAAAGTTAGAATTTAAGCCAACTCTTAAATTCGATAAATCCGAACTCATGGACTTGGAAAAGAATTACATAAATGCTACGAAAAAATCAGTTATGGATACAGAAAAGTCTATCATATTAATGAAAGATAATGTTCAACAGCGTGGACACTTAACAGAAGATGAATTTCGCATAATTGCAGACTGGAAATCACCAAGACCGAGAAAATATATTCAAAAAAACGATAAAAGTTGTATTGTTGATTTAACTCGATTCAGCCTAAAAACAACTTGTGAAAGAGCGCGCATTGAGGCGTTACAAATTCTAGATGGAGTAGCATGGCCTATGGCCTCAGCTATCTTGCATCTTTTTCATCAAGATAATTATCCAATTCTCGATTATCATGCGCTAAATTCTTTATCCATTGAAATACCAAAAAACCCTACTTATCACTTCGATTTTTGGTGGAACTACGTTCTATTTTGCCGTGACTTAGCAATTGATATAGGTGTATCCATGCGAACATTGGACCGGGCGCTCTGGCAATATGACAAGGAAAACTCCGCGCAGGCTAAAACCTAAACGTCTGTGCCGGATTCCCGACCCAATGGGCAAGCCATGGACCTCTTTTGCGGACCGGAAAAAACCGTCCTTTCCGCCAGCCGCCGCACCGACATCCCCGCCTTCTACATGGACTGGTTTGTGTCCTCTCTGGACCAGGGGGAATTCACCGTCCCCAACCCCTTCTCAGGAAAAGAAAGCGTGGTTCCCGCCACGCCGGACCGTGTTCACTCCATCGTGTTCTGGAGCAAGAACTACGGCCCCTTTCTCAAGGCCGGACACGCCGCGGCACTCCGGAAACGCGGCTACGGCCTTGCCTTTCAATTCACCGTCAACACCCATGACACGCTGCTGGAACCCGGAGTCCCGCCCCTTTCCGTCCGCCTCGCCCAGTTGGACGGCCTTGCCCGGGCTGTTTCCCCCGAGGCTGTGACCTGGAGGTTTGACCCGATATGCCATTACACCCGGGACAGGGCGCCAGGGGACAACCTGGGGGATTTCCTTCGCATCGCCGACGCGGCGGCCAAGGCGGGAATCATCCGCTGCGCCACGAGTTTTTTGGACCTCTACAAAAAGACACTCCGCAGGGCGGGGCGCGTGGCCGGGTTTGCCTTTTACGACCCGCCCCCGGAAAGAAAGCGCGAGCTTCTCGGGTGGATGGAAAAAGAGCTCAAAGACCGGGGGATTTCCCTTTCCCTGTGCTGCGAGGGAGGGCTTTTACAAAGCCTTCCCCAAGGCTCTGCAATTGCCCCGGCCTCGTGTGTTTCCCACGCGCTCTTGGAGCGGCTCTACGGGCCTGGACTTTCGCATCAGGCCGACAAAGGCCAGCGCGCGGCCGAGGGCTGCGGATGCAAGACAAGCCGGGACATCGGCTCGTACCGGGGCCAGCCCTGCAGGCACGGCTGTCTGTACTGCTACGCGAACCCGGGGAGGTGAGGGGGGGCGATAGGCCGGTTGCTTTCCTGTATTTTTCGGGGCCGCGCCGGCGGTTTGCACGCCGCGGCGCGGCCTTGGCTATTTCTACTCGCGCCTGTCCGTCGCTGACGCGCTCCTCGACCAGTCTCATCAGCCGGTCGTGCTGTGAGGTGTCGAAATAGCTTGGGAGGCCGGCGACCACCACGTGGGTGCAGCCCTCCCTAAGCCGGTTCACCTCCCGCGGCGCGTCCTTGCGGCCGCCGACGTTGCCAAGCCGGGCCACAAATCCCGCCGGTTTTTCAAAAAAAAAGACTGCTCCGCAGGAAATTCCTTGTTACGCAAGGGCGTTCAGCCTGCCGCCGGTTAAGAGTTCCGGGGCCGCGTTAGCATGGCTTAATGCTTTTACGCCCATATTAGTAATTTCAAGTAGTTGAATAAAAAGAAAGCGGATTTGCCGAACCTTGTGAAAAAAAGCCCAAACCCGCCAAGAAAGTCCTTGACACATTGCGTCCAGCGGCTTATAGCCACTTCCGGTTTTGAACGGAAAAAAACGTCCAAAACAATCCCAACAAAAACGAAGAAAAACGGGGAGAATTGGCGCGGCTTTCCGTCGGCGTTAGCTCCTCGCGCGAGGTTCCATAACAGCGCCGTGGCGCATCCGGTCTGGTCCGTGGTTTCACGGGAAATGTTCGCAAGGAGTCGGGTACGATGGCCAATGACAAGTTGCAGGATCTTATAACCGCCCTGAAGCGGCAGGGGGTGGAAAGCGGAGAAGAGGCCGCGCGCCGGGTTGTCGAGGACGCGGAAAAAAAGGCCGCGGAAATCAAAGCCCAGGCCGAGGCGGAGGCCAGGGCCATTGTGGCCAAAGCCCAGGCCGAGGCGGACCAGCGTATGGCGCGCCTCCAGTCTTCCATGGAAATCGCGGCCTCCCAGTTCGTGGGCAGCTTGAAGCGCGTGCTCGAAAAAGAGCTTCTTGTCATTCCTCTTCAGAAGGAACTGGCAAAGGAGCTGGGCGGGGCGGAATTTCTCAAGAAGCTGATGGAGAAATTCGTCGAGGCCTACGCCAAAAATCCGGGACGGGAGCAAATCAAACTGGTGCTTCCCGCAGGAGCCCAGAACGACCTCCACACCTACGCCTCCGACCTGATGGCCCGGCATTTCGGCACCGCCAGCGGAGTCATTGCCGCGCAGCTTGAAACAGGCGGCGTCAAGTTCGGCTTCCAGGTGGACAAGTCCAGCGGGAATGTCCGGCTGGATTTCTCGGACGAAGCCTTCCTTGCCCTGTTCCTTAACTATTTGGCGCCCAGGTTCCGCGGGCTGTTCAAGCCCGTCAAGACAGAGGAAGCGGCCAGGAAATGAGATACTATTTTCTTGGGGGCTATTTGCCCGACATTCACCGGGACGACCGGAAACTGCGGGTGAACCTTGAGGGTTTCCTTGAGGAGCGGGCCTACATGGCGCCTGAGGACGTGGAGGATATCGCCCTCGTCCTTTTGCACCGCGATGTCAGGATGTGCGAGGCCCTTTTGAACGGGCGGGAAATAGAGCTGCCCCATTCCCGGCACTCCCTCGCTTTTTGGCGGGAAGAGGTTAAAAAGCCGGAGAACGCGCCGGAGTTTCTGGCGGAATTCCTCACGGGGCGGGACTCCGCGCAGCGTCTTTCCCCGGAGGACTCGGGCCGCCTTCAGGCAGCATACTATGATTTCGCCTTGTCCCGCGCCACCAGCGGTTTGCTCAAAAAATACCTCTCCTTTGAAAAAGACCTGAAAAACATCCTGGCGGCTCTGAGGGCGCGCCAGTTGGGGATGGATGTGGCAGAGCAGGTCTTTGGCGGAGGGGAACTGGCGGAGCAGCTTGCCACATCCAACGCGGAGGACTTCGGTCTTTCAGAGGAGGTTCCCTGGTTTGGCGAGGCGCTCGTGGCGGATACACCGTCCAGGCGCCAGGAAGTGGTGGAAAAAATCCTTTGGGACTTCCTGGAAGAAAGCGCAGGTTCCGACGCTTTTGATTTCAACGCCATCCTGGCGTACATGCTCAAGCTCGAAATGCTCGAAAGCCGCCTGGCCCTGAGTGCCGAGGCCGGAATGGAGAAAGTTCGGCGATTGGAGGAACAGTAACAATGTCCGCGTTGGGTAAAGTTGTGGCGGCTTACGGTAACATGGTCACCGCCGCGTTCGAGGGATCGGTCCGTCAGAATGAGGTTGCCTACATTCTGTGTTCTGACGGCGGCCGGCTCAAGAGCGAGGTCATCCGCGTCCGCGGAGACAAATGCAACGTGCAGGTCTTTGAGGACACGCGGGGCATTCAGGTGGGCGACACGGTGGAGTTCACCGGCGACCTTCTTGTCGTGGAGCTGGGTCCCGGGCTTTTGCAGCAGATTTACGACGGTTTGCAAAACCCCCTGCCCAAGCTGTCCGAGGCAGCGGGACTCTTCCTCAAGCGCGGCATTTATCTTGCCAGTCTTGACCGGGAGAGCAAGTGGACGTTCACGCCGACCGCCAAGGAAGGGCAGGAGGTCGCGGCGGGCGATGTGCTGGGCTGGGTGCCGGAGGGCAAGTTCGAGCACCAGATTTTTGTGCCCTTCAACTTCATCGGCAAGGCCACCATTGTGAAGATGTCGCCCAAGGGCGAATACACGGTGGACAAGACGGTCGCGGTGGTGAAGGATGAGAACGGGAAGACCCGCGAGCTCGGCATGGTGCAGGTCTGGCCCATCAAGATTCCGCTCAAGCTGTACCAGGAGCGGATTCTTCCCACGGAGCCCCTGGTCACGGGCTGCCGTATCATTGACTCCTTCTATCCGGTCGCAAAGGGCGGCACCGCCTGCATCCCCGGTCCTTTTGGCTCGGGCAAGACAGTGCTCCAGCAGCTTATTTCCCGGTACGCGGACGTGGATATCATCCTGGTGGCCGCGTGCGGAGAGCGCGCGGGCGAGGTCGTGGAGACCCTGCGCGAGTTCCCCCACCTGGAAGACCCCTACACGGGCCGCACCCTCATGGAGCGCACCATCATCATCTGCAACACAAGCTCCATGCCGGTCGCCGCCCGCGAGGCCTCCATCTACACCGCTGTGACCCTGGCAGAGTATTACCGTCAGATGGGCCTTGGCGTGCTTCTTCTGGCCGACTCCACATCCCGCTGGGCGCAGGCGCTCCGCGAAATGTCGGGCCGCCTTGAGGAAATCCCCGGCGAGGAAGCCTTCCCTGCCTATCTCCAGTCCCGCATCGCCGAGTTCTACGAGCGCGCGGGTCTGGTTCGGCTTAGGAACGGCCAGACCGGTTCCGTGTCCATCATCGGCACGGTCTCTCCCGCGGGCGGCAACTTTGAGGAGCCTGTGACCCAGGGCACCCTCGCGGTTGTCGGCGCGTTTTTGGGCCTTACCTGGGCGCGCTCCAACGCGCGCCGCTTCCCGGCCATTGACCCCTTGATTTCCTGGTCCAAGTACCTTGACCAGATGCGGGAAAGCCTGGACCGCCGCGCTCCCGGCTGGATTGACCGTGTCAAGGGCGCCCAGCGCATGATCCACGAGGGCGCGGAAGTCAAAAAACGCATGGACGTTGTTGGCGAGGAAGGAACCTCCCTCTCCGACTTCATCATGTATCTCAAGGCCGAATTTCTCGACGCGGTGTTTTTGCAGCAGAACGCCTTTGACGCCGTGGACGCGGCCAACACCCTCGAGCGCCAGGTGCATACCTTTGATCAGGTGTACGCCATTCTCTTGAAGGACATCAAGGCCAAGGACAAGGACGACGCCCGGAACATCTTCTTCCGCCTGACCGCGCTCTTCAAAAACTGGAACTCTTCCCCCTGGGGCGAGGCGGCTTTCCGGAATTATGAACAGCAGGTCATGGACTTTCTGAGGGACTAGCCGTGCGAGAAATCATTACCAAGATTGACGAAATCACCGGCAATATCGCCACGCTCAAGGCAACGGGCGTGGGCCTTGGAGAACTCGCGGTCATCCAGTCTCCGGGGCGCTCGACGCTTGGACAGGTCATCAGCCTTTCCGGCGGAAGCGTGACCGTGCAGGTCTTCGGCGGCACCAAGGGCATTTCGACCTCCGACACGGTGCGGTTTTTGGGCGTGCCCATGCAGGCCAAGTTCGGGGAGTCCCTTTTGGGACGCATTTTCAACGGTTCCGGCCAGCCTGTGGACGGCGGACCCGAGCCGGTGGAAGAGGAGATTCCCATCGGCGGGCCGTCTTTCAATCCGGCCAACCGCATCATTCCGATGCAGATGATCCGCACCAACATCCCGATGATTGACGTGTTCAACTCATTGGTGGTGAGCCAGAAGCTGCCGATTTTCTCGATTCCCGGCGAGCCGTACAACCAGCTTTTGGCCCGGGTCGGCATGCAGGCCGAGGCGGACATCATCATCCTGGGCGGCATGGGACTCAAGTTCGACGACTTCATCTTCTTCAAGCGCACCTTTGAAGAGGCGGGCGTCATGAACCGGGTCATCATGTACATGCACTTGGCATCAGACCCCGTGGTCGAGTGCCTTCTGGTGCCGGACATGTCCCTTGCCGTTGCCGAGCGTTTCGCCGAGGCGGGGCGCCGGGTGCTGGTGCTGCTGACAGACATGACCAACTTCTCGGACTCGCTCAAGGAAATCTCCATCTCCATGGAGCAGATTCCTTCCAACCGCGGCTACCCGGGCGACCTGTACTCCCAGCTTGCGGCGCGCTACGAGAAGGCGGTGGACATTCAGGGCCTTGGGTCCATCACCATCCTGGCGGTCACCACCATGCCGGGCGATGACGTGACGCACCCCATCCCGGACAACACCGGGTACATCACCGAGGGGCAGTTCTATTTGCGGTATGGGAAGATAGACCCATTCGGGTCGCTTTCCCGGCTCAAACAGAACGTGGTGGGCAAGGTCACGCGCAAGGACCACAACGACATCATGAACACCATGATCCGTCTGTACTCGGACTGCCGTGAGTCGCGGAACAAAATCGCCATGGGGTTCAAGGTATCCAAGTGGGACGAGTTGTTGCTGGCCTACGGCAAGGATTTCGAGTCCGAGCTGATGGAACTCAATGTCAACCTGCCCATCGAGGCCGCGCTGGACAGGTGCTGGGACATTCTGGCCCGCCATTTTGATCCGGTTCAAACCGGTATCAAACAGGGCCTGGTGGACGAGTTCTGGCCCAAGGATACAATCAAGGCCATGGAAAAGGCTGCCTGACGAACATGTCCGAGAAGCCAAAGTTTAACAAGACCGCGCTCAAGCAGCAGAGGGACGCTCTGGCCAAGTACCAGAAATTTCTTCCCATCCTGCAGCTTAAAAAGATGCAGCTTCAGCTTGTCATCCGGCAGCTTGAGCCTGTCATGGAAGCGCGGCGCCAGGATATGGAGCGGCTTGCCGAAGGCGCAAAGCCCTGGGCGGGTCTTTTGTCGGACAAGACCGTCGAGGTGGAACGGTACTTGTCTGTCAAGGGTGTTCTGACGGAAACCGACAACATCGCCGGAGTCGAGGTTCCCGAGTTCAAAGAGGTTGCCTTCGAACCTGTGCCGTACTCGCTCTTCTCGACCCCGTACTGGTTTGACAGCGCCCTTGCGGAACTTAAAAGCATTATTCTTGTCCGCGAGGAGCTTAAGGTGTTGATGAAAAAAGAGGCCCTTCTTCGGGAAGAGCTTCGCACCACCACCCAGCGGGTGAATCTCTTTGAGAAAAAACTCATTCCTGAACTCAGAGAAAACATCCGCCGCATTAAAATCTTTCTGGGCGATGACGAGACCGCGGCCGTTGGCCGGGCAAAGCTTGCCAAAGGCAAGCTGGCCGGGTAACCCAGGGGCCGGACAAGGGGCTTTGCACCATGATTGTTAAAATGGAAAAAATAACCTTTCTGGGGCTTGCCACGGAAAAGGAACACTTCCTTGGCCGGCTGCAGGAGGTTGGCGCCACACACCTCATCCTTCCCAAAGATGGGGTAGAGGCTGCGGAAAACGCGCGGGAGCTTCTGCGCGTGGTCGAGGCGAAAAAGTTTCTTGCGCGCCGGAAAACCGAGGGCACACCATTTCTATCCACTGCGGATTATGAAACCGTGTGCGCGCGCCGGGAGGAGCTTTTTCAGGAGGAGCAGCGTCTGACCGCGGAAGTGGGTTCCCTTAAAAAGGACAGGTCGCTTTTACAGCCTTTTGGAGAGATGAAGAGCGGGGATGTGGCCTACTTGGCGTCCAAGGGAGCGCGTCTTCGTTTTTACAGGGTTGCGCGGCAGGTTTACGCGGGCCTGGATTTTGGCGGTATTTTTCACCATGTGACCAGTGAAACCTCCGGGGAGGTTGCCTTTGTGGCGGTAAGCCTTGATGACGCCAAGCTGCCCCTCATTGAGGAGCGGCTGCCCGCGAAACCGCTTTCGGTTATTGAAGAGGAAATCCGGGAGCGGGAAGAGAGGCTTTTAGGGATACAGGCCGAGTACCAGTCGCTTTCCGCCCATCTGGGCGCCCTGGACAAAGCTGAAAAATCCCTGGAAAACGCTCTGGCGCTCAAGCGGGCCATCCTCAACACGGCAGGGGAGCTGGACAACCGGTTGTTCATTCTCACGGTGTGGTCGCCCATGACCGACGAGGAGCTTCTTGCCAGGCTTGGCAAGGAGTTCACCCTGTACTCGGTGTGCGAGGAGCCGGAGGAAGGGGACCGGGTGCCTGTCCTTCTTAAGAACGGCCCTTCCGCGGATTCCGGCGAGGATTTGGTCAATGTCTATTCAACCCCGAATTACACGGATTTTGATCCCAGCGGGATTGTTCTCTACAGCTTTACGCTCTTCTACGGCATGATTATCGGCGACGCGGGCTACGGCGTGTGCTTCCTTTTACTGGCCATGTATCTGCATAAAAAGGTCAAAAGCACCTCGCCCCTGTGGATCCGTTTGCGCCGCCTCAACTACATGCTTTCGCTCTCCATCATTTTCTTTGGAATCATTACGGCCTCGTACTTCGGGGCCGCGATTCCCGAGGGGCATTTCACCCGGAAATTCATGCTCATGGATTTCGGCACAGTGGCAGGGCAAGGGCACGCGATGAAAGTATCCATCGTGATGGGCATCGCCCACCTTTCCATCGCATTGGCAATCAAATTCTGGCGGACACGGGATTTACCCTCGGTGGGCTGGATTATCATCTCCTGGGCAGGGTATTTTCTGGTCATCTCCAAAATGGTCGAAGGGAAAGACAACCCTGTTGCTACGTATGCAATGCTTGCAGGGTTCGCCCTGGTTCTCCTGTTCACCTCGAACAACAGAAACCCGGTAATCCGGTTTTTGGCGGGGTTGAACGGCTGCCTGGGCGTGGTGCAGCTTTTCGCGGATATTCTGTCCTACCTGCGGCTTTTTGCCCTAGGTCTTGCCACCATGTACATGTGCCAGACCTTTAATATGCTGGCGGGCATGACCCGGGACGCCATTCCTTACGTGGGAATTGTCGGGGCCGTTGTGGTGCTTCTTTTTGGCCACGGTCTCAACATGGTTCTGGGCATCATGGGCGGTGTTGTGCATGGTTTGCGTCTGAATTTCCTGGAATGGTACCGCTGGTGCTTTGAGGGGGACGGGCTTCCCTTCAAGCCGTTCCGGCGCGTGAGTGAAACGTAAAAAACAGTTTGCGGCCTAGGCTAGGAGGTTTGAGCGAATGGATTACACAACGGTTCTCGGGTATTTGGGTTGCGCTATTGCCATTGGTATTCCGGCTATTGGAAGCGCCATTGGGGTGTACACGGCGGGTGCGGTTTCCCATGGCGCCATGGCCAAAGTGGACGAGGGGCATGGAAAATTCATTGGTATCTCCGCCGCGCCTTCCAGCCAGACGATTTACGGGCTGATTCTGATGTTCATCCTGCTCCCCAAGGTGCAGACCTCCGGTCTTGCCTGCCTTGCCATTGGAGTTTTCTGCGGGCTGCCCATCGCGATTTCCGCTGTCTATCAGGGCAGGGTCGCGGCCACGGGCATCCAGGCATCTTCCAAAAAGCAGGAAATCTTCGGCAAGTGTTTTGCGGCGGTCGGTATTGTCGAGAGCTTCGCCATCTTCGCGCTGGTCGCCGGAATCGTCATGGCCGGTTCTCTTAAATAATCCGGCAGGACAGCGGGTGAGGGGTTTTATCCCGCATCTCCGGAGGGAGAAGCCATGAAAGCGGTCGCAATCGCCCGGCAGTACGGTTCGGGCGGCACCAGGGTGGCGGAGATTGCCGCAGAGCGGCTTGGCTACAGGCTTGTTGACCAGGCGGTGGTTAACGAGGTGGCGCGGCGCGCGGGAATTTCCACGGCGCGTGTCGCGGAGGCTGAAAAGCTTTTTGGTGACACGCTGTTGGATTTCTTCCATGAAATCTTCTACAGCAGCATGAGCATCCGCCATATTCCGGGCATCCAGAGTGAATTTGACGAGAAACGGTACAGAAAGTTTCTTGTCAAAGCCATCGAGGATATAGCCGCAAGCCAGTCCGTCGTGTTCCTTGGGCGGGCCGCGGCTGTCATCCTTGCGGACAATCCCGGGGTGTTGCGGGTTCAACTGGTCGCGCGGGAAGAAGACCGGGTGGCCATGCTGATGCGGAATTACAAGCTGGACGGGGCAAAAGCGGAACAGATTGCCAGGGTTGAGGAAAAAAAGAGGGTGAACTTTCTTGAAAGCTTTGAGAAAGGCGACCCTGTTGACCCGTGCATGTACCACTTGGTTCTCAACACCAGCGCGTTGACATACGAGGAAGCCGCGGACGTGATTTGCCACGTGGCAGGAACAAAGATGTAGTGTTTTTCACGCCGATTCGCTGGCGCAGTTGGCACACGGGGGAAAACCGGAACACAGACCGGGTTTTCCCCCGTTTTGTTTTCAGCCCGGGGCATAAGGGGACTGGAAACGCCGGGGCGCTCCGCCTTTCGGCAGGCGCTTGTCCCGCAGGCCAGTCCGGCGGGCCGCTCCGGCGCCCCTGCCTTGCTTTTCCTTGCCGCCCCTGCCTTGCTTTCCATGACGCCGACAAGATGCCTCCCGGAAGCGCGTTCCACGCCATTCTGGAAGCAACGGTCCTTCCGCCGGAATCCATGGCCTCCCGCCCGCTTGTGAAAAAACGGACGCTAGCGCCGGGGCCTGCTCTTCTCCCCCATTATCCTCTTGACCAAGACCCCCTCCGGCGCTACAAACCTCCAACGCGCCGGGCGCCCTGCCCGTCTCCCGCAGGGGACATGGACAGCGCGCCCGGCGGCCCGTCTCATTCCGCCCCCTCTGACACCTTCCCGGCGAGGCGCCATGGACCAGCCAGGAGAAGCCCCCAAAAGCAACCGCCCCCCCAAGCGCGCCCTTCTTGCGGGAAGCGACCCCGCCACCCGCGACACCCTGGCCGCGTGCCTCGCTCCGGACTATTCCCTGGCCTGGGCGCCCACCGCCACCGCGGCCCTCGACATCCTCCGCCTTAACCGGCACGAGTTCGTCTTCGCCCATCTTCCCCTGCTTCTGGAATGCGCGCCCAAAGACGCTCCCGGCCAGATGCTCGCCCCCTTCAAGGCCCTTTACCCCGCCATGGACGTGATTGTGCTCGCGTCGCAGGAAATGGCCCGGGAAACCGTGCTGGCTGAAAAAGCCGGAGCGGCGGGACACCTCCTCTACCCTGTCCGGCCCGAGCTTGCCCGGCATCTTGTGGAGAAACTCCGCTCCCACGCGGCGGCCCGCTCCGAGCTCGCCTACCTCAGGGGTGAATTCTGGGAAAAGGACGCCCTGGACGTTGTCCAGACCCAAAGCCCCCTCATGTGCCGGGTCTTTGAAAACATCCGCTCCGTGGCCCCCACCCGGAGCACCGTGCTTCTGATAGGCGAAACCGGAGTAGGAAAAGGCGTGCTGGCCCGCCTCATTCACCGGCACAGCAGCCGAAGGAACGGGCCGTTTATCGCTGTTCACTGCGGCGCCATTCCCGACACCCTGCTTGAAAGCGAGCTGTTTGGCCATGAGAAAGGCGCTTTCACAGGCGCCGCGCGCCGGAAACTCGGACGCTTTGAAATCGCCAAGGGCGGCACCATCTTTTTGGACGAGATCGCGACCCTTACGCCGGGCGCCCAGGTGAAGCTGCTTCAAGTGCTTCAGGACGGGTGCTTCACCCGGGTGGGCGGCGAGCAGGCCATCGAGGGGGATGTCCGGATCATCGCCGCCACCAACATGGACCTGCAGGCCCTGGCCCGGGAAGGCGGCTTCCGCAAGGATCTTTTCTACAGGCTCAATGTGTTCCCCATCCAGGTACCGCCGCTCTCGGAACGCATCGAGGACGCGGAGCAGTTCGCCCTGTTTTTTCTCCGCGCCCTGGAGCGGCAGTACGGCAAGGGAATCACGGAGATTGACCCTCTTGTCATCGAGGCGCTTCAGTTGTATGACTGGCCCGGCAATATCCGGGAGCTCGAGAACCTGGTGGAGCGGGCCTATATCCTTGAGAGCGGGACCGCGCTCTCCCCGGAGAATTTTCCGGCGGAGCTTTTTGTGTACGTGCCGCAATCCGGGCCGTTGGCCATGGACCCTGCGGGACCGGAGCCGACCCTTGCCCAGCACCGGCAGCGGACGCTTATCGCGGCGGAGCGGGAGTATCTCCACGGGGTTCTTTCCCGGCACCAGGGAAAAATCAACGAGGCCGCCAAGGCCGCGGGCATCACCGCGCGGCAGTTGCACAAGCTCATGGCGCGGCACGGGTTGAAAAAAGAGCAGTTCCGGGGAGTCAGGGCCCCCTGACAGAGAAAAAAGCGGAACCGGCGCTTCCCTTGAGAAAAAAACGGGAACCCGGAGTTCCGTTTAATATTTCTTGATTTATATCATGGACTTGTATAAGGTCCACCACCCTTTGGAACCGGACGCGCCGGGCCGGGGCAAGGAAAAGGGTTCCGAGGCCTGCCGAGAGGGTTTTGGCTATCGCCCATAAGACCTGATAAATATCTAAAAATCAGTATGTTATAAACTTGGCACAGGTCTTGATAAGAGCATGTCCAGAGGTTCCGGTCAAACGGCGTCAAGGCGCCGCCACAAACCAGGAGCGGACATGGGCGTGTTTGGCAAGGTGGAGGGACTTGTGCTGGCCTCGGCGTGGGACGCCTCTGGCCTGGCTGTGGGGTATCTCATATCCACGCCGGGCGAGGAGGAGTATGAGGTTCTGCCCGGCGGGATGAGGGACGCGCTGGGGCCTTTCCTGCGCGGAATGGTCGAGGCCGAGGGCACCGTGTACGACGAGGGCGGCCGCAAGTCCATACGCGTTGAGACATGCCGTTTCCGGGAACAGGCCCGGGAACCGGCGCGCCCGGCGGAGTCCGGCGGAGCGGGGCGCATGGCCCCGGGGAGCGCCCGGAAATGAAAAACGCAGCGGCCTTCTTTGTGTTCGCGGTCTTTGTCCTGCTTTTTTCCCTGGCGGCCGAGGCGGGCCAGACCCTCGCCATCCAGGGAACGGTGGCCGAGTTTACCCTTTCGGCCCAGGACGGCCAGTCCTACGACATCGAGGACTCGGGCAAGGGCCGGGAGCTCGTCAATCTGGGACCCAAGCTGGTCGAGGTGACCGGCTCGGTGGACGAGGACGAGTGGGGAAAAATCATCCGGGTCACTTCTTATAAGGTTTTAGGGGACGTACCGGATCCCGCCCCGGAGGAAGCCGATATGGAAGGGGCGGAGGACGGGGAGAACGACGCGGCGGGGAAGAAGGAGGGCCCCGCGGCCCCGTAGCAACGCGCAGCACCCCCGGCGCGGGAAAGCGCCGCACTGACTCTCAATTTACGGAGGCGCAAGAAACACACTAAAATGGAGACCATGGCTCTAACCAATGAAGCCGCGGAGCCTCCGGGCGCCCATTCCAGGGCGCCCGAATCCTGGATGGCGGGAGTGACAGTCCCGCGCGAATCCGGGAGCATTCAACCCCCCACCGGACCCTGTGTCGTCCGCCTCCCCAAGAGGCCGGCCCACGCGGACTTCCATGTCGGCGAATCCACGCGGGCATTCATCGCCCGGCATTTCAGGAACACGACAGACGCGGAGTGGTGCGACTGGAGATGGCAGATTAAAAACCGCGTTGCGGACGCGGGCCGTCTCGGCGCCATGCTTGCCCTCTCGGAGGACGAGAAGGCCGCCCTTGGGCGCGCGGCGGGGTGTTTCCCAACAGCGGTGACGCCCTACTACATGAGCCTTCTTGACCCGGCGGACCCGGCGCAGCCCCTTCGGCGCACCGTGGTGCCGACCATGGGCGAGTACCTGAAAGGGCCGGAAGAGGCCGACGACCCTCTGGGCGAGGACGGCCACGCCGTGGCCCCTGGACTTATTCACAGATACCCGGACCGCGTGCTCTTTCTGGTCACGGACTTTTGCTCGACCTACTGCCGCTACTGCACCCGGAGCCGCATGGTGGGACGCGGCGGCAGCCAGAGGGCAAACAAGCGCTCCTGGGAAGAGGCGCTCGCGTATATCAGGGCCACGCCCTCGGTGCGCGACGTGCTCATTTCCGGGGGCGACCCCCTGACCATGGAGGACGCAAAGCTGGACTGGCTTCTTGCCCGGCTGCGGAACATTCCCCACGTGGAAATTATCCGCATCGGAACCAAGGTGCCCGCGGTTTTGCCCCAGCGGATCACCCCGGCCCTGGTCCGGATGCTGAAAAAACACCATCCGCTCTGGATGAGCCTGCACTTCGCCCATCCGGACGAGCTCACTCCCGAATGCCGCCAGGCCTGCGAGCGGCTGGCGGACGCGGGGATTCCCTTGGGGAGCCAGACGGTTTTGCTCAAGGGGGTGAACGACGGGGCGCCGGTGATGACCCGTCTGGTCCAGGGGCTCCTGCGCCAGAGGGTACGGCCCTACTACCTCTACCAGTGCGACCCGATAACGGGCAGCGCGCATTTCAGAACCACGGTCAAGGCGGGCCTGGACGTTATCCAGGGACTCCGGGGCCACACCAGCGGCTACGCGGTGCCCCATTACGTGGTGGACGCCCCTGGCGGCGGCGGGAAAATCCCCCTGCTGCCGGAGTATGTGAAAGCCCACGGGCCGGAGGGCCTTGTGCTGCAAAACTATGAAGGCAATATCTACCGGTATCCGGACCCGGTTCCGGACGCGGGTTGCGGGCCTCTTCTCTAAACCGCTGTTTCCTGTCACCGCCGGGGGCGGCTATAGGGTCTGTGAAAAAATTAATGTTCCACACAGAGGTGGCCGATTTGCCCGGGCGGCAAGGCGCGCTCCTCCCGGAATAGTCTCTCTATTCCGCAAGGAGCGGAACGCCGCCGCACGGGATAAAGCGGCCACCGAAGGGTACAGTAATTTTTGAACAGACCCCGAGGCCGCCCCCGTGTCATTTCAGCCGCGCGCGAGGCGGCTCCCCATGCTCGTCGGATTGTGCTACGATTTGCGGGATGACTATCTCAACGAGGGAATGTCCCTGGAGGAATGCGCGGAGTTCGACTCCATCCAGACCATCGAGGGTATCGAGGCCACCCTGCGCTCCCTGGGGTTTCAAACAGAGCGCGCGGGCAACGCCAAAAGCCTCATGGCCCGGCTTCTTTCCGGCGCCCGCTGGGACATCGTGTTCAACATCGCCGAAGGACTCTACGGCACAGGCAGGGAAGCCCTGGTTCCCGCCCTTCTGGACGCCTGGAAAATCCCCTACACATTCGCGGGACCGCTTTGCCTCTGTGTCACTCTGGATAAAGCCGCGGCCAAGCGTGTTGCGCGGGACCTGGGAATTCCAACCCCGGATTTCGCCGTGGCGGAGACCCCGGAAGACTTCCAATCCATAAACCTTCCCTTCCCGCTCTTTGCCAAGCCTCTTGCCGAGGGCACCGGCAAGGGCGTGAGCCCGGCGTCCCGGGCGGAAACCCGGGAGGACCTCGCCCGCGTGGGCCGGGAGCTTCTGGAGAAATACCGGCAGCCTGTGCTTGTGGAGGAATACCTCCCCGGTCGGGAATTCACCGTGGGCATCGCCGGCGCCGGACAAAACGCCCGGGCCCTGGGCGCCATGGAGGTGGTGCTGCTCGATACCGCGGAGCCGGGCGTGTATTCCTGGTTCAACAAGGAGAACTGCGACGGACGGGTGGAATACCGTATCGAGACAGGCCCCCTGGGGCAGGAAGCCTGCCAGGTGGCCCTTGCGGCCTACAGGGCCCTGGGATGCAGGGACGCGGGCCGTGTGGATGTGCGCGCGGACGCCAAGGGGAGGATGTGTTTCATCGAGGTGAACCCTCTGGCCGGCATCCATCCCCGGCATTCCGACCTCCCAATCCTGTGCGGGCTAGCCGGGCTTACCTATCGGGACCTTTTAGGTCAAATCATGCGCTCCGCCCTGTCCCGGGAGGGGCTTCCCTTTCCCGCGCCTCTGGCCGAGGAGCCGCTTCCCCTGGACAGGGAGCTTGAAAACTATCTGGATACCCTGGTCTGGACAGGGGATTGAACACCATGCCTGCCACGCGGATGAAACGCGCCGCCATTCTTTATTGCCCGGTGGAACCCGGCGCTCCCCCGGACGAGGAGGACGCCCTGGCACAGGCCGAGGCTGTGCGCCTGGTTTTGCCCGCCCTGGGATACGGCCCGTCGCCCGTCTCTTTCACCCTGGACATGGAGCGCGTCCGGAAAGACATCCTGCGCCTCAAGCCCCGGTTGACGGTGAACCTTGTCGAAGGGCCCGGAGGCCGCGGGCGGCTCATTCACCTGGCCCCGGCCCTGCTGGAGACCCTGGGCCTTCCCTTCACCGGCTCCGGCTCCGAGGCCATGTTCCTCACCTCCAACAAGGCCCTTGGCAAACGCATCCTTGCCGCGTCCGGGCTTCCAACCCCTGAAAGCCACACCCTGCCCGGGCTTGCGTCCCCCGTATCCCGCAAAGCCAAAGACCGGGAGGTTTCCGGACGCTTCATCATCAAGTCCGTGTGGGAGCACGCCTCCATCGGCATGGGACCGGATTCCGTGGTGGAGGCCAAGGACGCCCGGGAGCTTGCGGCCCTTATGCGCGCGCGGAAAAAGAGGCTTGGAGGGGAGTGCTACGCCGAACGCTTCATTGACGGCAGGGAGTTCAACATCTCCCTTCTTGCCGGGCCAGACGGCGTTCCCGAGGCGCTGCCTCCCGCGGAAATCCTGTTTGTCAACCATCCGGAAGGCGCTCCAAAAATAGTGGACTACGCCGCCAAGTGGGATCCCTCGTCCCACGGCTACCACAACACACCCAGGAGCTTTGCCCGGGCGCCGGGAGACGGACCGCTTGTTGAATCACTCGCGGATCTCTCCCTAAGCTGCTGGAAGGTTTTCAACCTCAAGGGATACGCCCGTGTGGATTTCCGCCTGGACAGCCAGGGCAGGCCGTGGATACTGGAGGTGAACGCCAACCCCTGCATCGCCCCGGACAGCGGCTTTGCGGCCGCGGCGGCCGAGGCGGGTCTCAGTTTCACGGATGTGGTGGGAAGAATCGCCCGGGACTGTTCACGGCCCTAAACGCAAAGGAACCCGCATGGGAGAGGCAAGCATCTGGAAGGCCCTGGCAAACCAGTGCCCGGCGCCCGAAGACGTGACATACCGGGAAACCGCCCGGCCAGGGGACGTGGAAACTGTCCGGCGCATGGTGGCGGAATCGGGTTTTTTCTCGGAGGAGGAAACCGGGGTCGCCGTGGAGCTGGTTGAGGAGAGGCTCTCCAAGGGGGACAGGAGCGGTTATTTTTTCGTGTTCGCCGAGCGCGCGGGCCGTGTTTTGGGCTACACCTGCCATGGGCCTATACCCGGCACGCTCTCTTCCCAGGACCTCTATTGGATTGTGGTGGACCCGGCGCTCCGGGGGAGGTCTTTGGGGAAACACCTTCTGGCCAGGACAGAAGAGGCGGCGCGGCGCATGGGGGCCGCGCGGATGTACGCGGAGACCTCTTCCCGGGAGCAGTACACGCCCACCCGGGCGTTTTACGGGCGTTGCGGATACAAAGCCGAGGCCGTGCTCAAGGATTATTACAGACCCGGGGAGGACATGGTGATGTACTCGAAGGTTCTCTTAGAGCGTTTCATAAGTCCGTTCTGATTGATGAGCCTGTCGGGCACACCTGCGCTTCGCGCGGAACCACCCGGGCTACCTCAAATTTGTCGTTTCTTAGTGCTTATCCCTAAATACTGCTGAGGAGGATTTTAGGGGCGCTTTTTCATCGCGGGCGCACGCCGTGCGCCCCTACGGTTATGTGACGGCCGT
>JAGVGH010000013.1 GCA_020057225.1 Desulfobacterales bacterium | reverse complement strand
GATTTCATTTAGTTTTTCAAGTGATTTCGATGGGTAAACAAAAAAATTGTTTCACAGTCCAGGAAATCCTGATCACTTTCGGCATTTTGCAATTACCTCCCCAGTAAATTTAATTTTGGGGGTATCGGGTTGACTCCAGTAGCCACAAGATGTAGTGTATGGTCATGGAAGACTATCCCAGGTCGTTGGCGGAATTTGAGGAGCGGTTTGCGACCGAGGCTGCTTGCTTGGAATACCTGGCGAGATTGCGTTGGCCGGATGGGTTTGTGTGCCCTCAGTGCGGAGCGAATAGAGCGTGGCGGACGAACCGGGGGCTGTGGAGTTGCCAACAGTGTGGGGTCCAGACTTCCGTAACGGCCGGCACGATTTTCCATCGCACCCGCAAGCCCTTGCGTTTGTGGTTTCGCACGATGTGGCACATTACCACCCAGAAATGGGGTATGCTGGCCTTCCTGGCTTGGGGTATAAGAGGGAGGTACTCCCCCATGGAACTGAATCTTCCTCATCTCGTTGCCTCTCTGCTCAGGCGGTGGCTTCTCGGCACATACCAAGGCGCAGTCAGACCTGCGCGCCTTGCCTACTACTTGGACGAATTCACATTCCGCTTTAACCGCCGTACGTCACGCCAGCGCGGCAAACTCTTTTATCGCCTCGTGTAACAGGCGCTAATGGTGGACCCTGTGGAAGAGAACGAACTCAAAGCCGTAATCCCCTCGGAAGAAGATTTCGACGACCTTGAATTCTGAAACCACAATATATGGGGGCCGCTGGAGTCAACCCGATACCCCCATTTTATTATTTTTTATTATATTTATCATATTGTTTTCTCGCATAAGTACCTAAGAAAGAACCTGCTTTATCTAATGGCTTTTTTATGTCATCTCCGCTTTTAAAAAGATTTATATCTATATATCCGCGCGTAGCAACATCAATTGTTGTATTTGCACCGACAGCTACACAATCAAACATCCCATCAATGAGAGCATCCCCAATGAGATTAGGATTTTCTGAATAAAATGATATATTTTCTTGGATCGCATTAATTGACAAATTGTTTTCGTACAACTCATTGAATGAAGTAGCGCCAGATCGTGCGTACATAACACCCAAAGAATTATCAACTAACTCATAACCAGCGTCTGCAATAGCTACATAATTAAGAGCTGATTTTGCGCCTGATTTAGTTATATTCTCAGCTTGTTTCAAACCTTCTATTATTAATTCTGTATGAGCTTTTCCTATCTTCCATAAAGTTTTTGTTATATTACTATCAACTAAATTTGTAGGTGCTTTTAAAATATCTAAAGCTTTTACATCAATTTTCGTCTTAGATTTGATAAGCATTGATCCTGCATCTAATGCCATATTCGCAAAATTTTGAATTCCGAAATCTATCGAAAAATATCCATTTGTATCTATATATTTAATTGGATTACTATTTGAATATATATATCCATTTTTTTTATTTTGCTCACTTTCTAAATGATCCACGCTTACAAATCTTCCAACTATTGAATCGTAGTACCTTGCGCCAAAATAGTGCAGGCCACTTTCCTCGTCCGGCTCCTTGCCCGTGAAACGGTAATCGGCCGCATAGGAACCAATCCGGGAGCGGTCCATTCCATAGGGATACAGCACGCTCTCCTCGACCACCGCCCCGGAAGCGTCCGTCACCACCGACGGGCTGCCCAGATGGTCGGGCACATAATACACCACCTCCGCCGCGCTCCCGCCCCCCAGTTCCCGCGCCGCAGCCGCCATGGACGTAAAGGGCAAAAACCCCGGATTCGCGGCAAAGTTTCCTTTGTACACGCCCAGCGCGTCCGCCACATCCAAGGTCTCCATTCGCGCAGGGTCTGCTCCGCGCATCCGGATTTCCCCGGTCTGCACCACCCCGTCCTGGTTCGCGTCCAGCTCCCCGGGCGTGGGCCGTGTGGCTCCGCCCGCGGCCAAAAGCTCCGGCGTGAAACTCCTTGAAATACTTGCCACCCTCCGGTCTCCGGCAAACACATGCTCCACAAGACGCCCGTCCCGCACCTCCGCGTACTGGCCTATGTAGAGGGTCGTTTGTGTTATCCCTGCCTCAGCAACGTCTTTCACGACGCGGCCGCCCTCGTAATCATAAAGGTACACCGCGGTAAGACTGCCCGCTTCCCGCGCAAGGGATTCCATGCGGTCCTTGTAGTCAAAGTGAAAGGTGTATCCGGTTTTGGAGGCGAGGTTGCCATTGGCGTCATACGTGTAGGCGAAATTCCCGGCGCGGGTCACTGCGTGGGGTCCTGCCGGGCCTTCGCCATATAAAAAGTCCCCCAAATTTACTTTTGGGTCGGCCACGTTGGAAGTCTGGCGGAGCATGTTTCCGATTCCGTCATAGAGATAAGAAATTTCCCAGCCTGCCGCGGCCTGGCATTTGGCAAGGCGGTAGAGGTTGTCGTAGGAAAACGCCTGGGTGCGGCTTTCCGGAGATGGGTTGGTCCTTCCGTCGGTAATGGCGGTGATGTTGGAAACCTTGTCGTAGGAGTAAGACAGGTCCTGAATCAGCGCGCCGCCGGACGCGGTGGCAAGGCCAGTCAGCCGCTCCCGCGCGTCATAGCTGTAGTGGGATTCCGCTCCGTTGGCGTAGAGAAACCGTGTTTTCTGGCCGGCCGCGTTGTAGGCGATTTCCGCGGCAAAGCCGGGCACCGCCGAAAGCCTGTTCAGGCTGTCATACTGATACTCCACCGCCATGCCGTCCGGGTATTCGAGCCTTGTCAGGCGGTCCATGGCGTCAAACACGCAGGTAAACACAAAGCGCAGCCCCCGGGTCTCGCGCTCTTTTTTAACCGTGTTGCCGCGCGGGTTATAAGAGAAAAACACGCGGCCCGCCTCATCCTCCACCCAGGCAAGGCGGCCCAGGGTGTTGTCAAGCGCCGGTCCGTCAGCCGGGAGGTCCGAGTCATAGTGCCAGCGCACGCGGGTTCCGTTGCAATTCTCAGACAGGGGCCGGTTGGCCGCGTCGTAGGTCCAGGAGGTCACTTGGCCCTTGGCGTCCACGGTTTGGAGGAGATTGCCAACGCCATCATAGGTGTAAACCAAGAGGCCGCGGTCCGGGTCCTCCATGCGGGTTTTCCGTCCCATGCCGTCAAAAGCCATGGTTTTCACGGTTCCCGCCGTGTCCGTCACCCGGATAAGATTACCCAGACTGTCGTATCCGTATTGGGTGGTATAGGTTTCCGGCCCGTTCCGCTCTTCCACCTGCACCAGCCGCTCCCTTCCGTCGCTGGTGAAAGTGTGGGGTGTTCCCGCGTGGGATCCTGCCGGGTTGGTGTCTTCCTCGTCCCAAACCCGCTTGGCAAGGGGCAGGTATTCTGTGGCTTTAAAGGAGCCGTCCGGATTTTTTTCACGCACAGACCGCCCCATGGGGTCGTATTCTGTTTCCACATGAGGCTGGGCCAGGTCCGGCGCGGGGCATTCCGCAAGAGCGGAAACAGCCGCCCAAAACGGGAGCCATTTGGCGCGGACGCCGCCCCTTGCGTTGAAGGCAACAGCTTCGGAAACCGCCCATTTGCCGTCCCCGCCACCGGCGCACACCGCGAGTTTGCGCCCAAGGCCGTCAAACCAGGTCACGGTGTCAAAGGTTTCCGCGCCGCCGGAGACTTCGCGCTCCCGTGATACGATGCGGCTTGCGGGGTCGCTTAAGACATATTGAAACTCCTTGGTCGGCAAGGCCATGGTGTCGCCAGGTTTTACGATTTTAACAAGACGGCCAAGGGCGTCATAGCCAAAACGGGTGGTGTGCCCGTTCATGTCCGTGAACGCGGAGGGCAGGCAAAGAACCGGGTCGTACTCCGCGCGGATGGAAAGCCCCAGATCATCGAGGGTTTCCGAGACCGGCAGGGAATGTGTCTCCGGGTCGTAGCCAATGCTTCGGGAATGGCTGTTGGCGTCCGTCAGCTTGATCGGGTTGCCATAGGTGTCGTATTCCTTACGAATGACGGAAATGTAGGACGCGCCGTCAGGGCTTGCCTCCTCCATGGTCATGTTGCCGCGTGTGTCGTAGGTAAAACGGGAAGCGGCGACGAAATTGCCCGCAAGGTCCTTGCGGAGCACCGCAAGCGGGCGGTCTGCCATGTAGGGGCCGTTTTCGGAATCCTGAATCCAGTAGGTGGTGGCGGTCAGCAGTTCGTCATTGCCCAGGCCCAGATTATTCCCGTTCACTTCCCCATATTCGCGCCGGGCTGTCTCATTGCCATACTGGTCCACGTCGAATTCAGAGCGGATGTTTCGGGAGGCAGCCGTGTTTTCAAAAAAGGCCGTGTCCTGTCGGCGGATGAAAGAGAAGCGTACCTTTCTGCCATCCTGGCCGGTTGCAAGAAGCCGGGTTTCCACTTGGTTGTCGAGGCGCTGGAAAAGACCGTTTGCCGGGGAAATGTCTCCTCCTTCAGCAAGGGAAGCCTGGACGAGCAGCATGCCTTTGCGGCTTTCATCCTCCCTTCCCACGTCAAAGTAGTGCCGGGTCACGCGGGTAGGCGCTGTGGCGTCGCCTGTTTCCGTCATCACAACTTCGGCAAAGCCTCGAAACTCGCGTTCCAGCGGATCGTAATATCCGTCCCGGTATTGGTAGGTTGTGACATAGGTTTTGCCGCTGTGGTTGTCATGGACTTCCCGGCGGGAGACCACCTGGACCGGAAAAGGCAGTTTGGTTGTCCAGGGGCGTCCGGAGTCCCGGGCAGACAGATAGTCGTCTGTGGAAGGGCGGTAAAAGATGCGGATGGAGCGCCCCATGCTGTTTTTGATGGCGGTAAGCAGATTGGGGCGGGTGCCCCGGCTGAAATCCAGGTACTGGTACTGCTCGTTCACGGGCGCGTTGGCAAAGGAGTAGAGAAGGTCGCGGCAGCCGTCCCCGTTCATGTCCGCGGCGCGCAGGGAAGGCGGCGACTGGGCAAATGCCGGAGCGTCCGGGATGCTGACAGAAGGGCCAAAGGAGTCATTGCCCTGGTTAAGGAAGACTTGAACCTCGCCGTCATGGGCGATGGCCATATCCGCAAATCCGTCACCGTTCACGTCCGCGGCCAAAAGCGTTCCATCCAGGAGGGCGCTTGAAGAAAAAAACGGCGCTCCTGCCATGGAAATGCTCTCTCCAAAATCTCCCATTCCTAAATTAGGCAGGTAATAGGTCCATCCGGCAGGGTCGAGAAAGAGGATATCCTCAAGTCCGTCGCCGTTCATATCCGCGATGCGGACTGCGGGATCCTCAAGGCTGATTCCAGGGTTGGCGGCAATTCTCGTTGTGGTCCAGGGTGCGGTTTCAGAATTGAAATACGCTTCAAGCCCATCGGTCCGCGACAGAAGCACATCCATGAGCCCGTCATTGTCAAGGTCAAGAAGTCTTGCCGATGGATTTTCAAGAGAAAAGGAAGGCTGTCCGGCGTAGGGTTTCCAGTCTCCTCCACGCTCCCAGGGCTTGCCTGTGTTCTCGTAATAACCAAACTCCTGGGAAGTCTGCACCACCAAGTCGGAAAGTCCGTCGCCGTTCAAGTCACCCATGAAAACCCCATCCATGGAGAGCGTTTGGCTGGGAGATGCGACAGGCTTCTCTGTGGCGGAGTCCCATTTCCCGCGTCCAAGGTTGCGGTGGAATTCATGGCCGGTCTGGGGAGTATGGAGAATGTCCGGAAGCCCGTCCCCGTCCACATCCACAAGATCGGCTTCTCCGTTGGAAAGCGGGGTGGACGGAGGATTTGCCATGGACACGGTCACGGCCAGGGCAAGATTGACCGAAGTGTATTCCAAAACAAGAGGAGGAAGGGCGGTCAAACCGTCCGAGCCATATTGGACAACGCTTGACAGAAGAGATATCGAGGTTCCGGGAGCGCTTGTGTAATTGAACACATAGCGCCTAACAAGGGAGCCAGATGAAAACACGGAAACAGCCCTGATGCGTTTTGTCATGACAAGCAGGGTTCTGCTGAGGCATGACGCCACGGAATCGGGTCTGGTTTCATACTCAAAGGAGATGGAGCGTCCCGTACCCGGCGGCACTTCCGCATAATGTATTTCCGAAAGATAGGGTATTCCGTCATATTGTGAATAGCTGTACCGGATGATGTTCCCGTTGGAGTCATCTGAGCGTTCGAGCATCCATCTGAACACCCCCTGCGGTGTGGTGACGCGGGCCGCGCTTGTGATGCCAAAACCATGCCTGGTTCCGTCTTTTTCCAGGCATTCCCAGCCGCTGTTTTCCAAAAGGGAGTACCGTGTAAAACTTCCTTCGATTTTAGGCCGGTAAAATCCGCCGCTGACAGGCACAAGCTCGCCGTCCGTATCCGAGCTAAAAGCGTCTCCGGCCTGATAGCGCGGCAGCCTTTTATCGGTTTGCCGTTGAATCCCTGGCACGCTCAGTTTCCATCCAAGGCCAAGGACACCGCTGCCGTAGCCCGCGTCATACGAAAAGGAGATTTCAGGGGAAAAGCCCGCAATTCCAGGGCAAGCCTGGAGTTTGACAGAGTAGGAGGCGGTTCCGCTGTTTAGGGTCGGTTCAAAAGCGTCTCCCAGGCCCTGGGCCGAGCCTGGACCGGTCGGCAGGGAAATCACCTGGGGATCCACACCGGATTTTCCGGGGGCGGCCCAGGCCATGGCCGGAAGCAGGCAGAAGCACACCGCCGCGAGGGGCCATATATGGAGATTACGGGTTGTCAAGATTGCTCCCGCTGGTGCTGAAATATAACTCAAGGTCACGCAACTGGTTAAAAGGAACCGGAACATAGTTGCCCGAGGCGTTGGGCAGCCTGTTAACGGTGACAGTCCATTCTGTGGCCGCGACTCCGCGGTTGGTAAAATAGGAGGTCCAGGCCCCGCGGGTCGAATTCGGATTTTCCAGGGGGCTTTCGTCATAAAAGGGACGGAAAAAAGCGGAAGTGACCGGTTCTGGCGCTGTGTCTGAAGTGTTCAGAAGCGCAAGGGTGTTGACAGGGTAGTAATCGGCCTTTTCCCTGTTTTTGCGGAAAAAGCTTTGGACGCCTTTTTGGGTGATGGTGAGCTTTGGATAAAGCGCTCCATGGGATCCGGTGAACCGCAGGCTTGCGGAAAGCCCTTTTGAGGAGGTGGACGTGTTGCACGGCAACGGCCCCTGCCAGATTTTGATATTGGCCTGTTCCCAGGAGGTGAAAACCGGGTCAAGGATGGAGGTGGAGAACTGGAAAACTAGGTTGCCCGAGCTGTCCAGGTGGCTGTTCACGAACTGTTGAAACTTTTGGAAGCGGACGTCTTCAACACGGGTGGAAGTGCCGTCCACGTAGCCATCATAGTTGGAGTCGCCCAGACTCATGTTCGTGAGTCCAAGAATATCCCATGCCAGTGAAACCGTGTAGTCGTATGGGGCAAAACTTCCCGGCTCTTCACAAACAAGGGTGGCATAGGTGTTTAGGCGTATCAGAAAAACATCGAAATCAGCGGATAGCTGGCATTTGTGGACATCAGCCAAATTTAACCAAGCCCCTCCAGCAAGGGATATTCCTTCAATTTTATTCATATATTTGTACTCCAGCGCCTTTGCAGCCAGAAAACAATAATGGGAAAGTTCATAAAATTTTTCGGAAAGGTCGATAACTTTTTGGCTCTTTAAAATACGATAAGCAGGGAGCTTTTTCTGCCAATAGTTATCTATAAGTGATTGATTTTGAGTCCAAATATCCAAGTAAGTATCTCTATTCCTTAAGGTAGCATCATAGGCAGCAATCATGGCATTTTTATTCTGAACAGCTAAATCAATTCCGATGAGCGCGTCCGCCTGCTGCAATAGAAGATTCTTTATTAGTTGATTGTCATTCGCAAGCTGAATCTCATAGTTTTGAGTAGCATCTAAAAGATCTTTCTCTTTTTTTATATCGAGTTCAAGCGGTTCGTTTTTTATATAGAATGATTTTTCTGTGCTTTTAGTTTTTGATTTACTGGAGCTTCCTCCCTTTGTTTTTTCTTTTTTGGATGTTTCTGTGATAGTAACAGCATTTTTCATATCTTTTAGATAGTTATCCAATAAAGTCTTTTTGGTGCTGTTAAATGCCTTGAGAAGTTCTATCCTGTATTGAACACTTGCATTTTCGTTTTCGATTTGCTTTGTGATATTATCAAAAACAAGTTTGGCTCTTTCAAGTCCTATATCCGCATCTTTGATTTGACGATATTTCGCGGCTAAAACTGAATTTGCAGATGCTTTTTGAAGAATGCATGCGTTGAATGATGTTGGATCCAATTCCATGGAGCAATCATAAAGATCGAATCCGGCATCCTTTGCACATTCAAGAAATTCTTCAATAGGCAATGAAACATTGCAACCAGTTAGCTCTCCAAGAGTAGTTTTATAGGATAATTCAAGATTTGACTCCTGTTCTGTGATTTTATCTAAGACGTAATCATATTCCCGTTTATCCTGCTGTTGTATTTCATTTTCGAGAGTTTGACAGCTTGCAAGAAGCCCTCGTGCAATTCCGTAAATGCTTTCAAAAGGAGCCAGTGGAACATAGCGCTCATCATATCCAAGCATGTTTCTTTCGGATTTATAATTCATTAAAAGCCGTTCCAGTCCGTTGAGCGCTGCTAAAATACCCTGGCCTCCGTAAACTGAAAAATTGGAACCCGTGGTTTGGGCCATGGCCGCAGTCTGCACATAGAGACCTGCAACGTCCGCCGACAGTTCAGCCATGACATCCTTTGCCGGCCGCTGGCGGAGAGCCTGCTGCTTTGCGGCGCTTTCCCGCGCTGTCATGGCCATTCGCTGGCAGAGAAGATGGTAAAGCTCCCATGTGTCCTGGTTGAAATACTGGCCAAGAACCTGGGAGGAGTAGCCGACCGGCTCGCCCCACAGGGAGGCGAAAACTGCCGCGGCCTGTCTATACCACTGGGCTGCCTTTGCCAGTTGGCCGATCTGCTCCGTCAGGTAGGAGTCCATGTTGGGGTTTGTGGCGGAAAAGCGAAAGTCCAAAGCGTCTATCAAAAATTCGTTACCAAAAACCATGTAGGCGGAGAGCAAAATGCCAAGCGTTTCATTCAGCCGGTCCTGCGCGTCTGCCGGATATCCTGTTTTAGCCAGATACGCGAAGGCCACCACCGCGTCCTTAAGGTTTTGCTCAATAGTGTTCTGAAACTCGGTGGTGAACCCGACGGTTTCGTGGTTCTGGGCCGATTCCAAAAGAAGGGTCTCCAAGCGGGTGTCATTGCATCCAGGGCCGTTGGTTCCGGAAACACAGTCGCGGAAGTTGAGCAGGTCCAAAAACTCCGCGCCGATAACCTTTTTCGCAAGAGCAGCCTGGTACATCACATCCAGGTCTGCCCGGGTTAGCGGGCCAAAGGAGGACATCTGGCAAACGGAAATATGGGTGGTGGAGGCAACCTTGAGAGGTCCGCCGAAGGAGCCAAAGCGCCCGTTGAGGATGGCAGGGGCGGCATGGCCAAGGCAGGGGGTGAGAAAAAGGCCCAGAAGGGCCAGTATAGTGGCGATGCGTGTTGTGCGGAACCTCATGGTCTGCTCCAGCCGCCAGGGGGGTTTCGTGAAACAGGTCGTTTAACGCGGAGGAAAAATTCGTCGCGGGATTATAGCTTTATGATAAAGCACAGGGCATAAAATGGAGGCCTGTTGTCCAATGATAATCCACCTGATGCGCTGGTAGCGCCCCCGTGATTATGAGATGCTATAGTATGCGAATGTGAGCCAGATGGATTTGTGTTGCCCTGAACTGAATGCTCATGGTTGTCATCGGCAACAGTATCGTCATCATCTTCATCATCAACCTTTGTTCGGCCATTCTCTGACGTTGTTGTTAATGATACATAGTGGGCGTGATCTGGAACCGTACTAGTTTGCAGTTCTATTCCAGAAATTGTATGCGAATGTTCAGGAATAGTACTAGTATTAACGCCTCCCGTTGTACCTGGGGTTTTGTATCCAGTTGACCCAGCGCCTATAATGAATCTGTCCCTCAAATCAGGTCTGCCATTGGTCCCATCGCAAAGCGCCCAGCCCTGGGGTATAGCGGCAACGCTTCCGCTCCACATTGCGATGATGCCTCGAGGCACCGCCGCGCCCGCGTTAAGGGCGTAGGGGACGCTGGTCAGCCTCTGGCGGGGCACAAGCTCCGCACCGTCCACGGTCACGCCGATGTACCGGGTGTCGCTGGCGGCAAAAAGGTCCGCTGGCAATGCGGTCTGGGGCGACTCTCCCAGGTTTACCGAAAACGCGCCATTGACCACCGCCACCGTGACGTTGCCCGAATTCCAAAGGGCGTTCGCAGCGGGAGTATCCAGCGCGGGGTAAATCCGGAAAACCATGACCTTGCTTCCGGTCACCGGCGCGCCCTGGGCATTCACGTAGGCGCCCTGGTAATTGACGAGGTTGGGGGCGGCCTTGGCGAGGGGCGAAACAGCCAGGGTTATGACAGCGGCAATCAGGAGAAGAAAGCATTTTTTGATAATAAATTCCATGGGATTCCCATATTCTTTTGGCCAAAGAATGGAAAAGCGAGATGTTTCTAACCCACCTATCAGTCCGCATATCATGCCAGCAAAATTTCATTGGTGTCAAGCAAAAAATTTATCTCGTTTTCGGGCTTACCCGCCTTAACCGGAAATCAATGCAACACCTTCCCCGAAAATGTTTTTTGCTCGTTCCGAATCTCGCACGGATAGTCGCCTTCTTGCTCGGCCGGACGCTGCTTTCTCAGGTCCGGATGTCCTGTCGCCAAGGTATAAAGACTGGTAAAACCACATGAGGAACAGGGCGCAGGGGGCCGTGAGGCATTCTGTTTCGGGGCATTTGGATAGGCGGGCGGTGCCTGTTCCGGGCATCCTCGCCAGATGGCTGGGAAGCCATTCCGTTTCTGGCGCGCAAAGTGAAAAACGCACGGCGGTGCGCTTTCGGGAAAACGCACCGGGCGTATCAAATCCAACCCCTCCGGGAGGTTTCGGGGTTCTGGGCAAGCTAACACAGTAATTGGAAGGGGCCGCCGTCCCCTTTGGGTTAGGCCGGGATATCCCTCCATTCCTCCTGGATAGCTGGAACTCGAACCGTTGAAGATGTGCCTGGCGTACCAGTCGTGAGTGAGAAGCCCGTCGAATCCTTCCCCGCGCGCCGCCTCGACGACCCTCTCCGGCCGCCCTTCATCCAGCCATGTCCACCATCGGGCGCGCTCCTTCACCACCCGTTTGACATCGGCTCCATAAAGAATCCGCGCCAGCTCCGCCACATGCTCCCGGGCATGGTACATATCGAGGGCCAGCAGGGCTCCGGGGAAGTGCTCTGCCGCCAGGTTTCTCCTTCTTTCTATAGACACCGGACCGGGCAATTTCTTGCAGAGGCGCGAAAATTTTTTTAGGGCAAGGGAAAAAGTGTGACCGAAACCAGTCTGCCGCCTTCCAGGCTTTGCGACAAAAGCAGGGACAGGCGCCAGCGCATCAAGAGGCGCAAGGGCACGGTGGACACAATTGTGAAACTCCGCCGGTTTTACAGCGGTAACCTGGAAACCCTGGAAATCAGCCTCGATCTCGCGGCCGCGCCTTTCGCAGTCGCCTCCACCTCCCCGGCGGACGGCGCGGAAAACGTGACGCCCGCCCACGCCGTGGTCTTCACCCTCAACCGCCCCGCCGACCCCGCCACTTTTGGCGCGGGAGCGGTCCTTCTTTTAAAGGACGGCGCCTCCGTGCCCGGCGCGGCGTCGCTCTCCCCGGACCGGCTCT
>JAGVGH010000312.1 GCA_020057225.1 Desulfobacterales bacterium | reverse complement strand
GCCCGCGCCTCTTCCAAAGCCAGGCCCATGCCCCGCAGGTCATCCTCCCCCGGGGCTTTTGCCCCGCCCTGTGCATTGGCTGTCATTCCTCCCCCCTGCCTCCTTCGCCCGCGGGCGCCCCGCAAGAACCTTCCGCGCGTTGTAAACGGGTTTTCCAACGTCCCCCGGCCAATCCTTGTCCAGCCGTACCACCCACACCGCGGTTTGCGCGAGCCGCGTAATCCTGGCCACTCCCCTGTCCGGATCAAAATCCCTTGCGCCCCGGCCTGCGGGGATGCCGCTTGGAACCGGCCTCCAACCCCGTCCCGGGCCGTCCACAAGGGTTTCCCGGCGAAGAATGCCGTTTTCGGCCTCAAGGACGGTGAACCAGAGAAACCCGCGATCAAGAGTTATCCCGGCCACGCGCGCGAGCATCCGCTCTGTCATCCGGGGGGCGTCCCCGGGTTTCTCCTCCAGGGAACAGGTCACCTTGAGGACATGGGGCGCTGTCTCTTCCACGCCGCATTCCAGGCCCTTTTGCCCGGCGCAGCCCAAAATCCCGGACAGTGCCAGGACAGCGGCAAGGACCAGGGCGCCCTGCCCTTTTATTCGTTGCAGTCCTCGCAATTGCAGGCCCCCACAAACTCATAGGTGTACAGAATCCGGCTTTCCTTTTCCTTGCGCTCCGGAGCAACCAGGGGAAAGGGATCGGCCATGCCCCGCACAATCTCTTCAAGACGCTCCCGGGAAGGGATGGCGGAAAGCCCCTCGCCCAGAAATTTTCCGTCCCGGCTCCGCAGAACCCGGGCGTCCACCCCGTTGGCCGCCACCGCCACCGGCGCCTGAAAGGGGGACACGAGGCGCGAGGCCGCAAGGGCCGGGCGCTCCCGCGTGACGATGGATCCCGGGCCGTAGTGGACAACCATGGCGGTTTTTCCTTCGAGGGCCACGGTGTAGGCGATAAGGAACACGGCGGACTTGTCTCCGCAGGAAAGAAAAACAGGGACGCGCGCGGCAAGGTCCTCCCGGGGGTGGCCCTTGTCGAGAAGGAGACGGCCAATGGCCTGCCGAAAGCGTTCGTCGTGGGTGTCGTCCAGAGTCTCCCCGGTCAGGAGGTCCGCAAGCTTTCCCAGGATAAGATGGCGCCCCCCCATGGTTCTCCTCCCTGGCCTATGGTCAGTCGCTCACGCTGGTGGTTATCTTGAGCCCGTATTTGTCTATTTTCGACAGCAGGGTGGGCCGGGACAGGCCGAGAAGCTTGGCCGCGCGTGTCCGGTTGCCTCCTGTAAGGTTCAATGTCTCCTGCAGCAGAAGGCTCCCGAAGTGGTTAATCAGATCCTCATACACCGCGCCGCCACTCCCCTCAGTAAGCTTTTTCCGTATCCACTGCCGGATAAGTCCGTCGGTTTCCGCGTCCCCGGGCAGAGCGTCAGCGCTTAGGGCTGTTTTTTCCTTGCCAATGGCCTGGGCGATTCCGGCCGGGTCCAGAGGAAAACCCCTGTTGAAAATCAATGCTTTTTGGAGGCAGTTGGCCAGCTCGCGCACGTTGCCGGGCCAAACATGGGCTTTCAAGGCTTCCCGCGCCTCTTTGCTCAACCCGGGGTTGGGGACGCCCAGTTCTGTCGAAAATCTGGCGAGGAAGTAATCGGTCAGAAGAGGAATGTCCTCGACGCGCTCCCGCAAGGGCGGCAGGCGGAGGGTGACCACATTGAGCCGGTAGTACAAATCCTCCCGGAACTGCCCCTGGGCCACCGCGTTTTCCAGGTTCCGGTTGGTGGCGGCGATGATGCGCACGTCCACGGGAACCGGCTCCCGCCCGCCCAGGCGCTCGATGCTTTTTTCCTGGAGAAGACGCAGTATCTTGGCCTGGATTTCAAAAGGCATGTCGCCGATTTCATCCAAAAACACCGAGCCCCGGTTGGCCCGCTCGATTTTTCCCGCGCGGCGGGACACGGCCCCTGTAAAAGCGCCTTTCTCATATCCGAAAAGCTCGCTCTCCAAAAGGGTCTCGGGAATGGCCACGCAGTTGATGACCATAAAAGGTCTGTCGGACCGGGCGCTGTGCTGGTAGATGGCCCGCGCGACCAGCTCCTTGCCGGTTCCGGACTCGCCCCGTATAAGAACTGTGGCCTCGGTCTGGGCCACACGGCCTATGGCCTTGTAAACCTCCTGCATGGCGGGGCTTCGCCCGATGAGGGCGTCGGCGTGGGGCTTGTCCGGTGTTCCGCCCATGGCCACGCGGTTTTGGGTGAAACGGCCCGCGGCCATGGCCTGCTCGATAAGGTCGAGCACCGCCGGAATATCAAAGGGCTTGAGCACAAAATCAAAGGCGCCGAGTTTGGTGGCCTCGATGGCGGTTTCCATGTCGCCGTAGGCGGTCATGATGATGACAGGAAGTTTGGGGTGGACCTGGCGCATCTGGCGGTAGGTTTCGATGCCGTCCATGCCGGGCATCCGAACGTCCATGATGACGAGATCAGGCCGGGTTCCGCGCACGATATCCAGGCCGTTTTCCCCGCTGGAGGCGGCGAGCACGGTGTGGTCCCTTGCGAGGACGCGCTCGAAGCTGTGTCTGATCTGGGGGTCGTCGTCAACAACGAGTATGGTTCCCACCATGCTCCTCCTTGACCGGCAGGGTCAGCTTGAACATCGCCCCGGCGCCTGGAATGTTTTGCGCGGCGATGGAGCCGCCGTGCTCTTCCATAACACGCCGCGCGATGGCGAGCCCCAGGCCCGAGCCTTCCTCTTTGCTGCTGAAAAACGGCTCAAATATCTTGTCCATGATGTTGGCCGGGATGCCCGGCCCTGTGTCCGCGACCCGTATGGTCACAGACCCTGGACCCGCGCCCGCGTCCTCCTCCTCGTAGATGTAGATGCTTCCTCCGTCCCCCATGGCGTCGCAGGCGTTGAGAATGAGGTTTACCAAAACCTCCTTGAGCTGCTCCGGGTCCACCGCGGTGCGGGGCAGCTTCTTCACCCGGTGCAGTTTCACAGTGACCCCATAGGACTCAAGCCGGTGCCGAAGGAGCTGCACGGCGTTGTCCACAGCCTCCGAAGGGCTGGTCCGCTGCATCCGGAGCCTTGGGGGCCGGGCGAACTCCAGGAAGTTTCCCACGATGGTGTCAATGTGGGCGATTTCCTCGGCGATGACCTCGAAGTCCTCCTTTTGAACCGTGTCGAGCACGAGGCTCCGTTCCAGTGAGAAGAGACGCATCTTGAGGGATGTCAAGGGGTTGCGGATGCTGTGGGCCACGCTGGCCGAGAGTTTTCCCACCACGGCCAGTTTTTCCGACTGCATGAGATAGCTTTGGCTTTGCTCGAGCTGGGTTTGCGCCTCCTGCGCGTCGGCGATAAGGGTTCTTACCCTGGTGTTCAGCGCCGAGACCTCGTTTTGGCCGCGCCCCGCCTCGCCGCCGGCCTGGTCGGCGGCCAGTGCCAGGCGCGCGATGGGTTCGAGCACCTGGTTGTACATGACAAAGGCGAGAAAGAAGCCAAGAACCGCGGAAAAGGGGATTGCCGCGAGCGAGGTGTAGGCGAGGTAACGGGCCTTTGTGTTGAAATCCTCACGGTGCTGGCCCAGGCTCTGCTGGTGCAAATGTTTGTACTGCTCGCACAGGTCGTAGATTTTACGGAACCGCCCGCGCACCTCCAGGTGCCGCGCGGCTCCCTCTTCGCGTTTTCCCGCCTTGAAAAGGTCAATGACCTGTGCCCGCTCGAAGCTGTAGCCAAGGTAGGCGGATTCGATGGAGTTGAGGATTTCCTTGGCCTCCTGGGAGTAGGCCGTGCGCCGCGCTCTTGCCATGGCGCCGCTAAACGCGGCCTGGTGTTTTTCCAGCTGGTCCAGCCAGTCGGTTTTTCCGTCAAGGATGAAATAGGTGGTGTAGCCTTTTTGGATGACAAGTTCCGCCTCCACGTCCTGGGCCGCGACCAAGGCGGCAACGTCGAGGTCGAACATTTCGGCGTGCAATGCCTGGGTTCCGCGGATATACCACAGGGTCACCAGGGCGCCCCCCACGTTGGCAAGGACAAGCAGGCCGAGCAGTACAAAGATGCGCGCGCGCAGACTAAGACCCTGAAGCATGTGCCTCCCTGGCTTTGACACGCTTGGAGAAATATTGCACAAGTGTCCGCCAAATCCTTGCCGCGGCAAACCCCGTTTTTGTTAAAACGCGCTTTGGCGCAAATGTCAAGGCGGCGGAAAATCCAAAAGGCCCCTCCCCCGCGCCCTCAAGGTCTACTTCCGTTGACACAACGCCCCTCAGCCGTCTATATATTTTGGCGTACATTAGAATCCCGGGCCGCTCGCTCTGATTGTTCTGCCTGGCCAACGGGCCGCGACAAACCTGACCCCGGCTTTCTCCGGGGAGACGGCGCTGTGCGCATGTGGCGATACCTGGTCCGGGACGGATCAAATCGGCTCGGAACCCTGACAAACACTATGCCTCTGCCGCCCGTTCCCGCGCCGCTTCCGAAGGCGCCCCTTCAACCTTTTCAGGGAGGATGCATCATGAAACGCGCGCTGTTCCCTTCGGCTCTTCTCCTCGCGCTTCTAGTCCTCGCCCCTGCTCTGTACGCGGAGGAAAAAGCGCCGCCCAAAGAGGTCGTCGTCTATACCTCCGTGGACCAGAATTTTTCCGGGCCTGTCCTCAAAGACTTCGAGAAAGCCACCGGGATCAAGGTGCTTCCCGTGTTTGACGTGGAAGCCGCGAAAACCGCGGGTCTTGTCAACCGTCTCATCGCCGAGAAAAGCCGTCCCAGGGCGGACGTGTTCTGGAACGGCGAGGCAAGCCGCACCCTGGTCCTTAAAAAGGAAGGCGCGCTCGCCCCTTTTAAGGGCGCCCATTTTGACGCCTACCCTGCCCATGTGAAAGACCCGGAAGGGTACTGGTGCGGATTTGCCGCCCGCGCCCGGGTTCTTCTGGTCAACACCAATCTCCTCAAGCCGGAAGAATATCCCAAAAGCATCCTTGAACTCACAGAACCCAAATGGAAGGGGAAAGTGACCATCGCCTATCCGCTCTTCGGCACCACGGCCATGCATGTTTCCGCCTTGTGGACGCTTCTTGGCCCGGAGAAAACAAAGCAATACCTCAAGGGCCTTGTGGCAAACCAAGCGCTCGTGGTGGACGGCAACTCCGTGACCCGGGACAGCGTGGCGGAGGGAAAAGCGGCCGTGGGATTCACCGACACGGATGACGCGGGCGGCGCGGTGGCCAAGGGCGCCCCGGTCAAGATGCTTTTCCCGGACCAGGAGGGCATGGGAACCCTGGTGATTCCCAACACCGCGGCAATGGTCGCCGGCGCCCCCCATCCGGAAGAGGCCAAGGCGTTCCTCGACTACCTCATGTCCCCGGAAAACGAACGCCGTCTCGTGGCGGACGCCTGGGCGCAGGCCCCCCTGCACAAGGACAACCAGACAGGCGGAAAGCCCGGCGCTGTCAAGTCCATGGAGGTTCCGCTGGACAAAGTGGCGGAACACATGGAGCCTTCGGCCAAATTCTGCCAGGAGCTTTTCACCCGTTAACCGCAGACTGTTTTATGAGGTAATTGCATACTTGGCGTAAGTTGGGTGGTTCCGGGCCGCAAAGCCCGTGTGTATCCAACATTTCTAAATGATTCCTAAGTGTTGGGTGAGCCTGCCCTTCGGGCGGAACCACCCGGCCTGCCTCAAATTTGCCGTTTCCATGAGTTT
>JAGVGH010000246.1 GCA_020057225.1 Desulfobacterales bacterium | reverse complement strand
TGCCCTATTTTCACAGATTTTTTTGATATAAATGAGCCTCATTCCTCATAGCGGCCGCGGAGCGGCAAGGTTTTTGATCCAGCCTGGGGTTTCAACCCCGGGATTGCGGTAAAAACGATATTTATCCAATTTTTAGCTGTATTCCTGGGCCTGAAGGCCCAGGCTACGTCCCTTCGCCCCTTACGGGGCGGCGCTGAATCAGGAACAGGCACCCGGCCTCGCTCCTTCGGGGCGGGAACCCGGGATGCGTCTGACGGGGTAGTACAAACTCCCAGAGCCTAACGTATAGAAGGAGGTTCCCGTGATTCTCATGCTGGATAACTACGACTCCTTCACCTACAACCTTGTCCAGTACCTGCTTTCCCTGGGGACCGGGGTGGAGGTGGTGCGGAACGACCACCGGAGCGTGGAGGAGCTTTTGGGAATGAATCCCAAGGGCGTTGTCATCTCTCCGGGACCGGGACGCCCCGAGGACGCCGGGGTCTCCATCCCGCTTCTCCTCGCATGCGCCGGAAAAATTCCGGTCCTGGGCGTGTGCCTGGGGCACCAGGCCATCGGCCACGCCTACGGCGGACGCATCATCAAGGCCCGCCGCCTCATGCACGGCAAGGTTTCCGAAATCACCTCCGACGGAAAAGGCCTGTTCGCCCGTGTGCCCAGCCCCTTCACCGCCATGCGCTACCACTCCCTGGCCGTGGAGGAGGAAAGTCTGCCGGAATGTCTGGAAATCACCGCCCGGGCCGAAGACGGGGAAATCATGGGCGTCCGCCATAAAGAGCACGCCATCCACGGCATTCAGTTCCATCCCGAGTCCATCATGACTCCGGTGGGAAAACGGATATTGCGAAATTTCCTGGACATCACCAAGGGGGAGAAAGGGGGAGACAATGGAAATTTATAAGGAGGCTATCACCAAAATCATCCGGCGCCAAAACCTGGCGGAGGAGGAGATGACGGGGCTCATGGACATCCTCATGGACGGCGCCCTCACGGACACCCAGGTGGGCGCGTTCATGGCCGCCCTGGCCACCAAAGGCGAAACCTTTGGCGAGCTTGCCGGCGCGGCCCGGGCCATGCGGCGCCGCGCGGTCAGGGTGCAGGTCAACACGCCCGTGGTGGTGGACACCTGCGGCACCGGCGGCGACGGCGCGGGCACGTTCAACATTTCCACCGCCGCGGCTTTTGTGGTGGCCGGGGCCGGAGTGACTGTCGCCAAGCACGGCAACCGCTCTGTCTCCAGCAAGTGCGGAAGCGCGGACGTGCTCGAGGCTCTGGGAGTGCGCCTGGACGTGCATCCGGAAATCGTCGAGGAGGCGGTGAACGCGCTGGGGGTGGGCTTTTTGTTCGCCCCTGTCCATCACGGCGCTTTGAAACACGCGGCCAAGGCCCGGAAGGAAGTGGGGATTCGCTCCATTTTCAACATGCTGGGCCCTCTGTGCAACCCGGCGGGCGCCAACTGCCAGCTTCTCGGCGTGTTCGCCCCGGACCTCACCGAAATGTTCGCCCTCGCCCTTGCCCTTCTGGGCGCCAAACGCGCTGTGATTGTGCATGGGCGCGACGGGCTGGACGAGATTTCAATATGCGCGCCCACACGGGTTTCGGAACTGGACAAGGGCGCTGTCCGCACCTACGATTTGGACCCGGCACGCTTTTTGGGGCGCGTGGCGAATCCTTCCGACCTTTTGGGCGGCGGGCCTGCGGACAACGCTAAAATCCTCACGGACATTTTCAACGGTGAAAAAGGCCCCCGGCGGGATGTGGTGGTGGCCAACGCGGGCATGGCCCTTGTGGCGGCGGGAGTGGCCGAAAGCCATGAGGAGGGAATGGCCAAAGCGCGGGAGTCCATTGACTCGGGAGCGGCGAAAAAAAAGCTGGACGCGCTGGCCCGCTTTACACAGGAGAACGCGCCATGAGCCAGGGCGGTATTCTTGAGACCATTTGCGCGCAAAAAAAGGAAGAGGTCACCCGGGCCATGGCGCGGGTGACCCTTTCAGAAGTCCGCGCCCAGGCCGAGGCGCGCTGGGACAGGCGGCCTTTTTTCCACGCGCTGGAAAAGCCCGGTCCCCGGGGGGCCAACATCATCGCGGAGATCAAGCGGGCCTCGCCCTCCAAAGGTTCCATCTGTCCGGACCTGGACCCGGCGGAGCTTGCCCGGGCCTACGAGGCCGGGGGGGCGGCCGCCTTGTCTGTTCTGTGCGACGGGCCGTTTTTCGGCGCGCTTCCTGGAGACCTTGCGGCGGCACGGGCGGCCTGCGGCCTGCCCGCGCTGAGGAAAGACTTCATCGTCTCCTTCTATCAAATCTACGAGACCGTGGCCATGGGCGCGGATGCCGTGCTTCTCATTGTGGCCGTCCTCGCCCCGCGTTTTTTAAGGGACGTTTTGGACCTGTGCCGGGAACTTCGGCTTGCGGCCCTGGTGGAGGTCCATACTGAAGGGGAGCTGGATGTGGCCCTGGACGCGGGCGCGTATCTTATCGGAGTCAACAACCGGGATCTCAAAACCTTCCAGGTGGACCTTGCCGTGTCGGAGCGCCTTGTTCCGCGCATGGGTCCAGGCCAGGTCGCGGTGGCGGAAAGCGGTATCCAAAGCCGCGCGGACGTGGAGCGCCTGCTTGGGGCGGGTGTCCACAACTTTCTTGTGGGGGAAAGCCTTGTTCGGGCCAAAGAGCCCGCTGTCATGCTGGCGGGCCTTTTGGGTTCTGAATGACAAAAAAGCCTTTCAAAAACCAAGACGATGTGGTGAAATCGCGCCGGAAATCACAAAGGGAGTTAGGAGTTAGAATTCTAGGGGAAAAAGGCCCTGCGTTTAGGATAATCTCAAAAAGCGGGCTCCTTTCCTTATGGCAGCCGCGGTGCGGCAAGGCTTTTAATCTAGCCTGGGGTTTCAACCCCAGGGTATTTTCGGCGCCGTTATCCAAACAAAAACGCCGATAACCCACCCTGTAACTCAATCGTGAAAGGCCGGGCCCATGGTGCAGGTCAAAGTGTGCGGTTTGACAAGACCGGAGCAGGCGGAAGCGTGCTCGGCGCTGGGCGTGGACGCGGTGGGTCTGGTGTTTTACCCAAAAAGCCCGCGTTTTGTCTCCATTCCAAAGGCAAAGGAAATCCGCCAGGCCCTTTCCAGGGAGATACCGGCGGTCGGGGTGTTTGTGAACGAGACTTTTGAGGCTGTCATGGGCCGGGTGCGCGGCTGCTGTCTGGACATGGTCCAGCTCCACGGCCAGGAATCCCCCGGTCTCGTGGCCATGCTGGCCGCGGAGGGCGTGCCGGTCATCAAGGCCCTGTTCTCAGAAGGAGAGCCGGGGTTCTCCGATACGCGGCATGCGAAGGCGCGGGCCTTGCTCGCCGAGTGCGCGGGCGGCGCGCTTCCCGGCGGGTGCGCCCGCTTGTGGGACTGGTCGGAGGCAAAAGGGCTTTCAAATCGAAAGCCGCTTATCCTGGCAGGGGGGCTTGACCCGGAAAATGTGGCGGAGGCCATTGCCATGGCCCTGCCGGACGCGGTGGATGTCAGCTCCGGGGTCGAACGCTCCCCCGGGGACAAGGACACGGAAAAAATCAGGCGCTTTCTGGAGGCGGCGCGCGGATGCGCCCATTCCGGCGCGCCCAGGAGGATATTTTGATGGACACCCAGGCGACAGACCAGGGCAGGCCCGATTCCATGGGCCATTACGGCCCCTTTGGCGGACGCTACGTTGCGGAAACCCTTATGCCCGCGATTCTCGAACTGGAGGCGGCATATAACACGGTCCGGGGAGACGGCGCGTTTCACTCGGAGCTTCGGGAGCTTTTTCAAAACTATGTGGGCAGGCCCTCGCCTCTGTATTTCGCGCGGCGGCTCACGGAGCGCGCGGGAGGGGCAAAGATTTATCTCAAACGGGAGGACCTGAACCACACCGGCGCCCATAAAATCAACAACACCCTGGGACAGGCCCTGCTTGCCCGGCGCATGGGAAAACAAAAGGTCATCGCCGAAACCGGCGCGGGCCAGCACGGCGTGGCAACGGCCACCGCTGCCGCGCTCTTTGGCATGGAGTGCAAGGTCTTCATGGGCGTTCAGGACGTGGCGCGGCAGGCGCCCAACGTGGCCCGGATGCGGCTTTTGGGCGCCACGGTGGAAAGCGTGCCCTCGGGCACGGGCACCCTCAAGGACGCCATGAACGAGGCCATGCGCTTTTGGGTGGGCGCGGTCAGGGACACGTTTTACGTCATCGGCTCCGTGGCCGGGCCGCATCCGTATCCCAAGATGGTGCGGGACTTTCAAAGCGTGATAGGCGTTGAAACCCGGGAGCAGGCCCTTGCTGCCCTGGGCCGCCTTCCGGACCTTCTCATCGCCTGCGTGGGCGGCGGCAGCAACGCCATGGGGTTGTTCTATCCTTTTCTGGAGGATAACGTGGAGCTTGCCGGGGTCGAGGCCGCGGGCAAGGGAATTTCCACGGGCAAGCACGCGGCCACCCTGTGCGCGGGAACCGTCGGCGTGCTCCACGGGGCGAAATCCTATGTCCTGCAGACGGAGGACGGCCAGATTGTGGAGGCCCATTCCGTCTCCGCGGGGCTGGATTACCCGGGCGTGGGTCCGGAGCACGCGCTGTTGAAAGAGAGCGGGCGCGCCCGGTATGTGTCGGTGACCGATTCCCAGGCCCTTGCGGCCTTTGGGGCGCTGGCCCGGACCGAGGGGATACTGCCCGCCTTGGAAAGCTCCCACGCCCTGGCCTTTGCCATGGAGGAGGCGGCAAGGCGGCCCAAGGACCAGGTGGTCGTGGTGTGCCTTTCCGGGCGCGGAGACAAGGACCTGGATATTGTGACGGGAGAAGCCGCCAAGGCGGGAGGTGCGCTGTGAGCCGTATCAAAGAGACATTCGACAATCTGGGAAAACGCGGGGAGTCCGCGCTGGTGGGGTTTGCCACCGCGGGGGATCCGGATTTGGAGCGCTCCCTGGGCGTGCTTCGCGCCATGTGCGAATCCGGTGTGGATGTGCTGGAGCTTGGGGTTCCGTTTTCCGACCCCACCGCGGACGGGCCGGTGATTCAGCGGGCAAGCCAGCGCGCCCTGGCCCGGGGCATGCGGCTTTCCAGGGCCATTGGGATGGTGCGGGAACTGCGGTCTTCCGTGTCCGCGCCCATTGTGCTTTTCAGCTACTACAACCCTGTTCTGGCCTACGGGCTTTCGCGGTTTTACAAGGACGCTTTGGCCGCGGGCGCGGACGGCGTGCTGGTGGTGGACCTGCCGCCCGAGGAGTCCGGGGAGATGCTTGCGGAGTGGGAGGGACGGGAGCTGGACCTTATCCGGCTGGTGGCGCCCACGACACCCACGGAGCGCATGCGGACCATTGCGGACCAGGCATCGGGTTTTCTGTACCTGGTTTCCATGACCGGAGTGACAGGAAGCGCGGGGCTGGATCTGGCGGAAGTGGCGGCGGAGACCGCGCGGCTTAAGAGCGTGACGGAGCTTCCCGTGTGCGTGGGGTTTGGGATTTCCACGCCGGAGGAGGCGCGGGCTGTTGCCCGGGTGGCCGAGGGGGTGGTGGTGGGCAGCGCGTTTGAGCGGCTCATCGAGGCCCACGGGGGAGAGCGGGATTTGGAGGAGCGGATACGGGAATATACGCGAAGCCTCAAGGAGGCGGTGCAGGGTGCGGGGCGTTAGGGGGTTGGGAAGGCGGCGGGCGGGAGGCCCGCCGCCATGCCGGCAGGGTATATCGCCAATCATCCATAATCATAGGAGGTAATTGCATAATACTCAATTGGAGAAACAAATCGGGGACAGGTGGCTTTTCGATCCCGCTTTTTTTTCATCCTGTGGGGATTGACAGCATGCGCCTGGAGTGGACGGTTTTATAGCGGTTGTCATAAATCCGTTCCGATGGATGAGACTGTCGGGTGAACCTGCGCTACGCGCAGAACCACCCGACCTACACGTGATTATTACTGAAAAAATTTCAGGCACCAAAATATCCGGCAACTCTTTGTCCGCTTCGTTGCGCTCTATCGCCTGGATGTGGCGTTGACGCTCGGCCTGCCGCTCTTTCCGGTGAGGTAATCGCATAATTGGCGTAGGCTGGGTGGTTCCGGGCCGCAAGGCCCGGGTGTGCCCAACAACCAATAAAACAGCCGCGCCTCCCCCCGTCTTTTTCCCCGCGCCTTCCCGCGCTTGACGCCCCAAGGACCATGGGGTATGGTTCCCACACGTGGAAACCGCCCGGCAACGGACTTCCCGCCGGGTTTTCCCGCCTGTCCGCCCCTTCACGTTAGGGAGCATTGCCCGAATTCCCGCACCGGCCCGGGGAACACAGAACATGGACACGTATCCCGCCCGCGCAAACCATGCCGCGGATTTTCTGCGCGCCCAGGGCGCCCCTTCCCCCAAAGTCCTCCTGCTCGCGGGCACAGGACTGGGAGCGAGCCTGGACGGCCTTGAAATCCACACGGAAATCCCCTACGGAGGCATTCCCCATTTTCCCGTGTCCACTGTGGCCGGGCATTCGGGAAAGCTCCTTCTGGGCGTCCTCAAGGGCGTGCCTGTGGCCGCCCTTTCCGGACGTTTCCACCTCTATGAGGGCTACTCCGCACAGGAGGTGACCTTTCCCCTCCGGGTTCTCACGCTTCTGGGCTGCCGGTTCTTTTTCTTTTCCAGCGCCGTGGGCGGGATTGGGAAACACCTTGCCGCCGGAGACGCAGCCCTGGTGGCTGACCATGTAAACCTCACGGGACACAATCCCTTGACAGGCCCCAATGTGGACGCCTGGGGCCCGAGGTTTCCGGACATGAGCCAGGCTTACGACCCCGGGCTTATGGAGTTCGCGGACGCCGCCGCCCGGGAGGCCGGGTTTCACCTGCCCAGGGCCGTGTATGGCGGCCTTGTGGGTCCGAGCCTCGAGACCCCCGCGGAGCTAAAGTTTTTAAGAACGATCGGCTGCGATGTGGTGGGGCTTTCCTCGGTCATGGAAGTCATTGCCGCGCGCCACGCCGGGCTGCGCGTCCTTGGCCTCGCGGTGGTCACCAACACGGCGGACCCGGACCGGCCAGCCCCGGCCAGCCTGGAGGAAATCCTTGCCGTAGCGGGCAAGGCCGCGCCCCGTGCGGGCGCCGTGTTTTCAGGTGTGCTCGCCGCCCTGGCCCGCGCGGGCCAGGTCTGATTTTCCCGTGTTTTCTTCCGCCGCGCCGCCGGTTCTGTTTTCGAGGTAACAATGCCCAAGGTTGATTTGCTCATCACCAACGGCACCGTTGTGTGCATGGATGAAAAAGGCACCGTGATTCCCGACGGCGCCGTGGCCGTGACATGGGACACCGTGAGCGCCGTTGGAAAACGGGAGGCCATGGCCGACACCGAGGCCGCCCGGGTGCTTTCGGCCAAAGGCGGCATCATCATGCCCGGCTTTGTCAACGCCCACACCCACGCCGCCATGGTCTGCTTCCGGGGACTCGCCGACGATTTGCCCCTCATGGAATGGCTGAACGGCCACATCTTCCCCGCGGAGGCCAAGCTCACCAGCGACATGGTCTATGCGGGCGCGCTTCTGGCCTGCGCGGAGATGATCGCCTCCGGCACCACCTGCTTTTGCGACATGTACCTCTTCGAGGGGGAAGTGGCCGCCGCGGCGGCGGAAGCGCGCATGCGGGCCGTTGTGGGCGAGGTGCTCTTTGATTTCCCCTCCCCCTGTTACGGTCCCATCGAGCAAGGCTTTGCCCACACCGAGCGCCTCCTTAAGGAATGGGAGAGGCACCCTCTTGTGTCCATCGCCATCGAGCCGCATTCCCCGTACCTGTGCGCGCCTCCTGTTCTCCGGCGGGCCAAAAAGATGTCCGACAAGTGGGAAGCGCCCCTGGTCATCCATGTTTCCGAGACCAAAGAGGAAGTCGAACGCATTCAAAGCAAATACGGGAAAACCCCGGTGGCGCACCTTGCCAAAGAAGGCATTCTGGGCCCCCGGCTTCTCGCGGACCACTGCGTGGTCCTCTCGGACGAGGATATCGCCCTTTTGGCGCGGCACAACGTCAAGGTGGCCCATAATCCGGAAAGCAACATGAAGCTTGCCTCCGGGGTGGCGCCTTTGCAGCGCCTTTTGTCCCACGGCGTGTGCGTGGCACTGGGAACGGACGGCTGCGCCAGCAACAACAACCTGGACATGCTTTCGGAAATGGACACCTGCGCCAAACTCCACAAGGTGTTTTCCGGAGACCCCACTGTGGCCGACGCGCGGACCGTGCTTGCCATGGCCACGCGGAACGGCGCCCGGGCCTTGGGCATGGCGGAGAAAACCGGCTCCATCGAAGCGGGAAAAAAGGCGGACATCATCGTCATTGACACCAACCAGCCCCATCTCACGCCTATCTATGACCCGGCCTCCGCCCTGGTGTATTCGGCCCGGGGCGGCGACGTGCTCCACAGCGTCATCAACGGCGACATCGTCATGGAGGACCGGCGCATCCTCACCCTGGACGTTGAAAAGGCCATGGCCGAAGTCCGGCGCCTTGCCCGGCGGATACGGGGCTGACCGTGGAATGGGACCTGGTTGTCCACGGCGGACCTGTAATCACGGCGGACGCCCTGGAAACCGTTCTGCCCGCGGGCATGGTGTGCGTCCGAAACGGCCGGATCGCGTCCGTCGCGGCCCTTCCGCCGAAAGGCCCGCCGCCCGCAAGGGACACCCTGGACGCCCAGGGCGCCCCCATACTCCCCGGGCTTGTCAACACCCACACCCACGCGCCCATGAGCCTTTTCCGGGGACTCGCCGACGATTTGCCCCTCATGGAATGGCTGAACGGCCACATTTTTCCGGCGGAGGCGCGCTTTATCAATCCCGAAACCGTGTTCGCGGGCGCCCTTCTTTCCTGCGCCGAGATGCTTCTTTCCGGCACCACCGCGTTTGTGGACGGGTATTTTCTTGAGGAGCACGTGGCCCGGGCCGTGGAGGTTTCGGGAATGCGGGCCGTCCTTGGCCATGGGGTCATTGATTTTCCCGCCCCGGGTGTTCCGGATCCCGGGCGCAACGTCGAGGCGGCCATGGCTTTTGTGGAGCGCCGGCTGGGGCGGCACTCCCGGATAACACCCTCGGTCTTTTGCCACGCGCCCTACACATGCTCGGAACACACGCTTAAAAAGGCCAAGGCCCGCGCCCGGGAGGCAGGGGTTCTCTTTCAAATCCATACGGCCGAAACCCTGGGAGAGCGGGAACAATGTGTGGCGGAGCGCGGCCTAAGCCCGGTCCGCTATCTGGAGAGCCTTGGTGTGTTGGACGACAAGACCCTGGCCGTCCACTGCGTGGCCACGGACCCGGAGGACATCCGGGCGCTTTTAAGGAACGGCGCGGCGGTGGCGGCCTGCGCGGGAAGCAACATGAAGCTCGCGTCGGGCGTGGCGCCGGTGACGGAAATGCTGGCAAGGGGCGTCCGCCTGGGGCTTGGGACCGACAGTCCCGCGTCCAACAATAATCTCGACATGTTCCGGGAAATGGACCTTGCGGCCAGGCTCCAGAAAACCGCCACAGGCAAGCCTTCGGCCTGTCCTGCCCGGGACGTTTTTCTCGCGGCCACACGGCGCGGGGCAGAGGCCGCGGGCCTGGGCGCTGTGTGCGGAAGCATCGAACCCGGCAAGCGGGCGGACCTGGCGGTGATGGACGCGGCCTCCCCCAGGCTTGCGCCCTGTTTCAGCCCGGTTTCCGCCCTGGTCTATGCGGCAAACGGCGGGGACGCGCGCCATGTGGTCGTGGACGGGCGGGTGCTGGTCCGGGACCGGCAAATCACGGCGTTCAGTGTCCGGGACGCCATGGAGGAGGTCCGCAGGTTCGCTTGGCAAATCCGCGCGGCCAACGGCCAAGGAGGAAAGGCATGACGGAGAGCTTTGACAGGGCGCGGCTCATCCGGGCCGCCCGGGGGGAGACAGAGGCGGACACGCTTTTTAAAAACGTCCGGGTGCTCAACGTGTTCAACGGGGAAACCATGGAGACCTCCGTGGCTGTGGCCGGGGGCATGGTCGCGGGGTTCGGCCCCGGGAAGGCCCGGGAAACCGTGGACATGGGCGGGCGTTTTCTGGTTCCCGGGCTGATAGACGCCCATGTCCATGTGGAAAGCTCGATGCTCGCGCCGCCGTCTTTTGCGCGGGCGGTTCTTGCCTCCGGCACCACGGCGGCGGTTGCCGACCCCCACGAAATCGCCAACGTGCTGGGGATTAAAGGCGTCCGCGCCATGCGCGCGCTTTCCAACAACGCGGCAATGCGGATTTACTACATGGCGCCCTCCTGCGTGCCCGCGACCCATCTGGAAACCTCGGGCGCGCGTCTGGACCTTGCCGATATCGAGGCCCTGCTCCGCGAGCCGGATGTGCCGGGCCTGGCGGAGATGATGAATTTCCCCGGGGTGCTCTTTGGCGCGCCGGATGTGCTGGATAAAATCCGCGCGGCGCGCCTTGCCGGAAAACGGGTGGACGGCCACGCGCCCGGACTGACAGGCCCGGACCTCCATGCATATTCCGGCGCGGGCATTGCGAGCGACCATGAATGCACCACGCTCAAGGAGGCCAAGGAAAAACTCGCCCTGGGAATGCGCGTGATGCTTCGGGAAGGCACCGGGGCAAAAAACCTTGCGGCGCTTCTTCCCGCTGTCACCCCTGAAACCTCCCGCCTGTGCATGTTCTGCACGGACGACCGCCACGCGGGCGACATTCTTGCCAACGGACATATCGCCTCCATGGCCGCCTTCGCCATCCGTCAAGGCATTCCGCCCGTCACGGCCGTTCAAATGGCGACCCTCAATCCCGCGGAATATTTCGGGCTTGCCTATCACGGAGCCGTCACGCCGGGAAGGCGGGCGGATTTTCTGGTGGTGGAAAACCTTGATGATTTCCGCGCCTCCGCGGTTTACGTGAAGGGGAAGCTGTGCGCGGAGGACGGGCGGACGCTTGGGGAGATGGAGGAGGCGGAACTTCCTTCCGGGCTTTCCGGCTCCATGCGCGTTGATCCCGGGGCGCTCGATTTTTCGATTCCGGCGGGCCAGGGAGAGGCGCGGGTTATCGGCCTGATTCCGGGGCAGATTGTCACGCGGATGGAAAAGGCAAAAGTCCGCGTCGAAAACGGTTATGTCGCGGCGGACACGGCGCAGGATATTTTGCCCCTTTATGTCATCGAGCGGCACACGGGCGCGGGAAACATGGGCAAGGGCCTTGTCCGGGGCCTGGGACTTAAAGCCGGGGCGCTTGCCGAAAGCGTGGCCCACGACTCCCACAACATCGTGGCCGCCGGGGTTGCGCCGGAGGACATCCGCGCCGCTGTGGAGGCGGTTGCGCAAATGGGCGGCGGGCTGGCCGCCGCGGCCCAGGGCAAGGTTCTGGCCGCGCTGCCCCTGCCGGTTGCGGGACTCATGAGCATGGAGCCGGCAGGCCGCGTGGCGGCCATGGAGGCGGATATTGCAAAGGCGGCGCGGGAACTGGGAAGCACATTGGAAAATCCGTTGATGACCCTCTCGTTTTTGGCCCTGCCTGTCATTCCGGAGCTTAAACTGACCGACAAGGGACTGGTGGATGTCAAGCGGTTCGGCTTTGTAAACCTTTTTGGAGAATGACGCGCCGTGGAAATTTGGGTGATGCCCCCAACTAGTTGACAATTGGTTTGGTTAACAGGAAGTGTTAATGAAAGACAGATGGCGCGGGCGCCTGATGGCAAGACCTAAATCCGCATCGGGATTGTAGCACCCTAACGGCAGGTTCAATTACCGTAGGGGCGCGACGGCCTCGCGCCCGGTCTTTCGGAATGAATGCGGCGATCCGGCGGGTTTTCGCGCGCCAACGTTTGCGGGCGCGAGGCCGTCGCGCCCCTACGGCCCTGGAACTTATGCGTGGGTAATCCAAGGGGATTGGCGGTAACGGGTCTTTTTGAAACGGGAAACGGGGTATTGTATCCAGCGTGTTCCAAACTACCTGTCACGCCGGTTTGATTACCGTAGGGGCGCGACGGCCTCGCGCCCGCATCCTGGAGCCTGCCAAAGGTCATCCACACGATTCACGGCGGGGCAGGGCGCGAACAGCAAGGAAAGGTGTTGCGAAAAACGATGAAACTTGAAGGACATCAGAAAATCTATCTGCGCGGACTTGGACACGCGCAGAATCCCGTGGTCCACGTGGGGCAAAAGGGGTTCACCGGGGCCGTGGTCAAGTCCCTGGACGAGGCCCTGGACATCCACGAGCTTGTCAAGGTGCGGTTTTTAGACACCAAGGAAAAAGAGGACAAGAAAGAGCTGGCGGCGCTCATTGAAAAAACCTGCCGCTGCTCCCTTGTGGGAATCATAGGACATACGGCCCTGTTTTACCGGAAACACGAGGATCCGGAAAAGCGAACCATCACCCTGCCTCCGCGGAGGAAACCCCCCAAATGACAACCTCTGGTTCTGCTTTGGAACTTAACCAATGCCACAGGCCTCGTATTTTGACGGCCAAGGCATTACACCTGATTCCTGGTTGTTTACATGCAAGACAAGTTGAGGTGTCATTTTTGGATGTCATAGATATGACTTATCCCGAAACTTACCAAAGTAAAACCATGCATTGATTCCTTTCGGCGGCAGCCCCGGCTCAATATCCCGCGCGCGGCGTGTCCTGCCCTGCCGCTTCGGCAAGCCGGGCAATCCGCGCCCTGGCGCGCTCCCGGATCGCCGCCCGGGCCTTTTCATATCCCGGATCTGTCCGGGGACGGAGCACGGCCGCGGACCCGGATATCCCCCGGCCCGCCAGTTCCGCCGCCAACCGGGCCTCCGCCTGTTTTTCCGCCTCCTCGGTCTCCCCGGCCATCTTCTCCATCGCCTCTTCCATCTCCCGGACATGGGGGCTGCCCAGGCAGGCAAGGGCGGCAAGCGCCGTTTTCCCCTCCGCCCCGTCCAAGGGAAGCGTCCGCGCCAGATGGAGGCGCGCGGCGGCGCGGGCGTCAAAGCCCGGCTCCCTCCCGGACAGGGCGTCAAGCCTTTCAACAAACGCGGCAAGACCCGTTTCCCCGGACAAATGCTTTTCCGCAAGAACAGCGGCCTTGCGCGCGCGCTCCCTGAAAATATCCTGTTCCCGCTCCTCCCGGCTCTGGACCATGCCCCTGGTCCGCTCCATCACCAGCTCGAGGGTGCTCTTGATTTCGCCCATTTCCGGCCCTCCGCGCCTCACATCGTTGAAAAGATAAAGCGCCCGATAAAGTCAAAATTCTCCCGCACCGCCTCCCGGCCCTGGATAATCTCCCCGTGGCCCGGCAGTATCCACTCGATGTCCAGGCTCTGGACGCGCCGGACGCTTTCCTTGAGCGCCAGGGCGTCGCCGCCCGGAAAATCCGTCCGGCCCACGCCCTCTTCGAAAAGGAGGTCCCCGGTGAACAGGGCTTTTTCAGCGGGCCAGTACAGGCAGATGGAACCGGGGGTGTGGCCGGGAGTGTGCAGGACCTCGAACGTGTTGTCTCCGACCATAAGGTCTCCTTCGCGCAGCAGAAAGTCAAAACGCGGTTCCGGCGCGGTCTGTCCCTGGGAGGTGTAGAACAGCCTGGCCATGTCTTTCAGGCACGGCTCTTCTGTTTCGTGGATGGCAACCGGCACGGGAATTTCGGCCAGGACCTCCGCGCCCTCGGCGTGGTCCGGATGTCCATGGGTGCAGACGGCGAGAGCCAGGCGCGGCAGGTTGAAACCGCTTTCCTCCATCCGGCCCGCGATGTTTTCGATAAAGGCGCTGTGCCCCGGGTCAATCAAAAGAGGCGCCCTGCCGTCAATGAGATAGGTGTTGCAGTTGTTGGCGCGGGGGTCGCGCCAGATGAACGCCATAAGGTTGTCGAGTCCGGCCATGTTTCCTCCCTTGTCCGAGCGGTTCCCGATGCGCCACCATAAAGCGCCTTTTGGGGAATGGCAAGGCCGGTCCGCGAGGGGGCGCATTTTTTTCTTGCTTTTTGATGGCGGGTTCCTGTATGGAAGGTAAATATGGCCCAAAAAAATGACCTGTTCCGGCGAGATATTGTTTTCAGAATTAATCCAGATAGTTATGGAGGAGACATGAAAATTTCCAAATGGACGGCGATGCTTTTCCTGTGTTGCGCCATGGCGGCGGGGCTTACGGCCTGCTCGGATGATGATGGTTATGTGGCGGGAGTTGGTCCAGGCGGAGCCGCGGCGGGCGGAATTGGCGGCGCGGTCGGAAAAGGACCTGTCGGAGGCGCCGCGCTGACCTTGTGGTATTACAACGCGGACGGGGTGATGCAAAATCTGCCTACCCTTGCCCCTGTGACCACCCTGGCCAACGGGACCTACTCCAATCTCCGGGTGTCCAAGACCCTGCTTGGCCAGTTGGCCGGAACGCCCATCCTCATCAAAGCGAGCGGAGGCAAGGACAGCGCCACCAATCTGCCCTATCCGGATATCTGGGGCCTCATTCCGGACGCGTCCGAGCTTACGGGCGGCTCCGGCAAGCTCACGAGCTATCTGTCCGCGGCAAGCTCGGTGGCCGCGAGGATGTACATCAACGCGATGACATGGGATCCCGACGCCGGCGCAACACCCCAAGAGGCTCTTGATCTGGTCGGATGGATCATGGCCCTTGTCAACGACCTTCTGGGTGTTGATCTGTTAAACGACAATCCGCTCAACACCCGCAATGGTGCCGGACACGTCAACCTCGTGTTCGATTACAACCTGGGCCTCCTCTCCCGGTTCAACCCGGCCAAGCTCAATTACGACGCTATCGCGGACCTGATTGAGTATCTCGCCCTCAACCTGGGGGACGGCGCGTTGGACGGGAATATGTATGCCCCCGGCACGACAACAACCCATACCACGGTTCAGGCTTCTTTCTCCCACTGGGCCAATCTCGTTGCCGCCCTCAACAGCGGCGGCCCGGCCGATGTCGGCAATCTGGACCTCGAGGCCGGAGACGAGGTGTTCAACTACCAAGCCAGCGTGCCCTTTACCATCACCCTCAACAACGGCGTTGGTGAGCCCGTGTCCGGCGCGGTGGTGACGGTGGACTGGGAGGTGATAACGAACACCGACAAGGGCGGTTCCGTGCTGAATGGTCCGCTGACTCCCCCCTTCACCTTGACCACAGACTCCCAGGGCCAGGCCACGTTTGCCTATTCCAACCCTGTCACCGGCCAGGTAGATGTGTACGCCAGCTACCCGCTTTCCGGCACGAACAACGTGTTTACCACCACCCGGCAGGTGTACGCCACCTACCCGGATGACGTGCAGGGTCTGGAATTTTACGGCATGTGCAGCGGTGCCTATGCGGTTGCGGGAAGCTACACATTGTCGGATGCGTGGGGGGATGCGCAGGTAGTTCTTGACCCTGTGAGCCAGGGGCCGGTGAGTGACATGCCTGTCCAGTTTTCCGCCAACGGTGGCGGCATCACCTTCTCGCCCACCTCCACTCCGACCTCGTCGGAAGGGTTTGCAAGCGTGTACTGGACCGGAACCACCCCTGGCACCTATGATATGAGCGCGCAGGTCACTGGGAAAATGGGCCAGGTTTTCACCACAACCCATGCGGTGGATGTCTTGCCCGGATACTGCGATCCCCTGATTTCCGGCACCAATCTGCAGAATTCCCAGGGCCAGACACTTAACTATGTCTATCCGGGACAGCAGGTCTATCTCTCCACTTGGTTGTATCTGCCCAATTACGAGAACTGCTCCAGTTATAACCCGGAAACGGGCGCGCCTGTGAGCGGAACCGTGGTCACGTACAAGACCCCGATAAGCAGCGGCTTTGGCAGCAAAGTGTACACCTCCACCGCCACGGCGTCCATGCACGGGTCGGGATACACGGTGCTGCCGTGGACTGTGCCCGGCAGCCTGCGGCCTGGCGACTACACCCTCACCACCCAGATTCCGGACTCCACCGGCGCAGTGCATTCGAAAAAAACGGACTTCACGGTGTACGACGGGGAGTAAAAGGCCCGGCCTTTAACCGTTTGAAACACGCAACGGGCGTCCGGAAGCATCCGGGCGCCCTTTTTACGTCCAGGCCCTGCCCGCGCGCCGGGAAAACATCGCGCCAAAGTCCTGCCGGAAATTGACACGCGAAGGCGGGGTCTGCTATAGGGGATGACAGAACCTTTGAAAAAACGCTCCCGCCGTTCCATGCGGCGCGCCGCCGCGCGCGGCGGGGGTAAACGGTTCCGCGCTCGAACGAATGTTCGCACGGACACACCGCGCACCAACCCCGTGGAAAGGAGCGGCTCATGGAGATTCCCGCCTTCACCATCAAAGGTCTCGACTCAATCGCCGAAATCGAACAAATCCCCTACTCCCAGCGCTTCACCGAAACCAACACTTACGACCTCCTCGTCAGCGGAGCCTCCAAGGATCCCGGCGCCGTGGCCTTAAGCTTCCTCCTGAACGGCGACCTCTACCAGCGCCCCACCCAAATCACCTACGCCCAGCTCCTGGGACGCATCCGCCAGACCGCCAACATGCTCCACTCCCTGGGTGTCGGTCCCACCGATGTCGTCACCTACGTCCTCCCAAGCCTCCCCCAGACCCACTTCATCCTCTGGGGCGCCGAGGCCGCGGGCATCGCAAACCCCATCAACCCCCTCCTCGAGGCCCCCACCATCCGCGACATCTGCAACGCCGCGAAAACCAAGGTCCTCGTGGCCCTGGGAGACCTCCCCGGATCCCAAATCTGGCCCAAGGCCGAGTCCATCCGAAAGGAAATCCCCACACTGGAATGGACTATCCGGGTCATGGGGCCCTCGGACGAGGCCAACCGCATTGTGGGCTATGACGAGAAAATAGACCAGTTTCCCGCGGACAGACTGACCTTTGACCGCAAAATCAGCCCTGACGACACCGCGAGCCTCTACCACACCGGCGGCACCACCGGCACCCCCAAACTCGCCCGGCGCACCCATTTCAACGAGGTCATCATGGCCTGGGACATCATGGTCATGGGCGGGTTTGAAACAAAAGAGACCCTCTTGTGCGGCCTGCCGCTCTTTCATTGCAACGGCACCATTGTCACGGGACTCGCTCCCTTTGGCGGCGGCTCCCACGTGGTGCTGCTTTCGCCCTTGGGTTACCGCGAGCCCACGGTTATGAAAAATTTCTGGAAAATCGTCTCCCATTACAAAGCCGCCACTTTTTCCGCGGTGCCCACTGTCCTGTCGGTCCTTTTGGACATTCCCACGGCAGGGGAGGACATCTCCTCGCTCAAGTACGTGGTCTGCGGAGCGGCGCCTTTGTCGGTGGAGCTTTTCAAGCGCTACGAGGCCGCCACAGGCATGAAAATTCTCGAGGGCTACGGGCTTACCGAGGGTGCCGTGGCAAGCTCCATCAACCCCAGGGACGGCGAGCGCAAGGTGGGGAGCGTGGGCATCCGCATGCCTTACCAGCAGGTCAAGGTGGTCGTGGTGGACGACTCGGGCAAAAAGGTAAGGGACGCGGCCCAGGGCGAAATCGGCGCTGTGTGCATCAAGGGGCCCAACATATTCAAGGGCTATGTCGAGGACCAGCACAACAAAAACATCTGGGTGGACGGCGACTGGTTCAACACGGGCGACCTGGGCCGCCTGGACGAGGACGGGTATCTGTGGCTTACCGGAAGGAAAAAGGAACTCATCATCCGGGGAGGGCACAACATTGACCCGGCGATGATCGAGGAACCCCTCTACACCATGCCCAACGTCAAGATGGTGGCCGCGGTGGGCAGGCCGGACCCCCACGCGGGCGAGGTGCCTGTCGCATACGTGGAGGTTGCGGCGGGCGCGGGCATCACCGCCGCCGATATCATGGCCTGGGCCAAGGAGAAAATCGGCGAAAAAGCCGCCATTCCCAAGGAAATCATTATTACCCCGCAGATTCCCCTTACGCCCGTGGGCAAGATTTTCAAACCCGCGCTCCGCTGGGACGCGACCAGGAAGGTCTATGAGGACGAGCTAAAGACGCTGGGACCCATGGCCGAAAGCGTCACGGTGACCGTGGGCGAGGACAAAGTCCACGGCACCCGGGCCATGATTCGCGTCAAGGCCGCGCCGGGTGTCTCCAAAGAGGAGGTTGCCGCAAAGGTGAAGGAAATCCTTGCGCGGTACACGGTGTACTACGAGACCGCGGTTGACTAGCAAAGACAGTATCCATGCGGGAGGAAAGGCGTCCGGCGCATGCCGGGCGCCTTTTTAATTGACACACCCCGGGGCTTCCCCTATACATGGATCCGGAACCCCATGGCCCCGAAGGAAGTATTTCCATAAAAATCAAGCAATCCCAATGCTTGCCGAACTTTCCATTAAAAATTTCGCCATCATTGACGACATGCGCGCCGCCTTTGGTCCGGGACTCACCACCATCACCGGGGAAACCGGCGCGGGCAAGTCCATTCTGGTGAACGCGGTGAATCTCCTCCTGGGGGCCAAGGCCACCTCCGGCATGGTCCGGACAGGCGCGGAGGCCGCCCATCTCGAAGCCTTGTTCGAGCTTCCGGAAAACCCGGAGCTTGTCCGGCGCCTGGAGGAGGAGGGCCACGACCTTTCCGAAGGTCTTCTCATCCAGCGCACGGTGGCCGCCAACAACAGGCACCGCACCTTTGTGTGCGGCAGGCTGTCCAACGCCCAGACGCTGGAGGAAATCACCCGGCGGCTCGCGAGTATATGCGGCCAGCACGCCCACCAGGATCTGCTCCGCGAGGAAAACCATCTGGATATCCTCGACAAGTACGCGGGCCTCATGGAGCAACGGGCCGAAGTAGGCCGGCGTCACGCGGCCGCCCGGGAAACCATGGAGGCGCTTACGGCGCTCATGTCCGAGGAAAAACGCCTTGCCCAGGAAAAGGATTTGCTTGAATTCCAAAGGGATGAGATAGCCCAGGCGGAAATCACCCTTGGAGAGGACGAGGCGCTGGAACAGGAAAAGCGGAAGCTCAAAAACGCCGCCCAGCTTTTCGAGGCGGCCCGTCTGGCCATGGAGGAACTCCACGAAGCGGACGGTTCCGCGGCGGAGCGCCTTGGCACGGCGCATAAAAAACTCGTCTCCATGAGCGCCCTGGACCCGGACCTGGAGGCGGTGGCCGAGGCGGCGTCCCAGGCCCTGTACAGTGTCGAGGACGCGGTGGAGCGTTTGCGGGCCTATCTGGACGGCATGGAGCGGGAAGAGGGCGGGTTTGAGCGGGTGGAGGAGCGCCTCTACGAGCTTACACGCCTCAAGCGGAAATACGGCGGCAGCCTTGAATCCGTGCTTTCCCATTACGAGGGCGTGTGCGGAAGACTCAAGGCGGGCGAAAGCCGGGAGGAAACCCGGGAGGAGCTGGAGCGGGAGCTTTGCGCGCGGGCGAAGCTGTTAAAAGAGGCGGCCCGGGCGCTCTCGGAACAGAGGAAAGAGGCTGCGGAAAGGCTTGCCGCCGCGGTCCAGGCGGAGCTCGCCACCCTCAACATGGGCGGGTCCAGGTTTCTGGCGCGGCTCGACCCCTTGCCGCCCAAGGGAGACGCGGCCTCTCCTCTCAACGACAACGGCCAGGGCATTGAGGCGGAAGGAAGGGAGCGCGCGCGGTTTCTCATCTCGCCCAACGTGGGGGAAGATCTGAAGCCCCTGCGAGACATCGCCTCGGGCGGAGAGCTTTCCCGGGTTGTGTTATGCCTGCGCGCCATTCTTGCCCAGGCCGACCCTGTGGACACCTTCATCTTCGACGAGGTGGACGCGGGCATTGGCGGCTCCACCGCGGACGTTGTGGGCGAAAAGCTCGCGGCTCTTGCGCGGATCCGCCAAGTGATATGCATCACCCATCTTCCGCAAATCGCCCGGTTTGGAGACGCCCACTTTCGGATTTCCAAGTCTGTCGCAGACGGCAGAACCAAATCCGCCATGGAACTGTTGGATGGCGCCGACCGGGTGGAAGAGCTCGCGCGGATGCTTGCGGGGGAAAATGTCACAGACACGACCCGCGCCCAGGCCATGGAGCTTTTGGAGCGGGCCAGGGAAAAACGCAACCTTGCCCCTTGCTGTTGACCCCTTTGCCAGGACCGGCCCATGGGACATGTAATCTGCATCGCCAATCAAAAGGGCGGGGTCGGCAAGACAACGACGGCCATCAATTTGGCCGCCTCCCTTGCCGCCCTTAAAAAAAAGACCCTGCTTGTGGACTGCGACGCCCAGGGCAACGCCACAACCGGCATGGGCATTGACAAGTCCACCCTGGATAAAAGCCTCTACCACGCCATGATCGGCCAGGCCACAGCCCAGGAGCTTGTGCGGCGCACCGGGCTAAAGCACCTCCAGGTCATCCCGGCCCGGACCGAGCTCATCGGCTTCGAAGTCGAGTTCATGGACCGGCCCGGCCGGGAAAAGGTTTTGAAGAACGTGCTCGCCGCTATTAAGGAAGCCTATGATTACGTGCTGATAGACTGTCCGCCCTCCCTGTCGCTTCTTACTGTCAACGCCATGGCCGCCGCGACCTCGCTTCTTATCCCTCTGCAAAGCGAGTTTTACGCGCTGGAGGGCCTGGGCCAGCTTATGCAGACGGTGAAAATCGTGAAAAAAAACTTGAACCCCAGGCTGACCGTGGCGGGAATTCTTCTTACCATGTTCGACAAACGGACAAGCCTTTCCCATCAGGTGGCGGCCAACGCCGGAAAACATTTTCAGAATTTTCTTTTGGAAACCCAGATTCCCAGGAATGTGCGGCTCTCCGAGGCGCCAAGCTTTGGGAAGCCCATTCTCCTCTACGCCGCCTCCTCCCCCGGGGCTCAAAGCTACGTGGAACTGGCGCGGGAGCTGGTGCGGCGCCTGGAGACGGGAACAGACAGACCGGCCAAGGAAGCGGCGAAATGACGATGAAAAACGACAAGGGGAAGCCGCCCAAGAGAAAGGCGCTCGGGATGGGGCTTGGCGCGCTCCTGCCGGGTCTGGAGCAGGATGACGGGGAGCCGCGCGATTATTTCATGTGCGACGTGGACGACATCCGCCCCAACCGGTATCAGCCGCGCGTGCGGTTCTCCGAGGCGGAACTGGACGAGCTTGCCCAGAGCATCGCGGAGCACGGGGTGATTGAGCCCTTGGTGGTGCGCGGGGACGGGAACGGGTATGAGCTCATCGCGGGGGAGCGCCGCCTGCGGGCCGCGCGGCTTGCGGGGATGCGGGCGGTTCCGGTGGTGGTGAAGGATGTTTCCGACGACCAGGTGCTGCTTATGACCATTGTCGAGAACATCCAAAGGGAAGACTTAAATCCCATAGAGGAGGCCGAGGGTTACCACCGGCTTCTCACGGAGTTTTCCCTTACCCAGGAGCAGGTTGCGGAGCGCGTGGGGAAAAAACGCTCGACAGTGGCCAACGTGCTCCGGCTGAGGGATTTACCCCTGGAGGTCCGGGAGAGCATTCTGGACGGCATGCTGACCATGGGGCACGCGCGGGCCATCGCCGGGCTGGACGACGAGCGGAAGCAGACCATGGCGGCGCGGATGGTGCTGACCCAGGGCTTATCGGTGCGGGAGACCGAGGAGCTGGTGAAAAAGCTCCGGGACCAGACAGGAGCGGTGGAGGACAAACCCAGGCCGGTCAAGCCCGCGGAAATCCATTTCAAGAACCTGTGCGAGGATCTTTCCCGGTGTCTGGGCACCAAGGTTGATATTCAGCGCAAGGGAAAACGCGGGCGCCTGTCCATTGAGTTTTACGGGGATGAGGATTTGGACAGGCTGATTGGAGTGCTCAAGGGCGGAGGACGGTAGCCGCGGACGGGTTGTAAGGGGGCGCGTGTTTTTTCGCTCCTTTGAGGCGGAACACCGAAGCCCGGCGCATACCCAGCCAGGCTTTTAACAGGGATGCGGCGGCTTCAAGGGGGATTTCGGGGAAATGCCAATGATACCAACCTGTGTCTTTTTGTGGTTCAAGAGGAAATACCAGCGCGGTTTTCAGCAGCGGGCGCATAATTCTTTCCTGCCCCTGAACGGAGGGGCATGCGCCAGAGACGGTTTCCCTGCGTCAGCCGTGTTCGGCTCTTGACAATGCGTTGTCTTATGAGGTAGGGGTGGAGAGACTGTCTCTGAAACCAGTATGGTTTTATTCAGGAGGTGAATTGCCCGCGAGCGGCGCGGGCGCTTCAAGCGCGGCATCGCCGATGGCGTGCAGGGAACCAGAACAGGACTTTTTAGGGAATGAAAAAGTACACGGTCTGCATAATCCCGGCGAACGGAACGTCACTGAGGCAATTCACGGTATCGCCCGTGTGGTTGCGGGTGGCTGGTTTTATGGTATTCCTGGCCATGGCCGCCCTGGGTGGCGGCGGGGCGTATGTGTATTACAAATACCGGAATTTCAATGGTGTTGAGCAAAAAGCCCAGGCTTTGGAGCAGACGGTTTCGGTCCAGGGGGTAGAGATCCAGGCCCAGAAGATGCGTCTCAAGGGCATGGCGGAGCGTGTCAACGAGCTTACCGGGAGTTTTGTCAAACTCCAGGAGTTTGAGCAAAAAATCCGGGTGATGGCCGATCTTGAGCAGCCCGGTGAAAATGGCGGCATGCTGGCTGTGGGCGGTTCCCCTCCCGAGGCCCTGGACGCGAGCCTGCCGCTTAAGGACGCGCAGGCGGCGCTCAACCGGGAAATGAACGAGCGGATCAGCACGTTGGCCAACGCGGCGGCCTTGCAGGAGGACAGCATGGAGTCCCTTCTCAAGGGACTCGAAGGTAAAAAAGATGTTTTAGCCTGCACTCCGTCTATCCGCCCGGTCCGAGGCAAATACTGGGAAACCTCGCGCTTCGGCCCCCGCAAATCCCCCTACACCGGTCTTCGGGAATTTCACAAAGGCTTGGATTTGGCCGGAAGACATGGCACCACCATCATTTCTTCGGCTAAAGGCACGGTCACCTTTGCAGGCGACAAATCCTATTACGGGCTTACCATTGTTATTGACCACGGGCATGGCATGGTCACCCAGTATTCCCACCTCTCAAGGTGCCTCAAGAAAAAAGGGGATACGATAAAGCGGGGCGAGGCCATTGCTTTGATGGGCAACACAGGCCGCAGCACAGGCCCGCATCTTCATTACGAGGTGCATCTCCACAGTTTGCCGGTCAATCCTGAAAAGTACATTTTGAATTAGAGTTCAAGCCTGGATGCTTCACGTTTGCCCTGGGGAGAAATGCGCTCTCTTCAGGGCCAGGACGTGGTATTTTGCGGAAGAGGACAAAATCCCCGATGGTGGATTCCTGCGCGGAGCGCCGCAGCCTTGGCCGGGCTCTGCTGGCGGAAAAATTGTAACTTGGCAAAGCCGGAGAATTCAGAAGCTGGAAGAACAGGGGAAAACCCCTGTTTTTAATTTTATTGAGGTAATTGCAAAACTCATGGAAACGACAAATTTGAGGCAGGCCGGGCGGCTCCGCCCGAAGGGCAGGTTCACCCAACAGATATGAATCATTTAGAAATGTTGGGTACACACGGGCCTTGCGGCCCGGAACCACCCAG
>JAGVGH010000227.1 GCA_020057225.1 Desulfobacterales bacterium | reverse complement strand
GTATGTCCTCTACAACGACATGTTGTGGAGGATCATATGCCCGAAGCACAAATGAGGTGTCTATGTACGGCAGAATACCGGACATAGACCCTCATTTCCATTCCGAACACGAGGGTTTCCGGGTCCACGGAAAAGGAATCCGCCGTGGTTCCCGCCGGAAGCGCCCGCACGGTTTCTCGAATCCGGGCGGCAAGCCCTGGCAAAGTTGATCCGCCTCGGCATCCGGCATGGCGTTCAAGGTGTCTTCCACGGTCCCCCGCACGATGTTGTCCAGGTGACGGTGAAGCTCCTTCTCCTCAATCCGGATGACCTTCCGGCCGCCCTCAGCCTCTTCCCTTTTCTGACAAGCCCTGGTATCCTCCACCCTGTAGCCCTCCTTCTGGTCCCTGGTTCGTGTTCTCGACAAGCCCAAACCACACCGGTTCGAGGGTTACACCATTTTTCAAATGCGCGAAAGATTTTGTGCCTTATCGGTATCAATCCCGCGGCACGTGTTTTGCCTCACAAATACACACTGCCGACCCATACACAAACGCGGATTTTCACGAGGCGTTTTTAGACCGTTGACTTTGTCCCGCCGGGTTGGGTAGCATGCATGCAGACCACGGTCTTTTGCCCGCAGTTACGCCTTTGCAAAGGAGCCGCGCCCGATGCTGACAATGGACGAGATCATGGCCCTCACCCCCAAAGAGCGGAGCGCGCTTCAAAAAGGATTTGTCCGGAACCTCGCCATCGGCTTATGGACGCCGCGCGGGCCGCTGTTCATGGGCATGCTCCGGAACACCCTGCTCAAAGAGCGCGGGTTCTCAAGCGCCATTGTCACAGGCATCCTCGACCGCATCGCCGGAATGGCCATCTACACAGACGCCAAGTTAATAACGTATTCCCGTGTGTAAAGAACCCCGCACAACCCTAAATTTTCCCGCCGCGCGCGGGAGGGAGGGCCACGATGGACGCCGTATTCCTCTCCAGGCTGCAATTCGCGGCCGCGACGCTGTTCCACTTCACCTTCGTCCCCCTCACCCTGGGACTCTCGTTTCTCATCGCCTACATGGAAACGAAATACGTCCGCACCGGGGACGCGACCTGGCTCCGCATGACCAAATTCTGGGGCAAAATCTTTCTCGTCAACTTTGTCGTGGGTGTCGTCACCGGAATCACCCTCGAATTCCAGTTCGGCACCAACTGGTCCCGCTACTCGGCCTTTGTGGGCGATGTCTTCGGCTCTCTTCTCGCCATCGAGGCCACAGTGGCCTTTTTCCTCGAATCCACCCTCATCGGCGTCTGGGCTTTTGGCTGGAAAAAACTCTCCAAGCGCGCCCACGCCATCGTCATGTGGCTTGTGGCCTTGGCGGGCAGCCTCTCCGCCATCTGGATTCTCATGGCCAACTCCTGGATGCAGCACCCTGTGGGTTACACCATCCGGAACGGACGCGCGGAACTCACCAGCTTCATCGAGGTGGTGACCCAGAAATTCGCGGTTCTCATGTTCTTCCACACCATCAGCGCCGCCTTCATCCTCTCCGCCTTCGTGGTCATGGGGATTTCGGCCTATCACCTTTTGAAGCGCCGGCACGAGGACTTCTTCGTCCGCTCCTTCAAAATCGGGCTTGCAGTGGCGTTGGTGTTCAGCTTCTTCGAGTTCGCCGAAGGCCACGTCCACGGGGCGGACCTGGCCCTCAAGCAGCCCGCCAAGCTCGCGGCCATGGACGCGCATTGGGAAACCGAAGCCCGGGCGCCCATCTACCTTTTCACCTGGCCGGACGAGGAGAACGAGAGAAACGTGATCGAAATCGGGCGCATTCCCGGCATGTTGAGCCTTTTGGCACACCACGACATGGACGCCACGGTCATCGGCCTTAAAGACATCCCCAAGGACGAGCGGCCGCCGGTCGCCATCGTCAACATGACTTTCAAAGGAATGGTGGCCCTTGGCAGCCTCTTTTGTCTTCTCACCCTGACAGGCGCGTTTTTGTGGTGGAGGAAAAAACTTTTCACCTCCCGCTGGTATCTGGCCATCATGACCCTGGCCGTGCCCCTGCCTTACCTCTGCATCTACTTTGGCTGGACCATGGCCGAAGTGGGCAGGCAGCCCTGGATTGTGTATGGACTCTTGAAAACCGCGGACGCGGCCTCGCCTGTGGCGGCAGGAAACGTCGCCGCCACCCTTGTGGCCTTCATCCTGGTCTATGGGCTTCTGGGCGCCGCGGGCATCTACTTCATGGCCAAAACCGCGCTGGAGGGACCCAAGGAGGCATAACGGGGTTTCCCGGATAACAACAGCGCAGGCATGCCCGGGGAGGAACAGACATGAAATTCCTGATTGAAACAGACCGGGAAACAGACGGCAGGTGGATTGCGGAAATTCCGGCTCTGCCAGGAGCGATGCAGTACGGGAACAGCCGGGAAGAGGCTCTCGGCAAAGCGCAGGCTCTCGCGCTCCGGATACTTGCGGAGCGGATTGAGCACGGGGGGCACCCTGTTCAACCGATAGAAATTTATTTCGCCGCCGCATGACATCCTGGCCAAGCATCCAGGCAAAACGGCTGCCAAGCGCGCTTCTGCGGGCTGGCTGGGCGGTCAAGAGAGTTTCCGGGTTCCATCGGACATTGTCAAAACCTGGAATGGACGATTTTGTCTTCGCATTTCACGACAAAGACGAAATTGGTCCGGCAATGGTTGCGCGAACCGCTAAACACACCGGAATCACTCCGGGCGATCTTTAATGACTGTAAAACAACCACGACCCGACACACAACGAAGGGAGTGCTGAAATGGAACTGGCCGCGATATGGTTTTTTTTGTGGGGACTTTTGTGGGCGGTGTTTTTCATCACCGACGGATTTGACCTGGGCATCGGCACGCTTCTGCCCTTTCTGGGCAAGGACAACGCCACCCGGCGCGAAATGCTGGCGACCATGGGGCCTTTGTGGGACGGAAACGAGGTCTGGCTCATCACAGCGGGCGGCGTGACCTTTGCCGCGTTCCCCAGAGTGTACGCCACCATGTTTTCGGCTCTCTACATTCCCCTCATGCTCATCCTTTTCGGTCTCATTCTCCGGGGCGTGGCCCTCGAATTCCGTCACCACCACGACTCGGACCGCTGGCGCAAGCTCTGCGACACCTGCGTGTTTTTGGGCAGCTTTTTGCCCGCGTTCCTCTTTGGAGTGGCGTTCGCCAACATCTTCAAAGGCATTCCCATTGACGGCGAGGGAATCTTCCAGGGGTCCTGGCTCAGGCTGGTGAATCCCTACGGCGTTGTGGGCGGAATACTGTTCGTCCTTTTGTTCCTGCTTCACGGTGCCGCGTGGCTCGCCATCCGCACCGAGGGAGACCTGGAGGCCAAGGCGTGGAAAACCTTTGAAACCCTTTGGCCCGCGGCATTGTCCGCGCTTCTGGTGTTTGTGGCTTTAAGCTGGGGGATGACAGGGCTTTTCGTCAACTACATCGCAAGCCCTGTTTTGTTCCTTGTGCCGCTGGTTCCGGTTGCGGGAATCCTTCTTGCCCGGCTTGCGGCAAAAGCGCGCCGCGCCTGGTCAACCTGGGCAGCGTCGGCCCTCACCATTGTCGGGGCGACCTTCTTTGGAATCATCGGGATTTTCCCCAACCTCTTCCCCTCGAGCATCCGCCCCGAGTTCAGCCTCTCCATCCACAACGCGGCCTCCAGCCCGCTCACCCTTAAAATCATACTGGGGGTGGCGCTGGTGTTCCTGCCTGTGGTGCTGGCCTACCAAGTCTGGGCCTACAATCTTTTCCGGCGCAAACTCACGCCGGATGATGTGCGCTATTAGTCTCTGTTCCGCGCGCGTCCGCCGGGGAGGCTTACCCCGGCGGACCCCTTGCTCCCTCCCGCCACACATCTCCACACCCTTTTGACATCCGCGCCTCCTTCCTGTAGGGTTCTCCTGCTTGGCCCTTACGCCCCGGCAAGCCCGCCCGCGCGCGTCCGGACCGCCCAAGGAGGCCGCCCCCATGCACCCTGTCTTCTCCATCCGGACCAAAATTTTCCTCGGGATACTTGTCCCCGCCGCCCTTCTCATCACCGCCATGTACCTGGACTACCGGAACATCGGCTCCCTGGGACAAAGCGCCCGCAACATCCTTTCCCTTAATTACAAAAGCATCCGGGCGGCCCAGAAAATCCGCGCCAGGGTCGAGCAGGACCGAAACCGGCTCCTGGCCCGCATGTTCAAACTTCCCCCCAGCGAAGAGGACGCGGACGCGGACGGCGGCGACATCGCCTCCCTCATCGCGGCCTACCGCCGGGGAGTGACCGAAATCCGGGAGTCTCCGGTGCTCCGGCGCATGGAAAACGACGCCAGGAAATACATGGCCTTAAGGGCCAAGCTCTTCAAAAAACCCCGGGGTCATCCCGCAAAGGTCTATGAGGATTTTTTCGATGTTTCCGCGGCCCTGGTCCACCACACGGAAGATCTCGTTCTCATCAACGAGGAGGCCATGGAGCACGCCCAGGAGGAAACCGAGCTTTTGGCCGAGCGGGCGCTTCAGGAATCCACCGGCCTTCTGGTCGCCGCCATTCTCTGCACCCTGCTGTTAAGCACGGTGTTCGCCTCCGGCATTTCACGGCCCCTTCGGCATCTTGCCGGAACCCTGGGCAGTGTGCGCGAGGGAAGAGGAAAGTATCCCATGCTCAAGGTCACCACCCGGGATGAAATCGGTTTTCTCTGCATGGAATTCAACCACATGTTTGACCGTTTGAAGGTTCTTGACCGCCTTTCCGAGGACGAGCTGACCGCGGAAAAGCTCAAGGTCCGTCAGGCCGAGGAGGCCAAGGAGCGGTTCATCGCGGACCTCTCGCATCAAATCAAGACACCCATGACATCCCTGGTCATGAGTGTGGGCATGCTCTCGGAGCGCGGCCAGGACCTTGCCCCGGAACAGCGGGGGGATCTGCTTCAAATGGCCCGGGAGGACTGCTCGAGGCTTGCGGACCTTGTGAACGAGCTTGTGAACATGACCCGCCTCGAAGGCATGGGCACGCCCCGGGCAAAGGAAAAACTGGACGTGGAGGCTATTATCGCCGAAAGCCTGCGTCCCCTGTGGCACCAGGCCGAGGAGCGCAAGGTGCGCCTCACGGTGGATGTCGAACCCGGGCTTGCGCCCCTGGCGGTTGACTCACTGCGTTTTCCCTGGGTCATCACCAATTTGGCGGGCAACGCCATCCGCTACACCGACCCGGGCGGCGAGGTTTCGATCAAGGTGCGCGCCAACGGCGGCCGGTATTATTTCGAGTGCCGCGACACAGGCCGGGGCATTGACCCCCGGAACATAGACAGGATATTTGACCGCTTCACCCAGTTCTCGGAGCGTGGCAACTCCGGCGCCATCGGCCTGGGGCTTGCCATCGTAAAGGAAATCATCGAGCTGCACGGCGGAGGAATCCGGGCCGAAAGCACCCTCGGGCAGGGCACGGTTTTCACATTCTGGGTTCCCTCGGAGCTGGAGACAGACAATGTCTAAAGCGCTCGTCATTGACGACGACAAAAACATCCGCCTGACCCTTCAAATGCATTTGAAAAACATGGGGCTGGACGTTTCATCGGCGGAGAACGGAACAGATGGGCTTTCGCGTTTTACAGAGCACAAGCCCGGGCTGGTCTTTCTGGACCTTAAACTGCCGGACAAAGACGGCCTTGCCATTCTGGACGAGATCAAAAAGACCGGCATCCCCGCCAGCGTCATCATCATCACCGCCTACGCCACCATTGAGACCGCTGTCCACGCGGTCAAACAGGGCGCCTTTGACTACCTCCCCAAGCCCTTTACCCCCGCGCAGATAACCCACACCGTGGAAATGGTGGCCAGGGTGAGCCGTCTGGAGGCGGAAGTCGAAGCCCTGAAAGGCATTGTCCGTGAAGGGGACTTCATCACCCGAAGCCGCAAGGTGCAAAACGTGCTCAAGATGGCGCGCCAGGTGGCCGGGTCCAACGCCGCTATCCTCATCACAGGGGAGAGCGGCACGGGCAAGGGGGTTTTGGCGCGGCTTATCCACTCGTGGAGCCTTCGCGCCGACAAACCCTTTGTTACTGTGGACTGCGCGGGACTGCATGAGAATCTGTTGGAAAGCGACCTCTTTGGACATAAAAAAGGCGCCTTCACCGGGGCGGTGAGCGACAAGACAGGCAAGCTCAGGGCCGCCGACACCGGCACCGTGTTTCTGGACGAGGTGGCGGAAATGACACCCGCCACCCAGGCCAAACTGCTCCGGTTTCTGCAAAGCAAAGAGTTCGAGCGGCTGGGAGACCCGGTGAGCATTCAGGTGGACGTGCGGGTCATCGCCGCCACCAACAAGGATCTGGAAGGGCTGGTCAGAGAGGAGCAGTTCCGGAACGATTTGTACTTCCGCCTCAACGTGGTGGAACTCTATCTTCCCCCCCTGCGCGAGCGGCCCGAGGATGTGGGACTGTTAGCCGGACATTATGTCCAGCGCTTCGCCCGGATGAACGGCAAACCCGTGCCGACGGTTCCGGAGGAGACAACAGCCCTGCTCGAGAGATACCCGTGGCCCGGAAATATCCGGGAGCTGGTGAACGCCATGGAGCGGGGCGCGATTCTGTGCAGGGACAACACGCTTAGTCCGGATGTCCTTCCCGCCCACATCGCGGGCTACACAGAGGACGCGGACGGGCAGGCCAACATCAAAAGCCTTGTGGAGCTGGAGAAGGAACACATTCAAAGCGTTTTGTCGCGGACCTCCTCCATCGAGGAGGCATCGCGCATTTTAGGGATAGACCCGGCGACCCTGTGGCGGAAACGGAAAAAATACCAGTTGGATTAGCCGTGTCTCCGGCAGGGCGGCCCGGGCGCGGCAAATCTTTCTTGTTTCTCATCGGCAATTGGGGTAGAACATCCGGGCCATCCACACGCTGTTGGCTTTTTGTTAGATTCGATGTCCGGAGAGGTAATTGCAAAACTCTTAGAAACGACAAATTTGATGTAGGCCGGGTGGTTCCGCCCGAAGGGCAGGTTCATCCAACAGATATGAATCATTTTAGAAATGTTGGGTGAACCCGGGCCTTGCGGCCCGGAACCACCCAACCTACGCCTAATTTTGCAATTACTGTTGGCTTTTTGTTAGATTCGATGTCCGGATTATCCGCGTTTTTTGCGTAGATAATGTCTATGCCATGGTCCTGGGGTTGAAACCCCAGGCTGTCTCAAAAACCTTGCCGCACCGCGGCCGCTGTAAGGAATGAGACCCGCTTTTTAAAAAACCGGGCGCTTTCCATGGTATTCTAAGTCCGAACTTCTGTCTCCTGAATTCCCCGGCTCCGCCGGATTAGGAAAGGAACACATGGACGCCGCGCCCGGGGAAATTTACGGTGCCGCCAAACGCGTCACCCTGATCTGTCTTGTCCTCAACCTGATTCTGACGGTCTTTCAAGTCATCGTGGGAATCCTTGGACATAGCAGGGCTCTTGTGGCGGACGCGATGCATACCCTCTCGGACATGGCGACCGACTTGGTGGTGCTGGCGGGGATCGCCATCGGCAGCCGGGAGGCGGACGAGCGGCACCCCTTTGGCCACCGGCGGGTGGAAACGCTGACCGTTGTGGTGGTCAGCGCCAGCCTCATGGCCGTGGGCCTCTACATCGCCTGGGACGCGGCCAGAAGCATCTACTTCCATACGGTCCGTCAGCCTTCCTGGACAGTGCTCGCGGCGGCGGGGCTGACCATTCTCGGCAAGGAATGGATGTACCAGTTCTCGGTCCGGGCGGGCAGGAAATACCAAAGCAAAGTGCTCATCGCCAAGGCATGGCACCACCGCTCGGACGCGCTTTCCTCCGTGGCGGTTTTTCTGGGTGTCGCGGGAATGCTCCTGAAGCCGGACCTGCATATTCTGGATCCCCTGGCCGCGACCATTGTGGCGGTTTTCATCCTCCGGGTGGGTCTCTCTTTGTTATGGGACGCCATGAGGGAATTCCTGGACACCGCGCCGGACAAGTCTGTGGTGGACACCATCCAGGGCTGCGCCTGCGGCGTTCCCGGAGTGCTGGGCGTCCACGATCTCAAGGTGCGGACCTCCGGCGGCATGTACCAGATGCAGATTCACGTGGTGGTCAAGGCCGATCTCACGGTCGTCGAGGGCCACGCCATCGCCAAGGACGTGGAGCGCCGCATCCGGCGGGATGTTGGGAGGGTTTTGGAAACCGTCATCCACGTGGACCCCGCCCTTCCCGCAAAGGGAGCCGCCCACACGCCGGACGAGGACTGAAAAGCTGTGATTCCCGCCGGGCTGCCCGCATGGCAAACCCGGCAGCAACGCAACTCCCGGACATTTCCGGAGCAATCAATCAACGCGCCCGGTGCCCCGCGCGGGGCCTCCCGGGCCATAAGGAGACACGCGCGCATTATGGAACGGACATTCGATAGCACGAACAAGCCCGGCCCCCTCTCCGGCGTCCGGGTCGTCGAGTACGGCGTCTTTCACGCAGGGCCAGGCGCCTCCGCCATCCTGGGAGACCTCGGTGCCGATGTCATCAAAATCGAGGCCGGCATGGGAGACCCCGAACGCTTCTGGGCCTCTGTCGGCGGCATCAGCATCGCGCTCAAAAACGGCCAGAGCATAATGTATGAAGTGTCGAACCGCAACAAGCGCGGTGTCTGGATAGACATCGAGAGCGCCCGGGGCAGGGGCGTGTTTGAAGACCTGGTTAAAACCGCGGACGTGTTTTTGACCAATCTCCGCAAGAGCACCAAGATCAAAAAGGGGCTGGATTACGAAAGCATCCGCCGGATCAACCCCAAAATCATCCACGCCAATGTCTCGGGATACGGACCCGAAGGGCCCTTGGCCGACATGGGCGCCTTTGACCCCATGGGACAGGCGCGGTCGGGCATGATGTACCTGCATGATCCCCAGAACCCACAGCTCATCCATCTGGCCATTCTCGACCAGGCGACCGCCATTTGCGCGAGCCACGCCATTCTGGCCGCGCTGTTCGTCCGTGAGCGGCACGGCTACGGCCAGGAGGTCCACGCCTCCCTGTACGGCGCGGGGCTTTGGCTCATGGTCTCCAACTTTATGTGCTTAAGCCTGCTTGGCAGGGATCCGGGCATGAAATGGGTGCGGAACGAAAACTCGCCCCTTAGAAACAGCTTTGTCTGCAAGGACGGCAAGTGGATCATCGGCGTCCACCACCCCGACGAAAAATACTGGGAAGCCTTTGTCAACGCCCTTTCCCGTCCGGAGCTTCTCTCAGACCCCCGTTTCATTGACGGGAAATCCCGCCACGCCCATTGCCAGGAGTTGCTGGAAATCTGCGACGCGGTGCTTGCCCAAAAGACCCGGGACGAGTGGATGGAGATTTTTCCGGCCCACGGGCTGATGTTCAGTCCTGTGCAGCGCATGAAGGACGTGCTTACAGACCCCCAGGCCATCGAAAACGGCTATGTGGTGGAATTTGACCATCCCGAGCACGGCAGGATCAAAGTGCCCGGTTATCCCGCCCATTTTTCCGCGGGACAGGCGGGAATGCGTCTCGGGGCGCCCTACCAGATAGGCAGGGACACCGATGAGGTGCTTTTGGAGCTTGGCTACACCAAAGACGCTGTCCAGGGCATGCGGGAAGCCGGAGTGGTGAAATAGAGCCTGTCCATCCGGCCCTGTCCGGCGCGCGGCCTGATGGATTCCCGGGCCGGAAGGCGCGGGCCCTTCGCATAGCGCGGCGCACCAATGAAAACGGGGTCCGGCAACCGCCGGACCCCGTTTAGTATCTTCGAGAGCTTATGCCGTACACGCCGAAAATAATGTCAACCAATACCTCTTAAGTTAATGGCATTGATTTATAATTGATCCATAACCTCTTGCTACTTTAACTCGTACGGAAATTGTTCCGTATAATGCTAACGCAGAAAGTATGATACATAAATCTTCGATGGAGAAGATTAGTAATTCTTCAAAATTTGATGCTAAACGTATTTCAGTAATCGGAAAGAAAAAACCCACATATTGAATAATCATAAGAATGATAGAAACAATAAAATGAAAGAAATGCTCACCACTCATAAAAACTAAAGTTCCAAATTGACTAATTCTACATTTTCTTCTTTGTTCAAGAAAATGTTCAAAGTTAAGCAGCTTTAACTCAGTTGCTATATTATTTAAATCACTAGAAGAATAGCCACATGTTATCTTGATGATATTAGGACGTATTATTGAATATATATATATTGCTTTATCAATAATATTTATGTCATGGTTTAGATGTCTCCATACAAAGAAAAATGATATAAAAGGCAGTATTAAAATGATGAATAGAAATATATTCTCATTTATCCTATTTGGATAGTTTACCAGTAACCCAAGCACTCCTACCAATATAAGAATATGAAAATTCATAAGGCTATGTTGAAGACTTACTCTATTTTGTATATCAGAATTGAGCGCTTTATATTCTTCTATCCAAACAGAAAGGATAGAATCGCTATAGATTAATGGGGTTCTATCCATTACATTCCTAACTTATTTATGGAATTCAGTTATAGGCAGCATGAAACCAAAAAACCTTGGTTTCATGCTGCCTACCCAACAAATTACGCCTCCTCGGCCTCGGCCTTTGCCTTGTCAATAATCTTCTGGGCAAGCTGGGCCGGCATCTCGTCGTAATGCGCAAATTCCATCTCGTACACCCCGCGGCCCCCTGTCATGGAGTTCAAATCCGGCGCGTAGGTCTGGATTTCCGCTAAAGGCACATGGGCCGTGATAAGCTGGTTCCGTCCCTTGCTGTCCATGCCCAGCACCCGGCCCCGCCGCGCGTTCAAATCGCCCATAATGTCGCCGGTGCAATCGTCCGGGCTGGTCACGATCACCTTCATGATCGGCTCCAGCAAAACCGGCTGCGCGTCGGCGATGCCCTTTTTAAAGGCCAGGGACCCGGCGATCTTGAAGGCCATTTCCGACGAGTCCACCGGATGGAAGGAGCCGAAGTCCAGGGTGGCGCGGAAGTCCACTGTGGGGAATCCCGCCAGCACGCCCTTCTCGCAGGCCTCGATGATGCCCTTTTCCACAGCGGGAATGTACTGCCGGGGCACCACGCCGCCCACGATGGCGTCCACAAACTCGAAGCCCTCGCCGCGGCCCCTGGGCTCGAACGCCACCCAGCAGTCGCCGAACTGGCCGTGCCCGCCGGTTTGTTTCTTGTGCTTGCCCTGCACGCGCACTTTTTTCTTGATGGTCTCCCGGTAGGGAACCTTGGGGAGATTCAAAAGAACGTTCACATTGTTCTTGCGCCGCATCTTCTCGATGGCCATTTCGATATGCACCTGGCCCATGCCCGCGAGAAGGATTTCCTTGGTCTCGGCGTTGCGGTCCAGCCGCAGGGCCGGATCCTCCTCCAGGAGCTTGGCGAGGGAGGACATGATTTTTTCCTCGTCGCCCTTGGCTTTGGGCACCACCGCGTAGGTGATGAGCGCGTTGGGAATGGGAAGCGCGTCGAACCGCACCTTGCGGGACTCGTCGCACAGGGTGTCGCCGGTCATGGTCTCCTTGAGCTTGGCCATGGCCACGATGGTGCCGGGCCCGGCCTCTTTGACCGGTTTTTGCTCTTTGCCTGTGATGAGGAGCAGGCCGTTGAAGCGCTCTTTGGTGTCCTTGGTGACGTTGAAGAAGTTGCCGTCCCCGGCGAGCGTTCCCGAAACCACCCTAAGCACTGTGAGGCGGCCCGCGTAGGGGTCCGAGATGGTTTTGATGACCAAGGCCGAGAAAGGGGCGGCAGGGTCCGGGGGAATGTCGGTCTCCGCGCCGGAAACCGCGTGGACGGCCTTGCGCGCGGGAAGGTCCGTGGGCGCGGGCATGCAGTCAAGGATGAAGTCCATGAGAAGGTCAATGCCCGCGAGTTTAGCGGCGGACCCGCACAGGACAGGGGCGAACTTGCGCTCCAGGATGCCTTTTTTCAAGGCCGCGTGGATTTCCTCGTCCGTTGGGATTTGGCCTTCAAGATAGCGTTCCAGCAGGGAGTCGTCCGCCTCGGCCATGTTTTCGATGAAGGCTTCCCGCTCGGTTTCGGCCTGGTCCCGCATATCGTCCGGGATGTCGGCCATGGTGGCCTTGCCGGTGTCGTCGTAGAGAAACGCCTTCATGCGCACGAGGTCCACTACGCCTTTGAAATCCAGTTCCTTGCCGATGGGGAGCTGCGCCACAACGGGCTTGGGCTGGAAGATGTCGGTGGCTTCCTTAAGGACCTTGGAAAAGTCGGAGCGTTCGCGGTCGAGTTTGTTGATGAAGATGCAGCAGGGCATGTGGAGGGAGGAGGCGAGGTCCCAGGCCAGTTCCGTCTGAACCTTGATGCCGTCCACCGCGTCAATGACCACGAGGGCGCTGTCGGCGCCCTGGAGGCAGAACCGGGTGTCGGAGAAGAAGTTCTGGTCGCCCGGGGTGTCCATGATCTGGATATCGCTCTTTTTCCATGAGAAACGGTGGAAGCTGGTGCTGATGCTGGCGCGGCGTTTGAGTTCCTCGGGCTCGAAGTCCATCACCGTGTTGCCCTCCTCGACTTTTCCGAGGCGGGTGGTCACTCCGGCCTTGAAGAGCATGGCCTCGGCGATGGAGGTCTTTCCGGCGCCGGTATGCGCCACCAATCCGATATTCTTGAGTTTTTCCGTCATGGGTTGAACCGCGCTCCTTCCTGCCGTTTTGTGATGGGCACAAGTGCCTTCCGTATATGTTAAAAACATTTCCCTTACATGGGCGCAGGATAAAAATCAAGAGCGAAAACGCGCGGCGCGCGCGGGCGCGCCCCAAAAGATTATTGTTAATAGATGGAGAATGTGCTAGGTTGAATCATGAAAACAAAATACACGGGCGAAAAAGCCCAACACCGGAAAGAGCGGCAGGCCGAGCGCCAACGCCACATCGAGGCGGTTGAGCGTAGTGAAGTTTCCGAGGAGTTGCCGGACATTTTGGTGCCTGCCATATTTTCAGAAATCCGGGAAACCTATTGGAACTGTTTGAAATCTGTTCCAGACCCGAGAATGCCGCATAACAGGGTGTATCCGCTCTCTCTCATTCTTCACAGAGTTATTTCCGGTTTTATAGATGGAAATAAGCATATAGGGGTGCTTTTTCCTCTAAAGCGGAACCAGGTGGAGGTGGGAAAAAAGAAGCTGGGCGCGCTGCCCACGCGGAAAGCGGTTTACACGCTGTTGAGAAACATAGACTGGGCTTCCGCCAACAAGGTGCTGGCGCCCCTTTGGGAGAGGCTTGGGTACACGCCTGTCCTGGTTGTCCGGCGCGAATTCCGAAACCCGAAAGGGGGCCGCCGGGTTCCGGAGTAAAGGGCCGCATTGGGCGTGTTCCCCTGGGTTGGCGCGAAAGGGCGAAGGGGGGCGCTGATTCAGGGCCTTCCCCCTTCAGCCGGGGGATAGAGAGTTTTTCACAAATCCGTTCCTATTTCTACTTCGGCTTTGGAAAGTTAACCAAAACCACAGACCTCGTTTTTTGATGGTCAAGGCATTACAACCTGATTACTGGCGGCCTGCCTGCAAGGCAAGTTGAAATGACATGTCTGGATGTCTTAACTGTGACTTCTTCCGAAGCTTGCGAAAGCAGAACACCGTTTTTTGCGCAGATACTGTCTGGCCATGGTCCTGGGGTTGAAACCCCAGGCTAGATCAAAAAACCTTGCCGCACCGCGGCTGCTATGAGGAAAAAGGCCCGGTTTTTTAAAAACCGGGCGCTTTTCCCCGTATTCTAACTCCTGACTCCTCTCACTCCCCGCCCTTCCCGTCCCGCACTTCCACGCCCAGCGCCCGCAGTTCCTCTCTCAGAGCGTCCGCCCTGGCGTAATCCCTGGCCGCCCTGGCCTCCTCCCGCTCCCGCGAAAGCGCCTCCACCCGTTTGTCCAGTCCGGGCGGCGCGAAATCCATGACGCCCAGCACCTCGTCGTGTTTCCGCAACAGGTCCAGAATCTTGGCCGCCCCGGCCTTGTCCACACCCCCGGACGCAACCAGGGGATTTAAGCGTTTGATTCCCGCGAACACCGCGGCCAAAGCCGCAGGCACGTCGAAGTCGTCATCCATGGCCGCGTTGAAACCCTGGCGCATGTCGTAGAGAATCTGGTCCAGTTCTTTCACCGGCGCGCCGCCCTGGCATAAGGCGAGGCTCTGGGCAAACCGGTCCAGCCTGCGTTTTGCCGCCTTGGCGTTTTCAAGACCGGCCTCGTCCAGGGGAAGGGGCCGCTTGTAGTCCCTGGAAAGCAGAAAATACCGGAGCTCCCTGCCGGTGGTTCCCTTGAGCAGAATGTCATCCACCGTGACCCTGGGCGCGCCCGCTCCCATGCGTTTGCCGTCCACATAGACCCTGTCGCACTGGAGCCAGTACCGCGCCAAAGGCTTGCCGGTCAAGGCGCGGGAAATGGCAAGCTCGTTCTCATGGTGGGGAAACGCAAGGTCCCGGGAACTGATGTGGAGATCAAAATTCTCCCCCAGGCAGGCCATGGCCATGGCCACCCCTTGAATGTTCCAGCTTGGAAGCACGTTCCCCCAGTCGCTCTTGACGTAAATGCCCCGCTTGAGGTCGGAAAGCCGGGAACGCTTGAACAACGTGAAATCCCTGGGATTTTCCTTTTCATACCCGTCCAGGTCCACGGTGGCGCCCGGACGGATTTTTTCCGGGTCCATCCCGGAAAGCTCCCCGTAGCCCTGGGCCTTCGAGATATTGAAGTACAGGGACCGGAGTTTTTCGTAAGCGACGCCTTTTTCCGCAAGGCGCCGCCCGATGCGGAGCATCTGGTCCAGGTTTTCGCTGGTTTTGGGCATCTTGGAGGGGGGCTTGATTCCAAGGGCCGCGAAGTCCTCGAGAATGCCCGCCAGATGGGCCGCGGTGTATTCGGCGATATCCTGGCGCGCCGCCTCGGAGCCTGCGATGGTGTTGTCATCCAGGTCTGTCACGTTCATGGCGTGGGCGACATCAAAGCCCCGGACCGCGAGGTAGCGGCAGACGATGTCCGCGGTGATGAACCGTCGGCATTCCCCCAGGTCGGGCCGGGCGTGGGCGGTTGGTCCGCAGGTGTAAACGCCGGCTTTCCCGGGCGCCAGGGTTTGGAATCCCTCTTTCTGGCGTCCCAGGGCGTTGTGGACCTGGAGGGAGATTTTTTCACGGACCGCAAAGAGCGCGGTGGAAAGATAACGCTCCCCGCCGTCGGGCAGGATGACGACAACAGTGCCGGAGGCGAGTTCCGCGGCTTTTTTAAGGGCGATGGCCATGGCCGCGCCGGAGCTCATGCCGACAAAAAGCCCCTCCTCCCGGGCAAGGCGCCGGGCCATGTCGTAGGCCACCTCGTCGTCAATGTTCACTTTCTCGTCCAGGCGTTTTTTCTCAAAAATCCCTGGGACGTAGGCCTCTTTCATGTTTTTGAGTCCCTGGATTTTATGGCCCAGGTACGGCTCCACCCCGATGATTTGGACAGCGGGATTGTACTCTTTCAGGCGGCGGGAAAGTCCCATGAGGGTGCCGCTGGTGCCCAGGGTCGCCACAAGATGGGTGATTTTCCCCTTGGTCTGCTCCCAGATTTCCGGGGCGGTGCCGTTGTAGTGGGCGAGCCAGTTGGCCTCGTTGTTGAACTGGTCGGTCATGTGCCAGGCCCCGGGGTCTTCCCGGGCCACCCGGTACACCTCCTCGATGGCGCCGTCGGTTCCGAGGTGTCCGGGGGTGAGGAGGATTTCCGCGCCCCTGGCTTTGAGGATTTTCTGGCGCTCCCCGCTCACGGCCTCGGACATGGCGAGAACCAGCCGGTATCCTTTGATGGAGCAGACCAGGGCAAGGCCGATGCCGGTGTTGCCGCTGGTGGCCTCGATCACGCGCTTGTCCGGGGTAAGCTGGCCTGAGCGTTCTCCGGCGTCAATCATGGAGAGGGCCACCCGGTCTTTGATGGAGCCGCCGGGATTGAAGTACTCCATCTTGGCGAGCACGCGGACCTTGGGGTTGGGATTGAGGCGCGTGATCTCGACCAGGGGCGTGTTGCCGATGAGTTCCAGAAGGGTTTTCGCCATGGGACTCCTCGAAAGCCGCCGGAACCGCGCCTTTGGGGAGCGGTCAGGCGGTTGGCCGCGCGGGG
>JAGVGH010000056.1 GCA_020057225.1 Desulfobacterales bacterium | reverse complement strand
GCGCCGGCCCTGCCTCCGCCGCCCGGCGCTGCCGTTCTCTCCGCCCTCTCCCCTCCGGTTGGAGAGTGCCCGGACCTTGCGGCGCGGCTTTCCAGAGCCGAAGCCATTCTGCAAAACCACGAGGCCGAGACCGCGGCCTGGAGAGACATGCTTCAAAAACGCTGCGGAACAGGAGCGCCGGATGAGGCGGGGATGGTGCTTCTCCTTGCAAGAGTCAACCTTCTCCATGGAGGTGACGCGAAAAACGGAATCTTTGATCCCGCAATGTCGAAAAAACTACTGGCCCGCCTCGAATCCTTGCCAAAGGCGGAAGTGGCCTCCTGGACAAAGACCGCGGCAAAGGCCATGGGCGCGGACGCGGTTACTGAAACAGACATGGCCCTGGCCCTTGTCGGCATGGATCCGCTTTTTTCCGGAGCGGCCTATAAACCCGACCGGGCCGCGAAATATAAAAAACGCCTGGCCGGTTTTGATAAAGAGTCCCTTGCGCGGGCTGTTGCCCTGATGCGGGAAAAACTCCCCCGCTTCGCCCAGGACGTGACCGCGCCGGGCGACCCGGTTTTCGCCCTTGTCAGCGCGGATATCTTCTTTAATGAAAAAGGATTTGACGCGGCATTGTTCGAGTCGGCCGCGGTGAACATTCCGGCGGCCCGGGCCGGGCTTGCGGCGCAAACACCATGAACGGCCTGCGGCGCTGGTATGACGTCCGGCTGTACGCGGTGTTTTACGATCCCCTGGAGCGGGCGCGGCGGGAGGCCATTGCCGCGTATATCGGGCACGGGTCAGCAGTTCTGGACGAGGCCTGCGGCACTGGCGCCCTGGCCTTTCACCTTGCGGAGAAATGCTCCCGCGTAACGGGGGTGGAGCTTTCCCTGAAAATGGTGCGGCACGCCCGGGCGCGTCTTGCCAAGACCGGAAAAACCAAGGTTTTCATTGGAGGTCCCTCCAGCTACAAAATCTATAAAACATACATCGAAGACGGCGGCCTGGACGGCCTGCTGGCCCGGGCCGGGCTTTTAGCGGACGCGGAGACCCAGGACCATTCGGGCGCGTGGCGTGTGCTCCGGGCGCCTGTGGCGGGCGGGGCGGGAAAAAGTCCATGAAAACCCCGGTGACAGTCCTTGCCGCGTTTTTGGTTGTTGCCGCGTTTTCCTCGGGTGGCCTCTCCCGCGCCGCGGAGGAAAAGGGCACCGGGAAAGAAACCATTCCTGTCCGGCCCGAGCACGCGGCCCTGGCGGCCAAGGCCGCGCCCCTGCCGCGGTCTCCGCAACAGGGGGACCGATGGCTGGAGCCGGTGACAGGCATCGAATTCATTTACGCCCCGGAGGGCTGCTACACGCGGGGCGCTCCGCCGGAGGAGGAGGGGCGCGACAAGGATGAAAGCCCGGCGCACAAGGTTTGCGTCCACGGGTTTTGGCTGGCCAGGGACGTGGTCACCAACGCCCAGTACCGGCTTTTCGCGCCCAGGCACAACAGCGGGGAGTTTGACGGGGTGCCGCTTGACGGGGACGATTATCCCGTCGTGTATGTGAGTTGGAAAGAGGCTCTTGCCTACACCCTGTGGCTTACCGAGGTGTACGGCAAACGCTGCGGGTTCTGGCTGCCCTCGGAATCCGAATGGGAATACGCGTGCAGGGCGGGCACCGCCACGGCGCGGTTTTGGGGGGAAAGCCCGGAGCTCCAGTGCGAATACGCCAACGGCGCGGACCTTTCGGCCAAACGGCGCTGGGCGGCCTGGGATGTCGCCAACTGCCTGGACGGATACGAGGCCACAAGCCCTGTGGGCGCGTTCAAGCCCAATCCCTGGGGATTCCGGGACATGCTGGGAAACGTGTGGCAGTGGTGTACGGACTGGAAGGGGAAATACCCGGCGGCAAGGCTATGGGATCCCACAGGCCCCCTATTGTCCAATTTCGGAAGGGTCACCCGGGGCGGAAGCTGGGACAACGATCCCGCCGGTCTTAGGTGCGGGAACCGGAGTTACGGCACGGACTCGTTCCGGCGCCACAACATGGGCTTCCGCGTCGGGGTGACGGATTTGGGGAAGAAATGAAACAGCCGACAGGCAGGACAATTGGTTGTTGTGGTTTGCCCCTCCACCCAAATGACTATCTGTGAAATAGATAGTTATCCAGAAATGGGGGAATTTTTTGCTATCATTGAGCGAACATAGCAATAACCCTGAGAATTTCCACCAATACCCGCATCAATAGCAAGACGTTGGAACGATTAAGACGTTAATGTTGCTTCTTGTAATGCTTTACACCTTTTTTGCTTCGTTTTCCCATTGACATTCCCTCTCCTTTGGATAGTCTTGGTGTTGAACCAAATCCATGAGGAGAAGGGGCAATCCACAGCAACATGGTAGGTGTTTAAAAAATTTTGTCAAGTATTTCATAAAAATATTTTATAAACGCAGTGTGTAGTGTGTAGGTCGGGTGGTTCTGCGCGAAGCGCAGGTTCACCCGACACGATCATAGCTCTTGTGGGATGAATTGTTGGGTGAACCCGCGCGCGAACAACGCAATTACCACAACGCGTCACCCTTGGCGCGCGCGGAACCACCCAGCCTACGTTTTAAAACTACATTTTTAAGTGTTGAAAGTTTAGTATTTTTGAAAATTTAAAACAGAACACGTTGAATTGTATATAAAATTATGTATTTATCATTCATTTTTGCAAAAAGGGAGGTATAAAATGAAAATTTGTTTTGTGATCGGCGTAATTTTTACGTTGTTGTTCCCGGGCTGCGGGGGCAAACAGACCAGGATCCCTGTCCTGGGGGACGACTTCGAGTGCCAGGTCCGGAGCGGCGGCTCGGACTCTTCTTCCGCGCCCTGCGGGGAATTCTCCCTCACACCGGACGAGGCCCGCCAGTATCTGGAAAAAGCAACGCCTGTGACGTGGGCGGAGCTTGAAAAGGATGAAAACTGGTCTCCCTGCTACATCCTGGGGGTTGCGGGCCAGGAGGGCAAGTGGATCGAGTGGGAAATCCGGCCCAACGGAGCGGGAAGGCTGGTGCTGGGGAACGGGGAAAGCCTCTGGCTCAAATGCGCGGACTGCGAAAAGCTGCTCCTCAAACAGGAGGAATAAGCGCGGCCCGCCGTTCACCTTTGTCATGTTGAAAACCTTCTCCCGCCAGTCCAAAGGAGCCTCCCCCAACGCATGTCGGAAACAGGACAGATGACCAGGGCCGCCGGAGTGGTCGGCCTTGCCACCCTCGCAAGCCGCGTCCTGGGCTTTGTCCGGGACGCCGCCACCGCCTGGTTTTTCGGCGCCGGGATAGCAGCCGACGCCTTTTTTGTGGCCTACCGCCTCCCCAATCTTCTGCGCCGCCTGTTCGCCGAAGGCGCCCTCACGGTGGCCTTTGTTCCTGTTTTTTCAGAACACCTTGAAAAACAAGGAAAAAAAAGCGCGTTCGCCATGGCGGGCGCGGCCTTCCGTCTTCTCGCCCTGGTGCTTCTCTTTGTCTCCGCGGCCGGAGTGCTCTTTGCCCCCTGGATTGTCTCCGTGGCCGCCCCGGGCTTTGCCAAAGACCCCGGAAAGCTCGCCCTTACCGTCTCCCTCACACGGGTTCTTTTCCCGTTCATCCTCTTCGTCTCCCTGGCCGCACTGGCCATGGGCATCCTGAACAGCCTGGGACACTTCGCCACTCCCGCCTTTTCCCCGGTTCCTATGAACGTGGCGATGATCGCCTCTGTGTTTCTCTTCACCCCGTTCTTCGACCCTCCTGTCATGGGGCTTGCCTGGGGTGTCATCCTGGGTGGCATCCTCCAGTTCGCCGTCCAGGTTCCGTCCTTGGTCAAACGGGGCATTGTTCCCTGGCGCGGAAAAAACCTTCTGGATCCCGGAGTGCGGCGCGTGGTCCGGCTCATGGGCCCTTCCGTCATCGGAGCCGCCACCTACCAGATCAACGTCCTGGTGGGAACTCTCCTTGCCTCCCTTTTGCCAAGCGGAAGCGTCTCCTATCTCTATTACGCCGACCGCGTGGTGGAATTCCCGTTAGGCATCTTCGGCATCGCCCTTGCCACCGCGGCCCTTCCCGGACTCTCCCGCCTCGCCTCCCGGGGCGACATCGCGGGCGCACGGGAAAGTTTCTCCCACGCCATGCGGCTTGTCTTTTTCATCACCCTCCCCGCCTCTGTGGGACTCATTGCCCTTAGCCTGCCCATCGTGGAAATCCTTTTCGGCCGGGGCCGGTTCACCCCCCTTGCGGCCAGGGAGACCTCTGTCGCCCTCATCTACTATTCCATCGGGCTGTGCGCCTTTTCAGCGGTGCGCGTGGCTGTGAATGTTCTGTACGCTTTTCAGGACACCGTGACCCCCATGCGTCTTTCTGTTTTGGGCCTCGTTGCCAACATGGTGTTCGCTGTCGCCCTCATGGGTCCCATGCGGCACGGCGGGCTTGCCCTGGCAACGACACTGGCCTCGTTTTTCCACCTTGCGCTCTTGGGGGTCTGTCTTAGGCGGCGCTTGGGTTCTCTCGCCGGACGTGCTATACTTGTTTCCTTTATGAAAACAGCCCTCGCTTCCCTGGCAATGGGAGGGCTGGTCCTGGTCCTGGCGCGCTGGCTCCCCCTTGTGGGGGACCACCCCCTGCGCGTCCGGGTTGTAAGCCTTGCCCTGTGCGTCTTTGCGGGAGCAGCGGTTTTCGCGGCCGCCGCGTGGCTGCTCAAAAGCCCGGAGCTGACGGCTTTGGCCGGCCTTGTCCGGGGGAGGATGAAACGGCATGGAAGAGCGGCGTGACATCTTTCTTTGGGTTCTTCTGGTTCTCTCCGGCGCGGCGTTCTATTACATGATGTACAGCGGCTACGGATGGCGCGCCCTTCAGCAAAAACAGGCGGCCAGGGACGAGGCCAAAGCTGTCAACGAGGAAATCCTCCGGCAAAACCAGGATATCCTCCGCACCATTGACAGGCTCAAGCATGACCCGGCCTACGTCGAGCGCGTGGCCCGGAAGGACTTTGGAATGGTGGGAAAAGACGAGCTGATTTACCAGTTCGACAATTCCAAAGACGTTGAAACCGCAGAGATTGCGCCGGCCGGTCCGCCCGCCGGTTTAAAAGGGCCGGAGCCGCAACAGCGCCTGACACCGGCCAACGCCCCCACGGACGCGCCCCATGCACCCTGAGAAAATCAAGGTGGTCCGGATTATCGCCCGGCTGAACGTGGGGGGACCGGCCATTCACACGGTGCTTCTCACGCGAAAGCTCGATTCCGCGCGTTTTGAAGGGCTGTTGGTCCACGGACGCCTGGGCCATGGGGAAGGCGACATGTCCTACCTTGCCCGGGGCATCGAGGAACACCTGCTGTACCTTCCAGACCTCCAAAGGGAAATCCGCCCCAAAGAGGACCTCAAGGCTTTTATTTCTCTCGTCCGCCTTCTTTACCGGGAGCGTCCGGACATCGTCCACACCCACACCGCGAAGGCCGGGGCAATCGGCCGCGCGGCGGCCCTTGCCGTATCCCTTCTCACGCTCCGGCGGCAGCGTCTTGTACACACTTTTCACGGCAATGTGCTGGACGGCTATTTCAGCGCCCGAAAGACCTGGGTGTTCCGTTTTATTGAAAGAACCCTGGCCCGGTTTACTGACACTGTGGTGGCCATAAGCCCGTTGCAGGCCGAGGAACTGGTCCGTGTCCACAGGATCGCGCCAAAGGAAAAAATACGGATTATCCGCCTGGGTTTTGACCTTGGCCCGTTCCTTGGGCTTGTGCCCGCCCCTGCTGGCAGAGGGGGGCGGTTTACCGTTGGCATTGTGGGGCGCCTCGTGCCCATCAAAAACCACGCCGTGTTTTTATCCGCGGCGGCGCTTTTCACAGGGCGCTGCCCGGATATTCCTGTCCGGTTCGCCATCGCCGGGGACGGGGAGCTGCGTGAAAAGCTGGAAGCCCGGGCGCGGGAAACAGGCATCGCAACCTATATGGACTTCATGGGCTGGCAGCGGGATCTTCCTGCTGTGTACAACGCGTTCTCCGCGGCTGTTTTGTGTTCGAACAACGAGGGCACGCCTGTTTCCCTCATTGAGGCCATGGCTTCCGGGGTGCCGGTGGTTTCCACAGATGTGGGAGGGGTGCGGGACCTTTTAGGAGAGCCGCCAGCGCCTCTGGAGCAGGGAGGCTTCGCGGCATGCCCGCGCGGGCTTTTATGCAGGCCCGGAGACCCGGCGGGACTTGCCGCGGCCCTGGAGCATCTGGCGCGGCGCCCGGAGGAAGCGGAAAAAATGGCGGCGCGGGCGCGCGGCTTTGCGGAAAAAACCTACGGAGAGAAACGGCTCGTGGGGGAGATCGAGTCTTTGTACGAGGAACTGACGGGGCGGCGCTGCGCCGTCCCTGCCCAATGAACCGGAAGGACTGACATGGTGGGGAGGCGCGCGAAAATGGCTCGGAAAATTCTGACGGTGGCGTTGGCTATGGTCCTCGTCCTGGGGGCGGGGTGCTCGATGTTCGGCGGAAAGAAAAAAGGGGGAACAACGCCCAAGGCGGCAGCCCCCAAACCGGTGTACTACGATTTCAATGATGTGCTCATTCCGGCGGAGCTCAAGGTGGACCGCGAGGCATCCTTTGTGTATTCCGCAAGCGGTCTTACCGCCGGGGTTCTTGTGTTCAACGGACGGGTGGATTTGAACTCCCTTATCCGGTTTTTCGAGCACAACATGGCCAAGGACAACTGGTCCGCGGTGAGCAGTTTCAAGAGCGCCCGGACCATTTTGCTCTTTAAAAAGGCGGGCCGCTGGTGCGTCATCAACATCAACGAAGGCAAATGGGCCGCGGAAGTGGAGGTCTGGGTCGCGCCCACCAACACCGGAGGGCAGCAGTCGGATTACTCCATGCGGAGCGCGCCCGCGGACAGGCCGGAGAAGGGCGGGGGAAAAGACGAGGTGTTTTTCAACGAGCGGGTTGACCCGGGAATGGACGAGTCGGGGCTTGTGAAGTAGGACTTAGGACTTGGAATAATATGTAAAAGGCCCTGTTTTGACGGTGTTTTCATCTTTAAAAATGAGTCTTTTCCCGCTTGGCGGCCGCGTAGCGGCAAGGTTTTTGATCTAGCCTGGGGTTTCAACCCCAGGATCAGGCTGGCCAACGGCCTGCCGTCACCCCGGAGAAAGCCGGGTCCCAAGATTGCGCTTACGCCTAAGCCAACCACAGAGCGCTTTGAATCGGGACCGGCTCATGGAAACGCTATAACCGCTGTACGGAGGGACGTGTGCGCGCACATCTTCCCCTTGTGGGAAAACGGATACTCCTTTGCGCGGGCGGAGGCATCGCTGTCTATAAGACCGTCGAGCTTTTGCGCCTCCTGCAAAAGGAAGAGGCCCTTGTCCGCGCGGCCATGACCCGAAACGCCGCACGGTTCGTCACACCCCTCACCTTCGAAGCCCTTACCGGCGAACCGGTCTATGCCGACATGTTCGCCGACACCGGCGGCGACGCCATCCGGCACATCACCTGGGCGGACTGGGCCGAGGCCGTTGTTGTGGCGCCCTGCACCGCCAATCTCGCCGCGAAACTCGCCTGCGGCATCGCCGACGACGCGGTGTCAACCCTGTTGCTGGCCACGCGGGCGCCGGTGCTCCTGTGCCCTTCCATGAACGTCAACATGTTCCGCCATCCCGCCACCCAGGAAAACCTGGAGCGTCTTGCCCGGCGGGGTGTTGCGGTCATGAGTCCGGGCCAAGGCTTTCTCGCCTGCGGCTGGTCCGGCGAGGGAAGGCTTCCCGAGCCTCTTGAAATCGCGGACCGTTTGAAAAAGCTCGTCAGTCCCCGGGATTTCGCGGGAAAAACCGTGCTGGTGACGGCAGGGCCGACCCATGAGGCCATAGACCCGGTGCGTTTTGTCACCAACCCGTCCACTGGCAAGATGGGTTATGCCGTGGCCCGTGCCGCCGAACACCGGGGCGCCCGGGTGATTCTTGTGTCCGGTCCGGCCAGTCTCCCGGAGCCTTTGGGGGTTGCCACTGTCCGGGTGAAAAGCGCCCTTGAGATGCGGGACGCTGTTCTCGCGCTGGCCGACGAGGCGGATATCGTCATCAAATCCGCCGCGGTTTCCGATTACCGGCCGGAGAATCCGGCGGAGCATAAAATCAAAAAAACCGAAGGCGGGGTCCTCCTTGAAATGGTCCGGAATCCGGATATCCTCCTGGAACTTGGCAAACGGAAACGCTCTGGCCAGGTGCTGGTGGGTTTTGCGGCGGAGACCCAAAATCTTGAGGCCTACGCCCGGGAAAAACTGGAAAAAAAGAACCTGGACTTGATTGTGGCGAATCTGGTGGGAAAGCCGGACTCGGGTTTTGGCACCGAAACCAACCGGGTTGTGTTCCTTTACAAGGAAAAGCCGCCGGAGACCCTGGACCTCATGTCCAAGGAAGCGGCCGCCCACGCTCTGCTGGACAGGGTGCTGGCGGCAGGGCGCGCGTGAGGCCGGGCATGGGCCAAGGGGAAGAAACAGGGGGGCAAATCCCTGGGGCCGAAGAGGTCACGGACCCCGTTCAAGAGCTGGGGGAGCTTTTAGGCTCTTTCCACAGGCAGCTTGCATCTCTTGCGCGCAAGGGATGGAAGGGCTGGGACGCGGGCCCGGAAACCCTTCGCCTGCTTTCATCCTGGCGCCACGGGGACAGCCTTGAAAAGCTCGCAAGGGAGCTTGAAAGCTGCGCCCTGTGCCCCTCCGCGCGCCAGCGCAGGCGCCCTGTGCCGGGAGCGGGGGCTTCCAGGGCGGTTCTCATGTTTGTGGGCGGGACGCCGGGCCGCGAGGAGGAGATGGCTGGAGAACCCTATGTGGGACGGCACGGACAGCTTCTTACAAAGATGATCCAGGCCATGGGGTATTCCCGGGACAGTGTCTATATTACCCTGGCCGCCAAATGCCGTGGGTCCGGGGACAGCGGTCCGGATGCGGACGCGGCGGTCTGCCGGCCTTTTTTGGAGAGGGAAATTTGTCTGGTGCGCCCAAAAGCCATTGTGGCCATGGGCGCGGAAGCGGCGCGGGCGCTCACAGGAGGCGGGGTTCCGCCGGACGGGGAACGGTGCGGTTTCGAGGACTATTCGGGTATTCCTGTGATGTGCGTGCAAGCGCCGGAGTATCTGGACAGAAATCCCGCGTCCAAAAAGCCCGCATGGGAGAGGCTCCAGCAGGTGATGGCGCTGTTGAAGGCGTGAAAGGCAAAGACAAAGGAAAAGGCAAAGGCAAAGACGAATGTAGAATATCGAACAGCAGAACCGCAGAACCGCGGAAGGGAAGGAAAAGGCAGAGAGCGATAAGGAAAAGACGAATGCAGAATATCGAATAATGAACCGCAGAACCGCGGAAGGGAAAGGAAAAGGCAAAGGCAAAGGCAAAGGCAAAGACGAATGTAGAATATCGAACAGCAGAACCGCGGAACCGCGGAAGGGAAAGGAAAAGGCAAAGGCAAAGACGAATGCAGAATATCGAACAGCAGAACCGCGGAACCGCGGAAGGGAAAGGAAAAGGCAAAGGCAAAGACGAATGTAGAATATCGAACAGCAGAACCGCGGAACCGCGGAAGGGAAAGGAAAAGGCAAAGGCAAAGACGAATGTAGAATATCGAACCGCAGAACCGCGGAAGGGAAGGAAAAGACAGAGAGCGATAAGGATAATACAACAGGGCTAACGTCCAAAGCTTTCCAGCCATGCCTCCCCGGGATTCCGCACCCTCACGTGCAAATACAAATCGCCTGCTCCCCCGTCCGGACGCCGCAGCCCCAGTTCCCTGAGACGCAGCCGCGCCCCGTCCGAGACTCCCGGCGGCACCACCACGGTAAATAATCCTTTTCGCACCCCTCTGGGAGCGCTCACCAGCTTCCTGGCTCCCCGGACCGCCTCGCCCGGGGTCAGCGCAAGCTCTCCATGGAGATCGTACTGGTTCCCAAAATCCAAGGGCCTGGGAACCTGGATTTTGGGTGTGCTGCCCCGCGCCGTGGCCCGTCCCAGTTTCTCGTCCAGCCCGAGCCGGGGCGTCCGGATGGCGAACTGTAAAAAAAGCATCCCTGCGAGAAATCCTCCCACGTGCGCCCACCAGGCGACTCCGGCCCCTGCTCCCGAGGTTCCCGCGGCGTTGAGGAACTGAAAGAGGAACCAGACGCCGAGAAACACAAACGCGGGAAGCTCGATGAAATAGGGGATTATGATAACAGGGATGACGGTGAGGACCTTTGCCCTTGGAAAGAGAAGGAGATAGGCGCCCATGACCCCCGCGATGGCGCCGGAAGCCCCGATGGTTGGGACGTTGGACTGCCAGTTGAAAGCCATGTGGATGAATCCGGCGCTTATTCCGCAGGCCAGGTAAAACACGAGATACCGGAGGTGGCCCATTTTATCCTCGACGTTGTCGCCGAAAATCCACAGGCTCCAGAGATTGGCGGCGGCGTGCAAAAAGCCGCCGTGGAGAAACATGTAGGTGAAAAGCGTCTTGATGTTGGCGGAGAGACCGAAATATTCCGCCGCGCCAGGGTGCGAAAACCGGGCCGGCACAAGTCCGTAGAGGTAAAAAAGCTGTTCGGTGTCGGGATGCAGGTTTTGCGCGATATAGACGAGAACGCTGGAGGCGATGAGCAGGTTGTTGACAACAGGATAAGTGCGGGAAGGGACGGTGTCCCGGACAGGCAGCATGGCGTATCCCTGGCAAGGCCCGGCCCGGACAATCAGGCGGACGGATGAAGGTTTCTATTGACTTTTCAGGTGATATGATTACTCTATAAAAGCCTTCGCGGGAAGGCGTCCCCACATTACAGTCTGGTGCCGGTTTTTTTCCTCTTTTTTTCGGCGGCCACTCTGTAAATCCTTTCGCCAAGGGCCCCCGGAAACCGCTGCCTCCTCCGGGGGCCCGTCTTTTTTTTACCCCCCGGCCTTGGAAACAACATCCGCCGCGCGCTCCGCAAGCCGCGCGAGCTTTGGAAAACTCCCGGTTTCCCGGGCATGGCGCGCAAGGGTCCGGACAGCCAGCGGGATGTGCTCCAGGAATCCCGGCCTGCCCAGCTCTGCTCCCAAACGCGCGAAGGCCCCCAAAATCTGCATGTTTCTCGAAAGAGCCGCCAGCCGGGCGTTTTCAACAACGGCTTTATTTCGCACAGACATAAACCGGCTCAACAGTTCCGCGTATCTCTCAAAGAGCGGATCCCAGTCCTCCCTGACCACTGGACTGTAGGGGTCCACAGCCAGGGACGCGGGATCGTATCCCGCAGGCCCAAGCCTTCCTGCCTGATAGTCTATGAAAACGCAGCGGTCTCCGGGAAGGACCATGATGTTCCGGGTCTGGCAGTCCCGGTGCAAAAACACTTGGTCCCCGCTTTCCTCCAGCCGGGAGGCAAGGGTTTCGAATTCCTCCGCCAAATCTTCATACCGCTCCGGCAGGCCAAGGCGGCGTCCGATAAACGCCTCCATGAAATACCGGCATTCTTTTTCCAGAACTGTCGTTTTGTCAAAGTGTCCGGACTGCCAGCACCACGCGGGGTTAAAGTCTTCCCTGCCCAGCGCGGCCATGCGGGCCAGGGCGGGAAGGACATGCTCGGCGTGAAACCGCGCCCGCGCCCGGGATGTGAATCCTTTAAGCCGTGTTGCAAGGTGAATGTCCCCGGCGTCCTCCATATATACAAGACCGGCGAAGGTGTCATGCCCGAACAAGGCGGGCACCGGCGCGTCCGCGCGTTTCAGGTGGGCGCCCAGGAGGCGGAAGGAATCCGCCTCCGAAGGCGCGGGCCCGGACTCCAAGTGTATCCCGTGGTCCGCGCACACCAGGGTTTTTCCGCCCTGGCCTATCCGCCACCATGTCCGGTCCGAGCCGTCCCCGGCAAGCCGCTTTAGGACCACCGGCCCGTCCCCGCCCAGTATCCTGGCCGCCCCTGTTTCCATGGCGGCCCTTGCAAATCCTTGAGGGGCGCCAATATCATGCCAACGAAAACACTCCGGCAGAACCGCGCGGATTTCTCCGCCCCGTGCCAGATGCTCCCGGAATATATCTATGGAACTGCAAAAGACGCCGGGGGGAACACCGGAAAAAAGGGAGGGGTCCAGGACTTGTATGCCTGTAAAGGCCAGAAGCCGTGTTCCGGGCGCGGGCGGGTCCGGCGGAAAAGAGCGGATAAAACCGTCCGTGTCCACGCCCACGGTGTTGAATGCAGGTACGTCCCGCATGACCAGGGTGGCGGAGGCGGAGCCTGAGAGGTGGAACGCGGCCAAGGCGCTGAAGTCAAGGTCTGTGAGCACGTCGGCGTTGATTGCCAAAAAGGGGGAAGGGCCTAACAAAGGCAGGGCGTTTGCTATTCCTCCGCCTGTGCCCAGGATTTCCGGCTCATGGAGAACGTGGACAGGGACAGGCCAGGATCGGCTTTGAATGTGGCGCTCAATCCTCTCCGCGAGGTGAAAAGTGTTCACCGCCACAGCCTCGGCCCCGGCCGCGGCGAGGCGCTCTATATGAATGTCAAGCAGCGGGGTTCCGTCCACCCGGAAAAGAGGCTTGGGAAGGCTCTCGGTGTGGGGTTTGAGCCGGGTGCCCAGTCCCGCGGCCAAAATCATCGCCCGCATGCTCACATCCTCTCCGTTCGCGCCCGCGTTTTTCCGGCCGGTTTGCCCGGCGCTTTTTCGGAAAGGTAGCGTGAAACCCTGGGAGTGTCAACGGTGGGGAGCTTTGGAGATCCCGTGTAAATGCTCCGGCGCCGGTTTTCCGGACGCCGGAGTCACGTGCCGCAACCTGGAGGCAATTAACCCTACAGCGCAACCTTGTTGTTTATGGGCAACTTATAGCGGTTGGAGTTTTAACCAACCACAATATATTGTGCCAAGAGGGAACATCTTGCGTTGTAGGGTTAATGATTGCGCGGTTAGTTTTTGTCCGAGGCGAACCAGAACCCGCAAATGTTGCCGGAGGAGCGCCGCACGTCCTCGAGGTCTTGCCGGGCTATGGGAAAGACCTGACAACTGCGGGGTCTTACAGGGGATTCATGAATACTGCAGCGGTTGTCCGAGGATAGAAACGGGCAGCGGAAAATCAGTTTGCAGCAGGCCGCGCACTGGCGGCATTCTCCGTGCCGAAGCTGGTGGCACTCTTTTACTTTTTCAGGCTGGGTGTTGACAAGGACCTGACGGCGGATTTTTCCCTGAAGAAGACACAGAAAGTCGTTAAACAGGTTTGTGTTGAGTTGTTCGTTTTTGGCGGTCGGCATGTGTTGCATGGTTGTGGTTCCTTGCTTTCCGTGGGCTAGGCTCCAGAGCCTGGTTTTGGTTTGGGGAACGCGGGGGGAAATTGTGCGGCGCATGGTTTTTTTGTTTTTTTTTGCGGCGCGTTTGATTCCACCAGCTTTTTGCCGCCCGGATAACACGATTGGGGAAGAGGCGCAAGTTAAAATTCGATGTTTGAGGAGGCAATTGCAAAACTCATGGAACCGACAAATTTGAGGCAGGCCGGGTGGTTCCGCCCGAAGGGCAGGTTCACCCAACACGTAGGAATCATTCAGAATTGTTGGGTACGCCCGGGCCTCGCGGCCCGGAGCCACCCAACGCCTCATTTTGCAATTGCCTCTTTTGGCAAACGCCAACCGCATGGCTTTTCCATGGATTGACACCGCGCTCAAGGCGCGCCGCCCCCCTGCCCCGCGTTTTCCCTGGCAAAAAGCGCGGCGCCGTCCCCTAAGAAAACCAGCCGCCATTCCGGATTTTTTGTCAGACGGGCCGCGGCAGGCGCGCTCAATCGCAACAGCGCGAAATCACAGGGCCGGTTCTTGAGAAAGGCGTCCCCCCCGGGTCTTGCCCAAAGGGCCGCCCAGTAGGCCTCCCGCGTCTCTTTGGAAAACACGCTTTCCGCCCTGCCGTCCACCGCCACCTTGCATTCCGGCCACAGGATAAAGGAGAGGTAGGACCCCCACCCGTAATCCGTGAACACCCGGCCTTCGACTCCATGCTCTTTCATAAAAAGGACAGCGGTCTTGGGATAGAAGATCCCCCCGGACCCGGGAGCGCCGGGAATCGAAAGCCGCCAGGGACGCGGGTCCGCGTGGGTCAGACACACGTACAGCACCGCGGGGGCAAGAACCAGCGCGGGCCAGGGTGAGCGGACAAGGCGTTGGACCGGGGCGCGCGGCGTGTCCGCGCCGGGAGGGGCGAACACGGCGAACACCAGGGCGAACAAGACCTGGTGGCGTTGATGGTAAAAGCCCATGGCGGCGGTGGAAAGAGCCAGGAGAACCCCGGGGGAGAAAAAGCCCCGGCTTCCGGCGCGGAGAAGACAAAACCCGGCCAGGAGAATAAGAAACAGGGTGTTGGGGACCACGTTTCCTCCCCGGGCAAGGGCGGACCACAGGGGAAGCCATTCGGTGATTTCCCTGTCCGGAGCCGCCGCGTGGATCAAAACAGCGCCCCAAAGGTCCGGGCCGTAGGGGTTCGCCAGGGTGGCGCCAAGGCAAAGGGGCAGGACTGTCATCAGGGCGCGCGCGCGTCCGTTTGCAAAGGCCCAGGGCAGGTACGCGGCAAGGGCGAGAAAGCCCATGGGAAAGCCGCCGTGCAGATTGGCCCAGAGGGCGAACACCGGGGGAAGAAAGGCCAAATGCCGGAAGCCGCGTCCGCGCCGCCAGGACTCCAGCGCGAGGAGGGTAAGGGCGAAGAGGAGATAGGTGAATATCTGGGCGCGCACGGCGGGAAAGCCCAGGACAAGATGGGGCGCCGCGAGAAAGAGCGCCGCGTTTGCGGGCGCGGGCCTTGCCCCGCGAAGCCTTGCGGTTTTAAAGAGAAGCGCGGCGGCCGCCGCGCCGCAGAGGATTTTGACCGCCATAAGCCCGGCGCCGCCCGCGCGGGCGTAAACGGAAAACAGAAAGACGCCCGAGAGCCATTCGTGGAAAATCCAGGGGCTTAGGGTGGGAAGATAGGAGAACGGATCCGAGGCGGGGATGTGCCCCAGGGTTTCGCGGACAACTCCAAAGGCCAGATAACCGAAAAGGTCGGGCATGGCGGTGTTGGCGGAAAGTCCCGCCGCGAGCGCGCAAAGCGCCGCCGCCCCCGCCGCCCTGGCCTTCCACGCCTCCATGGCCGCTCCCGCTCATCTTCTCGGAGGGTCAAACCCGCGCATCCAGGCCAGGGGCGCCGCGGCACCCGTGACTACAGCGCCCGACAGCATGGCGCACTGGAACGCGCGCATGAAATGCGGCGCCAGGGCGGGCGCGTAGGCCGTGAATTGCAGCCCGCCTGTGTCCGCCGAATACACATGGTTGAAAACAAGCCCCGCCAGCGTAACCCCCAGCACCATGCCGAGATTGCGCGCCGTGGCCACAGTGGCCGCGGCGATTCCCCGCCGGGCCATGGGCACCGCCGAAAGCGCAGCCGCGCTGTTGGGCGGCAGAAATGTGGAAATCCCCAGGCCCGCCAGGGCAAGTCTCCATGCCACGGAAAGGGGCGGCGCGCCAAGGGGCAGAAACGCGAGGGCTGCAAGCCCGGCGGTGAGAAGGGCAAGGCCCAGGGTGCTGAACGCCCGGGATCCCAGACGGTCCGAGAGGATCCCGGTAATGGGCGAGTTCACAAACAAAAACACAAACGGCACCATCATCATGCCCCCTGCCGCCCGCTCTGAATATCCCGACGCCCGCATGAGGTAAAAGGGCATAAGAAACACAATGGCGAAAAGCCCCGCAAACATGCAGACCGCGGTGGCGATGGAAACGGAAAACATGCGGCTTTTGAAGATGCCGGGGTCCATGACAGGATGGGCGCTCCGCCTCTCGACCAAGATGAGGGCGGGCGCGGAAAGGAAGAGCGCGAAAGCCGCTCCAAGGGCCAGGGGGGAATCGAATCCCGCCTCGGGCCCGCCGCCCGCAAGAAGGAGAAGGCTTGCAAAGCAGACGGAAAGGAGAGCCGCCCCGGGCCAGTCAAAGGATTCACCCTCCGCGCGGCGCTCTTTCGCGGTTCCAAGAATGCGCGCGGCAAGAAACACAGCAAGGCATCCCACGGGAAGGTTGATGTAGAAAATGGCGCGCCAGGAGGCGACAGAAAGAAGAAGGCCGCCAATGGCCGGGCCGGTGGCAAGCCCGGCGGCCACTGTCATGCCCACAGCTCCCAGCACCTTGCCCCGTTCGCTTGCCGGAAAATGGTCCACCGCCAGGGCCTGGGTGCAGGCCATGACCATGGCGGCGCCGACGCCCTGGAAGGCGCGGGCGAAGACGAGCATGGGAAGGCTTTGCGCGGCGCCGCACAGGGCGGAGCCGAGGGTAAAGAGCGCCATGCCCCGGATATAGACCCACTGTCTGCCGTAGAGGTCCGAGACCCGGCCAAAGCACAGGAGGAGCGAGGACACGGTGAGCAAATAGCCCATGACCACCCACTGAACCATGGAAAGGCGGGCGCCAAAGCTCTCCATGATGACAGGGATGGCGATGTTGACGATGCTGGAGTCGAGGGTACACATGAAAACGCCCACGGCGACCAGGAGAAAAACCAGCCATTTGCCGGGCTTTTTAAGCTCCTGGCCGCCCGTGTCCGCGTTTTCCAAAGGTGTCATACAGCCTTGCTCTCCATGCGGTAAAAGAAAAAGGAGCCGCCCTTGCATCAGACAGCGCGCGGAATGCCGCGCCCAAAGAAAGGAGTCATTTGACGAGGCGGATGGTAAACGGGTAGGAGTAGGATTCCCCGTTGTTCACCTTGACGGAGGCGATGATGACGCAGACCAGGCCGCCGACGAAGACCGCCGCGAGAACCAGGAATCCCACGAGGACAAAGGTGAGAAGGGCGCCGACAATGGCGTAAATAGTGAGGGAAATCTGGAAATTGAGCGCCTCCTTGCCATTCACGTCCACCAGGGGCATCTGGTCTTTCTTGATAAGCCAGATGACGAGGGGCCCGGCGATGTTGGCAAGGGGGATGCCGAGAAAGCCAAGAAGGGCTGAAAGATGGCACAGCATGGCCCAGGTGCGCTCAGACTTCTCTTCCGGGGACGGCAATTGCGGGGTTTCCATGGGATATCTCCATTTCATTGAGGTTATGGCGTTTGCGCCGTGTTTTCACTCTCCAAAAAGGCCCGGACGGGCCTAGGAGCGTTTGTCGGAATTCCGTTCCGATTGCCGGGGAGAGAATTGTCGGGTACACCCGCGCGCGAACAACCCTTTTGCTACAGCACATCACCATTGCGCGCGCGGAACCACCCGATCTACACATAATAACCCTGTAAAAACAACATAGGCCGGGTGGTTCTGCGCGAAGCGCAGGTGTACCCGGCAGGTTCATCTAAAACAAAATCCCGTAGCCAATGAGTCCCAGGGCAAGCACGCAGTAGGCGATTTTAAACCCCATGCCGAAAAGCGTGCCAATAAAAACCCCCACACCGGCCTTCACCGCGTCCAGCCTGCTCCGTCCCGCGATCATCTCCCCGACGACAGCGCCCGCGAACGCGCCAAGAAACATGCCTATTACGTTGAAAAACAAAAGCCCCAGCAAAAGACCGGCCACAGAGCACCACACCCCCAGCTTGGAGGCGCCAAAGCGCTTGGCCCCTGCCGCAAAGGCCACGTAATCGAGGGCGGTCACCACAGCCATGAGAAAGGCCATGCCCAGGAAGGTTTTCCAGCCAAAGGGGTTCCATCCCGAGGCAAGGCCCTGGAGAACAAGACCGGCAAAAGCGAGCGGAGGCCCTGGGAGGACGGGCAAGAGACAGCCCGCGACGCCTGCCAGGGCAAGGGCGACAGCGATGATGCCAAGAACAAGGGTCACGGAACCCTCCTTGCGGGTTTTCCCGCTAGTTGGAAAGGGCCTGGGCGAAATCGGCGCACAAATCCTCGTGGGCCTCGATGCCCACCGACACCCGTATGAGGGTATCGGTGATGCCCGCCGCCAGGCGCGCCTCCCGGCTCATGGCCGCGTGGGACGTGGTGGCGGGACGGGTGACAAGGGTCTCGACCCCGCCCAGGCCGGGGGCTGTCACCGGAAGGCGGAGCGCCGCCAAAAAGCGGTCCGCCCGTTTTTCGTCCCCGTCCAGTTCAAAGCTCACCATGCCGCCGTAGCCGGAAAAAAGCGCCCTGGCCCGGGCATGGGACGGATGGGAGGGAAGCCCGGGATAGTTGACATGGAGCACCTCCGGACGCCTCTCCAGAAATTCCGCCAGGGCCTGGGCGTTTTTGCACTGCTCCCGGACGCGGACCGCGAGGGTTTTGAGGCCCCTGTGCAGCAAAAAGCAGGCGTGGGGGTCCAGGCTCCCCCCCAGGTGGTTCAACGTGTGCAGCACCTGGCCCACCAGATCGCCGCGTCCGATGACAGCGCCCGCGACGATGTCCGAGTGGCCGTTCAGGTATTTGGTGCAGGAGTGCAGGGACAGGTCAAAGCCGGTTTCTATGGGCCGGAACAGGAGAGGCGTGGGAAAGGTGTTGTCTATGATGGAAATGAGGCCGTGGGCCTTGGCAAAGGACGCGATCCCAGGGAGGTCTCCAACGGAAAGCAGGGGGTTGGTGATGGATTCCGCATAGACCAGCCGCGTGGCGCCCCGGAGTTTGGATGTCCAGGTTTCCGGACGGTCCGCGTCAATGAGGTCGCAGGCAACTCCGAGCCGGGCAAGCTCGCCGAACAGGAGCGCGTGGGTGCCGCCGTAGAGGCGGTTTTGGGCCAGAACGTGGTCGCCGGGGGACAGGAGGGCGAGAAGTGTTGTGGAGATGGCCGCCATGCCGCTGGCAGTGACCAGGGCGGCCTCGGCGCCCTCGAGGGCCGCGAGTTTGGCGTGCAGGGCCTCGTGGTTGGGCGTGTTGTTCATCCGGATGTACCGGAGCGCGCCATAGCTTTCCTCCCCGGTGTACTCGAAGGTCGAGGACTGAAACACCGGCATGCTCACGGCGCCGCCGAGGCGGGGCCTGGGTTCTCCGGAATGGATGCAGAGTGTTTCGATACGCTGGTGTTCCCGCCCCATAAGCCTGCTCCTTGTCCTGAAAAAGGCGCGGCTCTGTCCCGAAACCGGGAGGCCGCGCGCGCCGGGCCCGCAAAAGGCAGGCCCTGTCTGATAGGTAACATCCGGACGCCCTGAATACAAGGCTTTTTGGCGCGGTCCGTCCGTTGAATCCGCCGCCTGCGCCCCCCTGCGGAGCTGTGGGCGGGGACACACTGGCCCCGCCTGAATTTGGCATGGAAATTTCAAGGCTTACATATAGGAAAACCGCGCAGGCCGCCGGATAGATAGCATCCCGCGGGATTTCTCCGCGTCCGGCTTTCCAAAACGCCTCACGTCGCGTCATTCGATACCCGGCCTTGGTCTTTCTCCTTTCACCACGCTGTCCGCGGCGCCCCGCGCCAAGGCCAAAACGGGAGGGACCCCATGTCAGAACCCCTTGTCGCGCCCCAAAAAAACCGGTGCATCCTTCTGGTGGACGACGAGCCCGCCATCCTCGAATGCGTCAAACGCGGTCTCAGGGTCTATCTCAAGCCCATCCGCCTTCTTACCGCGGAAAACGGGAAAGATGCCGTCAAAATATTGGCGGAAGAAGACGTTGACCTTGTTGTCACGGACCTCATGATGCCGGAAATGGACGGGTTCGCCCTGGTGGAGCACATCGGACGGCGCCACTGGAGCATCCCTGTGGTGGTCATGTCCGGTTTTCTCACCGGGGAAAACCTGAAGCGCCTGGATGAGACCGGGAGCATTTATCACATCGTCGCCAAGCCTTGCGCCATGGGAGCGCTCAAGGACTGCATCGAAAACGCTTTTCTCTTGAACGCCCAAGGCAAAGATCCGGACCGCACGGTGGCCCGGATGCTCAAAACCGCCCACATCGGCAGGGTTCCCATGACTCTGCGGGTTTCTACCGGAAAAGAGGTGGGCTACCTGTACGTGGAGGAAGGGATTCTCCTGGACGCGCGGACTTTTGGCGGAAGCGGGGAGCGCGCCGCCCTGGATATTTTACGGTGGAAAGGGGCTGAAATCACGACCCTGGACGTGTGCGGCAAACCCCGCGTCATTGGCCGTCCTCTGGCGGACCTGCTGGAGGAGGCCCTGCAGGCCAGTCCGGCGGCATCCGTCCCGGCACCGGATAGTTCGTCTTTGGAAGCGGCGGTACGGCTTGCCGAAAAGCTCCAGTTCGCCGAGGCCCGGGACATGGCTGTCCGGTATCTCGCGGAACACCGGGATTCGGTCCAGGCGTGGCTGTGGCTCGCGCGCACGGCCAGGACGCCTGAAGAGGCCCGTGTGGCTTATGGAAAAGCGGCCCGCAGCGCGCCGGAAGACCCGGAAATCCAATGGGAATCCGGACGGCTGGAGCGCAACCGGGACCGGCTCGGCGGCGCTGTCCGGCACTGTCCGTTCTGCTTCGGGCTTGTGCCCAGCGAGTCCGCGTCCTGCTGCAGCTGCGGCGCGTGTTTGCGGATTGTGGAAGGCGGGCTTTCTTTGGAGGACACGCCCCTTGACATTTCCGCTTTGGAAAAAGCCGCGGCGCGCCTGGAGCGGGTGGTGGAAGGGGAGAACACGCACCGGCACCGGTATTATCTGGCCCTGGCGCGGATGAACCTTGGCCAGGCCAAGGAGGCGCTTCACCACATGCGGGAGGCTGTACGGCTTGCGCCGGAGAAGCAGTTTTTTCAGGAGCAGTTGCGGGACATGACCGCGTGGCTGGCCCGGTGTGAAACAGAGGTGTAAGAACGGCCTCTTGGAACGGGTATTTTCACAGGATTGGCGGCCCCGGCAACAGCCTCTCCAAAGCGGAGGGGCTGTTTCTTTTTTGGCGTGCCTGGCGCCTTTCTGAACGGTTGTCAGAATTCTGTCCCGATTGCAGGGGATAGCATTGTCGGATACACCCGCGCGCGAACAGCCATTTTGCCATAACACATCACCCCGGCGCGCGCGGAGCCACAGTTTTCAGGCCCGCGTCCGCACAGGGGAGCCAATAACACATCACCCCGGCGCGCGCGGAGCCACCCGACCTACATCTAATACCCTTGAGGTAATTGCAAAATGAGGCGCAGGGTGGGTGGTTCCGGGCCGCGAGGCCCGGGTGTACCCAACATTTCTAAATGATTCATATCTGTTGGATGAACCTGCCCTACAGGCGGAACCACCCGGCCTGCCTCAAATTTGTCGTTTCCATGAGTTTTGCAATTACCTCCCTTATAAAAATTATGTAGGTCGGGTGGTTCTGCGCGAAGCGCAGGTTCACCCGACAGGTCATCAACCGGAACGGTTTTATAAAAAACGCTGTAAAAGCGCACACCCGAAGTTTGACCTGCTTTCGCTATTATGGTATTCAAGCGTCCAAAGTTTACAACCGGTTCTTTCCCGGCACCCCGCGCGAAGGAAAAAAGCCATGGGCGAAAAAGAACTTGTCGGCAAAGGCTTCTGGGGCAAAGTGCTCCACGTGGACCTCACAACCGGGACCTTCACAACGGAAGAGATTC
>JAGVGH010000017.1 GCA_020057225.1 Desulfobacterales bacterium | reverse complement strand
GATCGAATGAAAAACCAATACCATAAAATTTGATTTAAATCAAGATTGTTATATTTTAATTTGCTGAATTTTTCTGCAATGGCGTTCACGGATTCAGGTCTTCCCTTTTAATTTGAGCGGTTTTTCGTTTACGCCAAACGGGGACCACGCAGGAATCGCGATTTCGTTACACATCTTCCACCGTCTGATATCAACTTTCCCTGTATCAAGATAGACAGTCCCATGCCTCAATTTTGTTGTTCCACGGGTATTCGTTATGTATGTTTCTGTACGTCGGCTTCCTGTATCCGTGTTTACCTTGCTCCCTAAATAGTTCCAATCGGGATCAATGTCATTGTGCGCGTTCAGCATTGCAAGCATTACATGAATGAATACAATATCTCCCGTCTCTTTATCAAGATTGAAACACGCAATCAGGTGCCACCCGGAATGACCGTTGTAACTTTCGCCCCCTTTTCCAGGACGGACTGTGCTTTTTACCTCAAGCCCTGCAATGTTAGTATTATCAATATTTTTGCACATAAGATCGGGATAACGCTGGTCATGGTTATGTTTATAGGGTGTCATCCTTGAGAACGCATCGCAGAGAATATTTGAGACAATCCCGCTGAAATTGTTACCCTGAATGTAGGCAGAAAGCGGGCGGCCCGAAACGCTTCGTAGCGTTGTGTTAAGAAGTCTGATAATTCTATGGGTTTCATCAAGAGAAAGTGCTATATCCATAGCAGAAAGGAGTGGAGGCAACGGAACTCCCTGAACGAAATATTTCTTGTTGACCGTTGGGGCAGGAGTAATGTCCAGAAACGCCCTCCCGATAAACCCGGGCAAGGAGAGGTGAAAAGCGGCGGCGATGGATTCCAAAACTCCAATGGTGAAATTCTCTTTCCCATGCTCAATCGCGGACAAATACTGATAGGTGATGCCGGCGCGCTCCGCCGCCTTCTCCTGAGACAGGCCGCCCTCTTCCCGCAGAGTACGGATCATTTGCCCAATTGTTGCCTTGACATCAGCGCTCATGGGCTGGATAATACCTCTTGACCTGAAGGTTGTCTTTCAACTATAGTTGAAGCCATGAAAAAAACGACTCTCATTCTGGGCGACTGCCTGGACCACATCCCCCGCCTCGGGGCAAACACGCTCCATGCCGTTTGCACCGACCCCCCCTACGGACTCGTCGAGTTCTCGGAGCGGGAGGTTGAAAAAATGCGGACAGGACATGGCGGTGTCTGGCGGATCCCCCCCAAGTGGGACGGATGCGAGAGAAAACCCCTTCCTCGCTTCTCCGTTCTCACTCCTGGACAAAAACAAAACATCCAGGACTTTTTTACCCGTTGGGCAGGCCTGCTTCTTCCCAAAATCCGGCCGGGCGGCCACGTGTTGATCGCCGGAAACCCAACCCTGCAAATGTATGTGCAAAACGCCATGGTGGCCGGCGGCTTTGAAAACAGGGCCACCCTCCTCAGATTGTACCATGGATTCCGCGGCGGCGACCGTCCCAAAGGCGCCGAAAAAGATTTTCCAAATGTGTGTGTCACGCCAAGGGGCAATTACGAACCGTGGATGCTTTTCCGCAAACCTCTTTCCGAACGCACCGTCGCCCAAAACCTTAGAAAATGGGAAACCGGCGGACTTCGGATGCTTTCCGGCGGAAAACCTTTGCCCGATGTTATTGAAAGCTTCAAGACTCCCGCCATCGAGCGCGAAACCGCCAATCATCCCTCGCTCAAGCCCCAGCATCTGTTGAGGATATTCCTGCGGGCCCTGCTTCCCATGGGCAGGGGCCTTGTGCTGGACCCGTTTATGGGATCTGGCTCCACTATAGCCGCCGCCTTGGCTGTCAAGGCGGAAGCCGTCGGAATTGAGATTGACCCGGCTTTCTTTGCCCTTGCCGAAAAAGCCGTTCCGCGCCTTGTAGCCTTGTACCCGGGATTTGCCGGTGAAACTCTTGACTTCCCGGAAATACGCGGTGCCCAACATCGCGCTTCGGAGCAATTGCTCCTGTTCGACCGGCGCGGATAAAGCAACCGGGCGGTTTATGAGGCCTTACATGTGTGCTAAAACCTCCCGCCCCGGCCCCTTCCGCGTCTCCACGCCCTCCCTCACATCCCCGCAAGAAGCCGCGGCCGCCGCCCAAGCGGACGCGGACCGGGCGCGGGACTGTCCTGCGCAGTCTCCCCTTCCGCGAACCTATGCACATGCTCCGCCACCCGCTCCGGGCACTCCTCCTGGGCAACATGTCCGCAGCCCGGCAAATACACCAGCGCGGAGTTTTTAAAATCCCCCCGGGTTTTTTGCGCGATGGAGTCCGGCAGCCATGTGTCCTCCGCGCCCCAGAGAATCAAAACAGGCAGGGCAAGGTTTTGGAAAACAGGCCGCAGAGTCTCAATCACCGGCATGTCCACCTGCCGCGCGCAGGAGACCATGGCCTCCAGAGCCTCCCTTCCCTTAAGCCGCTGGTAATAGGCGTTGACCATACGGGGCGAGAGATTGGCCGGCCGGGCGTACACCTGGTGCGGCAAGCCCCGGACCGCCCACTTGCCGAATCCGGCGCGGACAACAGGACGGACGCCGGGAAGACGCATCCCGCGGATGGCAAGGGGCATCCGGACCCTGTACCCGCCGTGGTTCACAAGCACAAGCCGGGAAAGGCGCTCCGTATGCCTGCCCGCAATGGCAAGCCCGATGCCGCCGCCCATGGAGTTGCCCACATACCTCCGCGGGCGCACACCGCGTCCTTGAATTATTCCGCCAACGAACCGTCCTCCCTGTAATTCTTGAGCGCCTCCCGGATATCGTCCTGAGAGTCCCCAAATAACCAGCCGTCCTCTTCCCGCAGCGCCATCTTCCCTCCTCCGCTTTCCCTAAAGCCCCCCGCTCTCCCTGCCGCTTCCCAGGCTCATCCCTCCTGTTTCCTTCGCACGCTGTACAGCCCGTCCGCCAAAAGCAGAATCTTCCGGCTGTCCTCAAGCCCTGAAACCCAGGCCGCCGGAATTCCCGAAAGCCCGTTGTACGCCCCGGAAAACGCCCCGGCCAAGGCTCCGATGGTGTCCGAGGCCCCTCCCCGCGACACCGCCGCCGTCACTGTCCGCGCGTAATCCCGGGGACTGTAGAGAAACGCGAACAATGCGGTGCAAACCACGTCGCAGACATAGGGGGATGTGCCGAAGCGCATGGCGCCCGCGCTGTAGGATTCCTTTAAAAAAGCGTCCATCTCTGTGATCCGGTCCGAAAACTCGCTGGTCGAAAACTTGAACCCCGCCTCCAGCTTCATGGCGAAGCGCGCCAGGGAGTCAATGAAATCCGAGGGCGAAAGCTCCACGGTTGAAAGGAGCCGGTCCACCACATGGGCCACCAGGACAGAACCCGCCGCGGCGCGCTTGGTCTTGTGGGTTATGACGCTTTGAGCATAGGCGTACTTGATGAGCTCATCCCCGGTGAACACCAGGCCAAAGGGAACCGCCCGCTTGGCGCTGCCCGCGTTGGCCGCGTCCTCGACCCCGGAGTCCTTGTACGACTCCCCCGCGTCCAGCCGGGCGATGGCCGTGATGTTGGCCTTGCCGGGAAGACGCTGGTCCGCGTTGTTGTACCACTCCACAAGATGGTTTTTCATCTTGTGCGGATTGAATCCTTCCCCCTCGATGAGCGCGTCGGCCACCGCCATGAGAAGCTGGGTGTCGTCGGTGTACTGTCCCGCGGAAAGGCGCGCAAGGGGATGGTTTTCATGGGGCGCGGTAAAGCCCTTGATCGCGGGATAGAGTTCCCGGATGCTGTCCCGGGTCATTTCCTGGAACGGCATTCCTATGGCGTCGCCCACGGCAAAGCCCGCCATGCATCCCCGGTACGCGTCCCGGAGGTCTTTTTCCATCTCCATTCCGATTTCCAGTTCCACGGCCAACTCCTATTCCATTGTTCCCGCGCCGCTGACACCATGGGTGTCGAACCGGAACGCGTGGTATCCTTTGAGAGGGGTTTGTGCGTCTTTCCGGAAAACCCCGATGGCTGTGTAATGGGAATAATTCGCATCAAACACGCGGTAGTAGGGGTCGGCGACATGCCAGCGTCCCTCGGCGTAAAACTCCGCCCAGTTGTGGAGATCCTGTTGGGCGACGCGCCGGTCCCTTGGCGCCATGTAGCCTGTGAGGGTCCGCGCGGGCACGGCCAGGGCGCGGCAGAGGGCGGTGAAAAGAAGGGCGGCCTCGGTGCAGTCGCCGCGTTTATTCGTGAGCGCCCAGAGGGCGCCCCGGTCCTGGGGGTCGTATTCTCCGGCTCCAAGGGTGGCGGTGACATGCTCATAAACCCGCTGGGCGGTGTCGAGAGGGGTTTTCCCGGCAAGGCTCCTGGCGGCCTTGGCGATTTCCGGAGACCCGGATTCTATGAGCGGCTCCGGCAGGGAGTACCGGGGCAGGGGAGGGGACGGGGCCGCCGGAGGGGACACATCGCGGAACACCTTGACAAGGGTCTCCACCACCTGGGTTTCCCTGGGGGCAAGGGGGCCCGGAGCGAGACGGGCGAACCGGTTGCCCAGGGAGTCCTTTGCGGTTTGGGCGGGGTGGGAGAACTCGGCAAAGGCCAGGGTCTGCCCGGGAAGGTCCGCGGGAAGATGGAGCCACAGGTCGAGGCGGGGAACCGGCCTGTCCTCCTGGTTCCGGAGAACGATGGTCCAGCGGAGATAGCGGACGAGGGTGCCTTCGGGGGTGGAATCAGGGGCAAAGACCAGCCGGGTGAGGGCGTTGGCGGAGGCAAAGGCGCGGTCAAAGCAGGTCTCCGGGTCCGGGGACTGGTCGCAGAACACGGGTGTTGGCGGAGCCTGGGCCTCCCTTGTGGGGGAGGGGTGGCGCCCCGTAAGGACAAGAAATGCCGTTGCGCCGCAAAGCACGAGAAGGACGGCGGCGGCGAACCGTGGTTTGCGCGGGACCATGGGGGGATAGTAGCAGAGCACAGGGTGGGAGGCAAGGATTACGCGGGGATGACAGGGGGGCGGGGCGGGCGGCGGGGTTTTGGGAGGGAAGGGGACCAGGTTCTTGACCGGGGCGGGGTTGAAAATTTGGGTCCATCGCGTTTTTTCTTCGGGAATTCCCTTGCGCTCTTAACTATTTTTTAGTATAGCTCAATGCAAGGGGGGGTTCCGGCCTCCTTATGGTTTGGCGCTGTATGCCCGTGGCTTGGCGCCGCTTGCCCGCCGGTTTTTGGTTCCGCGCGATCCCGCTTTTGCAGGTTCGCGCATGATTCCAAGAAGGCTGCGGTCTGGTACTTGAGCGGGGCATTTGCCGGAAAATCACAAGCACAAGGCGAGTTTATGAGCGGGATGGCGTTGTGAAGGCGGCGGTGGAGAAAATCGTGTGCAAATTTTTCCATTAAAATTTATTCCATCTGATCTATGGCGTGATAAAGCAGTCAAAATGCCCGATAGGCTGATTGATGCTTATAAAGTTTTATTAATTAGCTATAATAGATTTGATCAGGCTTGTTCTGATCTACCTCATAAACACATTTATGGAGGCAATAATTTAAACGCCACATTAGATCATTTCTCTGAGCGTTTTGGCGTATCGATATGTAGGATAGAATGTTTATTAATAGATCCAGATAAAGCATTCACACCAATACCAAATGATTTATTAACAAGTTTTATGGATGGAAATCTTACAATATTGGATGTACCTTGTGGAACAGGTGCTGCTGGTATTTCATTTCTAACAACAATAGCATCGCTTAGGCATGAAGGTGTTCTTCCACAATTGCCATTGAATATAACAATCCTCGGGGCAGATTACTCAGTATTTGCTATTGATATTTATGAAGAAATTTTAAACAATATGATGAGTTTTTATGAGTCGGCAGGAATAACTGTAGTGTTCAACAAAACTATATGGGATGCGAGTCAACCATGTGAGACTTCCGCTCTTGTTGATAGGTGGTTTGATTTGACTAAAGATGCAGAAGAATATTTATTAATTATTGCGAATTTTAGCGGGGAGGCTTCAAATAACTTCAATAAATATCAAAGATCTTTTCAGCATGTTTTTGAAAGATTACACAATAAGGTTTCATCCATTTTATGGGTTGAGCCCGGAATGAAAAGTGCCAAGCCATATCTTAACAAAATTCATGATATTGTTATAAAATATGCAAGTTGGTTCATCATGAATAGACATGAGCCAATTAATCATCAATATAACTGGCATCATCCATTCAAACACGTAATTCACCCATGCAACATTTTAGTCAATAAATATGAAAGGAAATAATTTACATGATAACAACAGATCACAATTTAATATTGGTTAGATCATTGAACTATTGGAAACCTATATATATACCATGTTATATTTCACTTAGAATATTTACATTAAGGCTTAATAAGGTTAATCTCGATAAATACTTAACTATCCTTATGACACGAAAATTAGCAAATAGAATCAATCATAGATATAGAAAAATTCAAAGATTCAAATCTATAGATGAAAATCAAATTTATAAATATAGAGATTTTTTTATTGCAAGCCCATCATCTGCAATAGCAGAAGCATATTGTTTGCACTTTTTATCAAAAATACCAACACTACAGAATTCAAATAATGTTTATAGTTATAAATGGCCAGATAAACATTGTGATGGTAATTGTTTTTCATATTTCTATTCTGGCTATAAAGATAGAAGGGAAAGAGTTACCAATATATTAAGAACTAATAAAAGGTCAATCGTTCTTGTTTACGACTTAAAAAATTTTTATCCATCAATAAATAAAGATATTATTAGAAATAGACTTGACAAACATATTAAATATGTCAATGATGTCAATATAAAAAAATTTATTATCAATACTATAGATAATGTATTAAAAATTACAGAAAATGGCATTCCTATCGGTCCTGCAATAGGACATGTTTTTGGAAATTTGGCTCTTCAAGAAATTGATAAAAAAATGAGTGATTTATATGGTAATAAGTACTATAGATATGTTGATGATATATTTATTGTTTGCGATAAAACTAATATCAAAAAAGTCCACAATGAGTTATCCGAAGCAATCGAAAAAGAACAATTATCACTTAATACCGAAAAAACTGATGAAGTGAATGCAGACACATGGCTTAATAGCATTCCAACACATTATGACGAGTCATTATCCAGCGATTATGAAATGCTAATGCAAAGAATAAAACTATTTTTATGGAAAAAACCAGAAGATTTTGAAAAATTACAAAAAATATTTTTTGAAAATGGAATTTCCATTCCGTTAAATAGATTTTTAGTCGACTCTAACTATGGCAGATTTCATAGATTTTTCAAACACGTATGTAGAACAACTAATTGGAATCTGCCGATTGCACATTACATGTGGACTGATAACTGTAAAAAATTATTTGACAGTGTAATTAAATTGCGAAAACAATTTTTTTTAGCTGTAAAAAACTTAAGAAAAATTGATATAGAGAAAACTGGTATGTCCAGAAGATGGAAGATTCAAAGAATAAGATATTTGTTAAATAGATTAATATATTTGATTTCTATTGATGAAATAAAGATATTATTACAATATTCTACAAATATTCATGAATTTGAAGAGTTTAATATTCTCATTAACTCATTACACGAAATAAAAATAGATAATTTGATAAAATTGGCTGGACCAACTGTGTCAACATTTGGCTCCATATGTCAACAGCGTAATATTTCTAATATCCCATATAACTATAACACAATACCTAAAGAATCCTATGCAATTGATAGTATTGCTGTTTTGGCAACTTATGGCATAGTAGAGCCGCCATTAGATTGGATTAACAGCCTTAACAAAAAAGACTCGGAATTTATCAAATTCTGCGCAAAACAAATACCAGAAAAACGAATAATCACAGATCTTTCATTTGAAGATGAAATAAGATCTCTCCAGATAGGATTGACGCATGATGACTTTGATAGGATCCTTAAAACACGTTTCAGCGATAGAGAAGCCCTAAATTTTAATGGATTATTATTATCAAAATACGGTTCAGGGTAATCTATTTTCAAAAAGAAAAAAATATACTTCTAAATGTCCCAGGTTCCGCAATTGGGTTTAAATTCTGTTGGATTTTTCAGCATAAAATCAACACGCTGTAAAGCAACCTCACCTATGTCCCCCGGCCATCGCAACCTATCCTTCCGCCTCCGTTTCTTCAAGCCTCCCCCTCCCCACGGCACGCGCGGCACCGCGCGTCGGAGCACATCGCGCAGGACATGCAGTCCGGGCACGGGTGTTTGCGCTCCCCGGGCTGGAATTCAGGCGCGAACACCAGACCATGGGGCGTCACCTCAAACCGCATCCCGTTGTGTTCCACATATTCCTTAAGCTTTCGCGGCGCGCTCACAGGGGCCCCTCCATTCCCAGGAACCCGAGAACCTCCCGGAGTTCCCCCGGCAGCGGCGCCCCTATTTCCACGCGCCCGCCTGTCCAGGGATCGTCAAAGGCGATGCGGCGGCAGTGCAGAAAAAGCCGTCCAAGCCCCGGAAGGGCGGGGCCTTTGTAGCGGATGTCGCCCGCAAGGGGCGTTTCGGCCCGGGCAAGCTGCTGGCGGATCTGATGGGTGCGTCCGGTTTCAAGGCGGATTTCCAATAGCGCGAATCCGCCGCCCCGTGAGAGCGCGCGGACCAGGGCGCGGGCGTCGCGCTCTTTGCCCTTGGAAAACACGGGAGTGGACAGGATTCCGCCGGTTTCCCCGGGCATTCCACCGGACGCCGCGGCAAGGCCCAGGTAGATTTTTTCCATGGCATGGGCGGCAAAGAGCGCCCCAAGGGCCGCGACGCTCTGTTTGCCCTTGCCAAAGAGAACAGGGCCGGAGGTGTCCGCGTCCAGGCGGTGGACAGGGGCGACCATGTAGCCATGGCCGCGCTCCCGGGTCAGGGCGGCCACGCGGCCCTGGAGATTGTCCGCCTCGTGTCCCTTGCCCCGGTGGGAGGCAAGACCCGGGGGTTTATTTACCGCGAGGATTTCCCGGGTTTCAAAAAGGATGTCCACATCCGGCGGGATGGAGAGGCGCAGGAATTCCAGAAGGCGCTGGCTGTCAGGAAGGGCCACACGGTCGCCCGGCAAAAGGGATGCGTCCCTTACAAGGGGGAGGCCGGTTTGCGCGCGCAGCGCCCGGCCTTTGCGGACCAGTCCGCCCAGGTAGGCCGGGGGCGCCGCCGGGAGGCGCTTTTTGAGGAAGTCCCAAAGGGCCATCCCGGCTTCCTCGTTTGCAACCGTCAGTTCCATGGTTGTTTCATAGTGTCACACACATAACACAGCCGTCCGCGGACCGGAAACTCCCCGGCGCGCGGACGGCCTTTTTTCCCGCATTACACCTGTTCCGGGTTATTTGGAATACTGGTCCTTATAATCCGCCCGGATGACCTTTTTGTCAATTTTGCCCACGCTGGTCTTTGGAATCGCGTCCACAAACAGCACCTCGTCGGGCAACTGCCATTTGGCAAAGGTCTTGGCCAGATGGTCCTTGATGTCCTGGGCCGTTGTCTTGCCCTTGTATTCGGGACGGAGCACCACCAGGGCCAGGGGCCTCTCCTGCCACTTGGGATGGATGATGCCTGCCACAGCCGCCTCCAGGGCCGCCGGATGCGAGAGAATCTCGTTTTCCATGTCCACCGAGGAAATCCATTCCCCGCCGCTCTTGATAACGTCCTTCACCCGGTCCGTTATCTTGAGGTAGCCCTCGGCGTCCATGGTGCCCACGTCCCCGCTCCGCCAGTACCCGTCCTCGGTGAACTGGACCTCGGAACCGGGCGCGTTGTAGTAGCTTCCTGTAATCCAGGGACCACGGACCTGAATCTCGCCCGGCGTCTTGCCGTCGTGGGGCACTTCCTTCTCGTCCGGTCCCACCACCCGGATGTCCAGGCCCACCACGCAGTAGCCCTGCTTGCGCTTCAAATCCCAGCGCTTGTCTTCGGGCAGCTCGTCCATGAGCCAGGGCTTGAGCCGGTTCACCGTCACCAGGGGCGTTGTCTCCGTGGCGCCGTAGGCGTGGATGATTTCCGCGCCGGTCAGATCCCAGTATCCCTTCATCATGCTGATGGGCGGCTCGGTGGCGCCCGAGAGGAAGCGCGCGCCCTTGAGGTCGGGCTTTTTCTCCATCTTGCGGATGTGCTCGAGCATGGGAAGGAAGATCGCGGGCGCCCCCGCGGAAACGTTGACGCCCTCCTGGACCATGATGTCGGCAAGCTCTCCCAGGCGGTCCAGGTTGTACATGCCCGGGAACACGATTTTTCCTCCCACCAGGGTCGCGGCCTGAGGCAGTCCCCAGCCCAGGGCGTGGAACATGGGCACAAGCTGCAGGAAGGTGTCGGTGACGGAAATCTGGGCGTTGCAGGCGATGCAGAAGGAGTGGAGATACACATCCCGGTGGGAGTAGTACACGCCCTTGGGGCGGCCCGTGGTGCCGGTGGTGTAGCAGGCGGCGTAGGCCGAGGTTTCCTCCATGAGGGGGAAATCGAACTCCGGTTTTTCCGCGGCGAGAAGGTCGTCGTATTTGTACAGGGGGGAGACCGTTGTCTGCACGTCTTTGATGTTCTTTTGGGTGATGACGATGAAGCCCTTGAGGCTGGGGCACTGGGGGGCCACGGCCTGGGCAAAGGGCAACAGGGTCTCGTCACAGATGAGGAACTTGGCCTCGGCGTGGTTGATGATCCACGCGAGGTCCGGGGGGGTGAGGCGCAGGTTCAAAAGAAGCATCACCGCGCCGGTTCCGGGCACGCCGAAATAGATCTCATAGTTTTCATAGGTGTTCCAGGCGAGCACCCCCACCCGGTCCCCCACTTCCACGCCCAGGCGTTTGAGAGCGTTGGCGAGCTGCTGCACCCTGCCAAAGGCGTCATGGTAGGTGTAGCGGTGGAAAGTGCCGTCATGGCGCTTGCTCACGATTTGCTGGCGGCCAAAGGTGCGGTCCGCGTGCTTGAGGATGTTGTGGACGTTGAGGGGGTAGTCGTCCTGGCTGGTCGCGGGAAACCCCTTTACGAGTTTCATGTCTCCTCCTTCAAAAATGTCTGCCTGGGGTTTGAGTGCCATGGCCATGGAAAGGCATGGCCGATCCTTGGTGTTAAAGTAGAATACCTTAGCAGGGAGCGTGCCGGAAAGACAGGCGGGAGGCGCGGAAGCTGAAAGGAATGACTCGCCTAGTGATGGGCGCAAAGCAAAAGAAGTAAAATCTGGAGCGGGGCAGGGCCTAAGTGCGCGCCGCGTCCTGTGGAAACGCGCGGAAAACAAAGCGGGCAGGGCAGGGCGCTGCCCTGTCGTTATCCGGCCATACTTTTCCTTGGGCCGCAACGCGCGGGCGGGAAGGGCGGGCGGACGAAACCGGGTGGCTAACCAAGAGGCGGGAAAAGGCTTGGGAGAAAGCGCCCCGGAAAAGGGGAAAAAACGGGCAGGACTGCCGCTACAGCCCCAGCCTGTTGAGCGCCCGGACCAGCAACCCTTTCTTGAACCGAATGCTGTTTTCATGGCACACCTCCTGGCAGCAGTAGCAGCGGATGCAGGTTCTGTAATCGAAACGAACGTGCCGGTCTTCCAGGGTTATGGCCTTGGGAGGACAGATGTCCCGGCATTTTCCGCAGCCTGTGCAGGAACCCGGGACATGGACAGGCTTGGACGCGAGAAAACGCTGGGAGAACCAGTTGAACCCGCCCGGAAAAAAGGCCAGGGAGTCCAGCCGGGGAGCGTCCAGGTCGCGGACCTGAAACGCCTCCAAGGGGTCTCCGGCGAGCGCTGTCAGGTCCGGGTCATGCCCTTCTATTCCCCTGGCTTTGGCGGCGCGGTAGAGGGGAAAACGCTGCATGGGCACTCCCAGGGTCCGGCACAAAACCATGTCCATGGCCAGGGCGTTTTCCGAGGCCGCGAGCATCCCGAAAAACCGGGGCGTGCCGTTGGACGGCCCGTTTCCCTCCATTCCCCATACCCCGTCCAGAATCGTAAGGGCCGGGGCCACTGTTCGGTAAATGTCCAGGTGCAGGGAGGCGAAGGCGTCCCGGTCCACTCCGGCCATGTAGTGCCATTCGGCCTTGCGCTGGGCCACCACGCAGCCGAACAGGTTTTTGACCCCCAGGGTGAGGAGCATCTGGGCGTGGGTTTTCAGTTTGGGAAGGTTGATGACCACATCCGATTCCAGGGCAAGGCGCGCGAGTTCGAGTTTTTTGTAGGCGCTCCCCGGAGGAGTGCGGACCTCCACGGGGGAGTCCAGGGGAACCGCAGGCACACCAAGCTCCCTGGCCGCGCGGGCGATTCCGGAGCGTCTGGCAACCAGGGAAAACGGCTCGATGGCCGGACTGTCGGCGATGACGGGTTTGCCTCCGCAGGCGAGCACAAGGCGGGTAACGGCGGCGGTAAACGCGGGATTTGTGCAGACATGCCGGTCCGCGTTGCGGGCGGAGACCATGTTGGGCTTGATGAGGACCTGAGCGCCCGGGGCGACGTGCCGGGCCATGCCGCCCAGGGGCGCGAGGACGCGGGAGAGGGCCTGGTCGAGGTTGTCGGGCGCGTAGTCCGTGCAGCGGGCGAGCGCCACAAGGGGCGGCTGGGGGTTCATGCCTCCCTCCCGGCCAGAGGCCCTGTGTTGCCCAAAAAGAACAGCACCCAGTCATAGCCCAGAAGCAACAGCTCCGTGTCGGATTCCCTTGCACGGGCAATCCTCTCCTCCGGCACCTTGACCCGTGTTAAAAACGAGCTGCCGAACACAAAGGGGCGGAACTGGTCCAGGTTGAAGCAGGCGGTCCATGCCATGCGGAAGGCGGGGCTGGCTGTCCCGCGCCCTCCCCAGGGGTTGCCCCTTAAAAGGCTGTCCACCGCGACCCATTCCCGGTTCATGGCCAAGCGCTCCGCCATGTCCTGGGACTGGATCCATTCCTCCACGGTCCAATCGCGGCCCGTCTCGTGGCCCTGACAGTGGGGGTGTTGGACCAGAAACCACAAAGAGGCCCTTGCCGGGTTCCGGGACACCGCGGGTTCCAGGGGATAGCACCGGCAGGAAAAGGGCCGGTCCTCATAGAGGGAACAGCCCGCCTGCGCGAGAAAGGGGCAGGGCCTGCCTTCTTTATCGCTCATCCGGAGCATGAGGCTGGGGAAACAGGGATTGTCCCGGAAGGCCGCGTCCGTGTGGGTATTAAGGAAAGCCTCGGTGGTCATTCCAAGGCGGCGGGCCATCCGGAGGATGTCGTAGGGGTAGAGATACATGTCCGCCGCGTGGCAGCAGCGGTTAAAACACGGCACTCCTGGATGGCATCCAAACCGGAAGGTTTCACCGGGAAGAATAAGCCTTCGGTCCTGGCCTGTTTCCGCTTCCATAGGTTTTCCTATTTTGCAATCAATGCCATTGAGTTAGTGCTTATCCCTAAATACTGCTGAGGAGGATTTTAGGGGCACTTTTTCATCGCGGGCGCACGCCGTGCGCCCCTACGGTTATGTGACGTCCGTTATC
>JAGVGH010000241.1 GCA_020057225.1 Desulfobacterales bacterium | reverse complement strand
CAGGGGGCTAAGTATTCCGGCTCCGGCCAGCCCAAAACCGGCCTGCGCAGCCTTTTCACACGGCCGCCAGCCGCCGGATTAACCGAGGCGGTGGATTTGGTTTGACAATCCAGTTGACAATTCAAAGGATAACAGGTATGAATCCATTGGAATTTTCCATCGTTACCACCTCTCACCCTTGCCCGCCCTCCGCGGGCGCTGGCCAGGCGGCTTCCGGCGTCACACGCCCAGGCCGCCTCACATGGAGGCACCATGTCACCTCGCGCTCTCGCCCCGGCCTTTCTCGCGCTGGCGCTTACGCTTCTCGCCCCCTCCCCGGCTCCGGCCTTCAACGTCGAAACCCGGACCGCCCTGCTCCTGGACGCCATCGAGTTCTGCCCCCAGGACCTCCGCGCCTACCTGCGCGACAACAAAGACACCATCAAAAGCGGCCTTCATTTCTCCGACATGTCGGAGACACCCCTGGACCCGATGAAAATCCCCGAAATCCAGCAGCACATCGTGGACCGGATCAAGGCCGGACGCCTGACCGAATACGAAACTCTCAACCTTTACGGGGTCCTGGCCTGCCATCTCGCGGAAACCGTGTATCCCGGACACCAAAACAGCTCCCAAAACACCGCCCCGGACATTGTGCGCTACGACGGCTTCCACGAAATCACAGACCCGCGCGCCAAAGTGAACGCCCTGATTCACGCCTACAAAATCTACCACGGAAAAAACGACTTTGAGATGGTCCAGTCCATGTACTGCGAAACCGTCAACCTCATCGCGGACTTCTGGATGACCGCGTGGAAGGCGGGCGGCAAGGATATCGAAAAAGGTTCCCTTATGTTTGGCGAGGAAATCGCCCGCAAACGCGCCCCAAAAGAAAAACTCCCTAAAAAAGCCTTGCCCGTCACCGCCCAGTAAGGCCGGAAAGTTCAAGGCCGCCCGCGCCCCATTGCCGGACGGTCTTTCCCCTGATGGTTTTTTCCCGAAAGAAAGCCATGCTGTACAAACTGTTTCTCGCCTTTACCCTGGTCCCTGTCATCGAACTGTATGTTCTCATCACTGTCGGAGGCATCATCGGCGCCGCTTCCACCATCGGCATCGTCCTTCTCACCGGCGCGGTGGGCGCCTGGATGGCCAAGGCCCAAGGCTCCCATACGCTCCGGCGCATGCGGGAAAGCCTGTACCAGGGGAAAATGCCCGCGGACGAGCTCCTGGACGCCGTCATTATTACCGCTGCGGGAATCCTTTTGCTCACCCCGGGTTTTTTCACCGACGCCGCCGGAATCACCCTCCTCGTTCCTCCCTGCCGCGCCCTGGTCAAACGACGGCTGCGCGCGCGCTTTGACCGCTATATGCTGGCCCGCCAGGCGCAAAGCGGACAGTGGCGGTGACAGTATCCCGCGTTCCCGCGGCCCGCTGCCGCCCTCTCCTGCTTCCGGGCCGCACGGCCGCCGCGCCCCCTTGCCGCGCCCGCGGAATTATACTATGCTGGCGCAGCCGACGCGTAAAACCCTGGTCTGACACCACGCCCCGGAGGCGCCCTGTGTTCGCCTTTGAAAAACTCGCCGAGCAGCGCATTCAGGAAGCCCGGCGCAAGGGGGAATTCGACAACCTTGCCCTGGAGGGCAAACCCCTGGTGTTCGAGGACGATGGCAACGTGCCCGAGGATCTGCGGCTTGCCTACAAAATTTTGAAAAACGCGGACTGCCTGCCGCCCGAGGTGGAGATAAAAAAGGAGATCCGGCGCACGGAAGAGCTTTTGGCCGCCATGCCGGAAACCTCGGAGCGCTACAAAACTATAAAAAAGCTGAACGCCCTTGTGCTGCGCTACAACATGCTGCGGGGAGGCCGCCGGGTGGACCTGGACCTGCCGGAGATGTACGAGCACAAGCTGGTGGAGAGGTTTTCACGGGAAACCGGCAATGCCGGGGACCGCTGAAGGAATCCGGCCTTTTTCATTGTGGCGGGACGTTACCATTGTTATAATGCCAGATTCATGGCCCAAATCAAAAATATGCGGCCCGGGCAGCCTGCGGCCCGCACGCCTCCAGGAGTCCAGCATGGAAAAAAGCGCAAGGATTTTTGTGGCCGGACACCGGGGACTTGTAGGCTCGGCAATTGCGCGCGCCTTGTCTTCTGCCGGGCATGACCGCCTCCTCCTCCGGACCCACAGGGAACTTGACCTTTCCCGGCAAACCGATGTGGAGAAGTTTTTTGAGCATGAGCGTCCGGAGTATGTCTTTTTGGCCGCGGCCCGAGTGGGCGGCATTCTCGCCAACGACACCCGTCCCGCGGACTTCATCCGCGACAATCTGGTCATCCAGACCAACGTCATTGACGCAAGCCTTCGCTTTGGCGTGAAAAAGCTGCTTTTTTTAGGCTCCTCCTGCATCTATCCCAAACACGCGCCCCAGCCCATCCGGGAAGATTCCCTTCTCACCGGCCCTCTCGAGCCCACCAACGAATGGTACGCCGTCGCTAAAATAGCGGGCATCCGCATGTGCCAGGCATACGCGCGGCAGCACGGGTTCCGCGCCATAAGCCTCATGCCCATCAATCTGTACGGGCTCGGTGACAATTACGACCTCCAAGGCTCCCACGTGCTTCCGGCCCTCATCCGCAAATTCCACCTGGGGGCGCTGGCCCTCTCCGGAGACTTCGCCGCCATCGCCGCCAACGCGGACTGCTACGGCCCGATTCCAGAGGACATTCTAAACGCCCTGTACGCCATTGCGGAGTCCCGGGGACACATGCCTCCCGCGCCGCCCAGGGCCGGGACGCGCCCTGCGGTTCTCCTCTGGGGCACGGGCGCCGCGCGCCGGGAGTTTCTGCACGCGGATGATTTGGCAAACGCCTGCCTTTTTCTAATGGAACACTACGAAAGCCCGGAAATCATCAACGTGGGCGTGGGAGAAGACCTTGCCATCCGTGAGCTTGCGGAGACGGTGCAAAGGATTGCGGGATACTGCGGGCCGGTGGAATGGGACAGCGGCAAACCGGACGGAACACCAAGAAAACTTCTGGATGTTTCCCGTTTGAGCGCCCAGGGCTGGCGGGCGCAAATTCCCCTTGAAGCCGGTATCCGCCACGCTTATGAATGGTATCTTGACAACGCCGCCCGGCACGCGGCGGGAAAGGGCGCGGCATGATTGTTCCCGTCATCCTCGCGGGAGGATCCGGCACCCGGCTGTGGCCGCTTTCCCGTGACATGTATCCCAAACAGCTTCTGTGCCTTGCGGGCGAGAGGACCATGCTCCAGGCCACGGTGGCGCGCCTTTCCGGGCACACGCAAACCGGAGCGCCCCTGGTGGTGGCCAACGAGAACCACCGTTTCCACGTGGCGGAGCAGTTCCAGCAAATCGGAGTGGTCCCCCAGGGCATCCTTTTGGAGCCTGTGGGACGCAACACGGCGCCCGCCATCTGCGCCGCGGCCCTGTACGCCACAGCAGGCGGGGAAGACCCCCTCCTGTGCGTGCTGCCTTCCGACCATTATATAAAGGACGACTCCGCCTTCCACCAGGCCCTGGACGCGGCGGCCCTTGCCGCGGAGGATGGCGCCATGGTAACCTTCGGCGTGGCGCCCTCCGCTCCGGAGACCGGCTACGGGTACATTCAAAAAGGTCCGCCCCTTGCCCGAACAACGGGCGCGTTTGCCATTGCGCGGTTTGTCGAAAAACCGGACAAGGCAACCGCCGGGGAATACATCGCCTCCGGAAACTATCTCTGGAACTCCGGCATGTTCGTCTTCCGCGCCTCCCGCGTGGCCGAGGAGCTGGCCAAACACGCCCCGGCCATTCTTAACGCGGTCCGCGAGGCTTTTGGCCGGGGAAGACGCGATCTGGACTTTTTCCGGCTGGACGCCCAGGCCTTCGCCTCCTGCCCCCCGGACTCCATTGATTACGCGGTGATGGAAAAAACCGCCCAGGGCGCCGTGGTGCCTCTGGAGGCGGGCTGGAGCGATCTGGGTTCCTGGGAGGCCCTATGGCAGGCGGGCGACAAAGACCACGACGGCAATGTAACCACCGGGGATGTGGTGCTCCACGGGGTCAAGGATTCCCTGCTTCACTCCTCGGGCCGCATGGTGGCCGCCGCCGGCCTTTCCGGACATATCGTTGTTGAAACCCCGGACGCGGTCCTGGTAATGCCCAGGGACAAAGTCCAGGACGTGCGGCACATTGTGGCCGCGCTTAAGGCCGCGGGACGGCCCGAGGCGGGCGTCCACCGCCGGGTGGTCCGGCCCTGGGGCTCCTACGAAACCCTCATTCTGGGCGGCAGGTTCCAGGTCAAGCGCATCATCGTCAAGCCTGGCGCGCGGCTCTCCAGCCAAAAACACTACCACCGCGCCGAGCACTGGATTGTTGTCCACGGCACCGCCCTTATCACACGGGGGGACAAGGAAACCATTTTGCAGGAAGACCAGTCCGCCTACATCCCCCTGGGCACCATCCACCGGCTCGAAAACCCTGGAAAAATACCCCTCGAACTCATCGAGGTGCAGTCCGGCAGCTATTTGGGAGAGGACGACATCGTCCGCTTTGACGACGACTACGGAAGGGACCGGCAAGGGGGGGCATGAACGGCAAGACCGCATTGATAACAGGAATCACAGGGCAGGACGGGGCGTACCTTGCCCGGTTTCTTTTGGGACAAGGTTACACCGTGCATGGTGTAAAACGCCGGGCCTCGCTGTTCAACACCCGGCGGGTGGACCATCTCTACCAGGATCCCCACGTGGACGGGCGCAGGTTTTTCCTGCATTACGGGGACATGACCGACGGACTCAACCTCACCCGCCTCATCCAGGAGACTTGTCCGGACGAGATCTACAACCTCGCGGCCCAGAGCCACGTCATGGTCTCCTTCGAGTCCCCCGTATATACCGCCAACGCGGACGCCCTGGGAGCGCTGCGCATCCTCGAAGCCTTGCGGCTTCTTTATCCTGACAATCCAAGGCGCGTGAGATACTACCAGGCCAGCACCTCGGAGCTTTTCGGCAAAGTCAGGGAAGTGCCCCAGAGCGAAACCACGCCTTTCTATCCCCGCTCCCCCTATGCCGCGGCCAAGATTTTCGCTTACTGGATCACGGTGAACTACCGCGAGGCGTACACTATGTTCGCGGCGAACGGCATTCTCTTCAACCACGAGTCCCCGGTGCGGGGCGAGACCTTTGTCACGCGGAAAATCACCCGTGCCGCCGCGCGGATAGCGCTTGGCATGGAAAAGAGGCTTTACCTGGGCAACCTGGACGCGCTAAGGGACTGGGGGCACGCGAAAGATTACGTCAAGGCCATGTGGCTCATGCTCCAGCAGAAGGAGCCGGAGGATTATGTCATCGCCACGGGGCGGCAGCACTCGGTAAGGGATTTCGCCATGGCCGCCTTCTCCGAGCTGGGTATCACCTTGGAGTTCACGGGCCAGGGCCTTTCGGAACGGGGCGTGGTCGCGGCCTGCGTTCCCTGCCCGCTGCTTTCGCGCTTTGCGTCCGGCGCTTTACCGGTGAAACCCGGGGACGAGGTGGTTTTGGTGGACCCGGCCTATTTCCGTCCCACGGAAGTGGAGACGCTTTTGGGGGACCCGAGGAAGGCGTGGGAGAAGATGGGATGGAAAGCGGAGACTCCGTTTGCGGACATGGTGCGGGAGATGGTGGAGGTGGACCTGGAGGAGGCGGCGCGGGAGTCGTTGTGCCAGACCAGCGGGTTCGCGGTGCAGAGGAGCTTCGAGGCGGATATGTAGGGGGGCAAGGGGCAAGGGGCAGGGGGCAGGGGTTAGGAGCCGGGGTCCTGGGGTTGAAACCCCAGGATAGATCAAAAACCTTGCCGCACCGCGGCTGCTATGAGGAGAAAGGCCCATTTTATAACAAGAAAACAGAATGTTTTATTCTAACTCCTAACTCCTAACTCCTGAATTCTCCGGCTTTGCCGGTTTTAGGACTTAGATTGATTGGGCAACCTGTTTGTTTTTATGATGCTTTTTTTAAAAAGCGGGCCTTTTTCCTTGTAGCAGCCGCGGTGCGGCAAGGCTTTTCTATAGCCTGGGGTTTCAACCCCAGGGTTGTGAAAAAACCGTTATCTGCATCATTCTACATTGATAACTTTAGGAACGCTGAACACCGCGTTTTTTTAACATCTATAGAATAGCTATCATGTAGGTCGGATGGTTCTGCGCGAAGCGCAGGTTCATCCGACACTATTCCCGGACCATCGGAAGGAATGGATTGTTCGGTACACCCGCGCGCGAACAACGCAATTGCCACAACGAATCCTCCTGGCGCGCGCGGAACCACCCGAACTACTCTATCCCCCGGCTTTTGACTACAAGGCAGGTTGAAGTGTCATTTCGAGCGAAGCGAGAAATCTTGTTTTTAAAGGGAGTATGGCGAACGGTAAGATTTCTCGCTTCGCTCGAAATGACATATTGAAGCATTGATGCAACATATTTTTATGAAACTTGCAAAAGTGGCATTAGATTCTATGTCTGGATTATCCGCGTTTTTTGCGTAGATAATGTCTGTGCCATGGTCCTGGGGTTGAAACCCCAGGCTATCTCAAAAACCTTGCCGCACCGCGGCTGCTATGAGGAGAAAGGCCCATTTTATAACAAGAAAACAGAATGTTTTATTCTAAGAGGTAATTGCAAAACTCTAAGAAACGACAAATTTGAGGCAGGCCGGGTGGTTCCGCCCGAAGGGCAGGTTCACCCAACACAAAGGAATCATTTAGAAATGTTGGGTGAACCCGGGCCTCGCGGCCCGGAACCACCCAACCTACGCCTCATTTTGCAATTACCTCCTAACTCCTAACTCCTAACTCCTACCTCCTAACCCCTAACCAACCCTCAACCGCCCGGACGCGGACCAATGCGCCGGACGCAACACACGGGGTGTGGGCATGGACTTCCAATGTCCGCATTGTGGCGAAGAACTTACAGTGGATGACAGCCTCATCGGGATGCGCGGCAAATGTCCCGAGTGCGGCAACATCATCGTGGTGCCGAACCCCAACGCCGGCGTAACCGGCGAAGCCCTCCCAGGGACCGGCCCGGCGGAGCCGCCTCCCAAGGCGGACCTGCCTGCCGATGCCGCTTCCGCTCCGGAGAACGCGGCCAGGGACTGCCCGGACTCCTCCGTGGAACAGGACCCGGCCCCCCCTCCCCCTCATGGCGTGATTCTTCCGCCCCGGGGTGCCCGGCAGTACGAGTTCGGCCACACCAAGTCCCTGGAATGCCAGGTCTGCGGCTGCCCCATTGACGAGGCTGGCGACATGCGCGTGGTCATGGCCCACAAGCTGAGGGAGGCCGTGCTTAGGGGCTTTTTGCCCTCCCAGGTTCCCATGGTCCACCACGAGGTCCTTTCCGCCCAGCGCGGGGACTGGCTCCCGGACTTCGACTCCCTGGGCGTCCGCGACCTGGGCGAAGGCGCCGTGTACAGCCTGTGCCGCCCCAGACCCGGAGAGCCGTATTACCTCTGCGAGGCCACCGCCCCGGTCGAGGAGGGCGAGCGCATCATGCCCCGAAAACACGGGGAACACGGCCGCCCTGTGGAAAACCCTCCCGGCCTGTTCCTCTCCCTCATCAACTACCGCGCGCGCCCCGAATGGATCCTCTGTGAGTGGTGCGCCGAAAGAATGCGGGAAAACACGAGGCGGAGAAACAAAAAACTCTGGTACGCCATTGGAGCGGCCTCGGGCGCGCTCTTGCTCGGAGAGCTTCTGTATTGGATTTTTTAAAGCCGGAGAGAGCCATGCCCGCGGACCTGTTCATCGAAACAGTCTTCAGCCAGGACACCGGCTGCGCAGTCATCGCCGAAATCGGCCAGGCCCATGACGGAAGCCTCGGGACCGCCCACGCCTACATTGACGCTGTGGCAAAAGCCGGAGCCTTTGCCGTCAAGTTCCAAACCCACATCGCCGACGCCGAAAGCTCGCCGCTTGAACCCTGGCGCGTCAAGTTCAGCCACCAGGACAAAACCCGCCAGGACTACTGGCGCCGCATGGAGTTTTCACCGGAGGCATGGGCCGGCCTTTTCACCCACGCCCGGGAAAAAGGCATGGTCTGCCTCTCCAGCCCCTTTTCCTTTGCCGCCGTTGACCTTCTCGAATCCCTGGATATGCCCGCCTGGAAGATTCCTTCCGGGGAAATCACCAACATTCCCCTTTTGGAGCGCGTTGCCAAAACCGGAAAACCTGTCCTCCTCTCCTCGGGCATGAGCTCCTGGGACGATCTCGGCCGCGCCGCCGCTATCGTCCGGAGCGCGGGCGCGCCCTTGGCGATCTTTCAGTGCGCGACCCGCTACCCCTGCCCCCCGGAAAGCTGGGGGCTCAACCTGCTTGCGGAAATGCGGCGGCGCTGCAACTGCCCGGTCGGGCTTTCCGACCACTCGGGCGCCATCTACGCGGGAATCGCCGCAGCGGCCCTGGGCGCGCGCATGGTGGAGGTCCACGTGGTGTTCTCCAAGGAATGCTTTGGCCCTGACACGCCGGCCTCTGTCACCACCGCCGAACTTGCCCTTTTGGTGGAGGGAACCCGGGCTGTCAGCAAGGCCCTGGCAAACCCCGTGGACAAAGACGCGGAGGCCCTGGGACTTTCGGAAATGCGCCGGGTCTTCGGCAAAAGCGTGGTTCTTGTCCGGGACTGCCCCGCGGGCCACTCCCTGGTGCGGGAGGACGTGGACTTTCGCAAACCCGGCACAGGTATTCCCTCGGCCCGGCTTGCCGGTGTTCTGGGAAAAACCCTCAAAGCGCCCCAAAAAGCCGGACACTTTCTTTCTATGGAGGATCTCGCATGAGCACGGCCCCTGAGGCCCGCAAACGAAAGGTGCTGGTTGTATTGGTGGACCGCGCCAACTACGGGCGGCTCAAACCCGCCATGGCCGCCATCCAGGCCCATCCGGACCTCGAACCCGGAGTCCTGTGCGCGGGCACCATGGTCCTCGAACGCTTCCGCCAGCCCGTCGAGATTGTGCGCGCCGACGGATTCCCGGTCCTGGGCGAGGTCTATATGGAGCTGGAAGGCTCCACCCCCGCCACCATGGCCAAATCCGTGGGATTCGGCATCGTCGAGTTCGCCAACGAATACCACCGTCTCAAACCGGATGTGGCGCTCATTATCGGCGACCGGTACGAGGCCCTGGCCGCGGCCATCGCCGCGGCGTACATGAACATCGCCATCGTCCACGTCCAGGGAGGCGAGGTCTCCGGGTCCATTGATGAAAGCGCCCGCCACGCGATAACCAAGTTCGCCCATTTCCATTTTCCGGCCACCCGGCGCGCGGCGGAGTTTCTGGTCCGCATGGGGGAGGATCCGGCCACCATTCTGGGCATCGGATGCCCGTCCAGCGACATCGCACTTGGCCTGGACAAAACGCTCACGCCGGAGACCTTGAACGCCCGGGGCTCGGGAGCGGTGCTCGACCCCGCCTCGCCGTTTCTGCTTGTGGTGTTCCACCCGGTCACCACATCCTTTGGCGGCGAGCGGGAGCAAATGGAAGAGCTGCTCAAGGCCCTTGCGGGCGCTGCCATGCCCACGCTTCTGTTGTGGCCCAACATTGACGCGGGAAGCGACCATATATCGAAGGCGGTGCGCGTGTTCCGGAACCGCCACGGACCGTCCTGGCTCCGCACCCTGACCAACCTTTCCCCCGAGGACTACCTCCGGGTCTTGGCCAACACGGCCTGCGCCCTGGGCAACTCCTCCAGTTTTGTCCGGGACGCGGGGTATTTCGGGACTCCCGTGGTGTTGGTGGGAGACCGCCAGGACGGCAGGGAAAGGGACACCCACGTCACACGGGTCGAACCCGAAGCCGGGGAGATCGAGGCGGCCCTCCGCGCCCAGCTTGCGGCAGGAAGACGCGCGCCCAGCACCCTGTACGGGGACGGCCATGTGTCCGGGCGCATCGCCCAGGCCCTGGCGGACCTCTCCCCGTACACTCAGAAACGCCTTGCGTATCCGGAGGCGCTTGTCCGGGAGGCGCGCAAATGAAAATCCTGGGAATCGTTCCGGCCCGGGGCGGCTCCAAGGGAATCCCCCGGAAAAATATCGCCCTTCTCGCCGGGAAACCCCTTCTTGCCTACACCGCGGAGGCGGCCCTTGCCGCCAAAAGCCTTTCCAGGGTCGTGCTTTCCACCGACGACCCGGAAATCGCGCGGACAGGCCGGGAGCTTGGCCTGGATGTGCCGTTTATGCGTCCGCCGGAGCTTGCCCGGGACGACACCCCCACCCTGCCCGTGCTTCAGGACGTGGTGCGGCGCCTCGCCGAAACCGGGGACGCCTATGACGCGGTGTTCATCCTCCAGCCCACCAACCCCCTGCGCCGTGTGAGCGACATTGACGGAGCGGCGGCGCTCTTTGAAACAACCGGGGCGGACTCGGTCATCTCTTTTGTGGACGTGGAGGAACGGCACCCGGCGCGCATGAAAATCATCGGCCCGGAAGGACGTGTGCTCGACCCGCCGTTCGCCGAGGAGCGCGAAGGCCAAAGGCGCCAGGACCTGCCGCGCTACTATCTCAGGGAAGGCTCGGTCTATCTCACCCGGACCAAAGTCCTTATGGAGCAACACTCCATCAAGGGACGCGACTGCCGCGCCTGGATCATCCCCCGGGAGCGGGCGGTCAACATTGACACGCCCTTTGACCTTTTTTTGTGCGAACAGGTGATGGCATGGCTCGCGCGGTAAACGGGGAACAAGAGGACACAGGCCGCCACGCGGAGTTCAATGCCGCGTGGGAAAACGCGGACCCCCAAAATTTTCAGCTTTTCACCCGGGGGAAACCCCGGGACATGGTCCAGTTCTGGCAGCGCGCCTATTTCGAGGACCTTTGGGAATACATGGGAGCGGAAGCCGCGACCGCCCGCTGTCTCGAGATTGGCTCGGGCCGGGCCACCACGTCCATGTACCTTGCCTCCAGGGGCTGCCGCGTGACCCTGGTGGACCTCGCGCCCCGGGCGTTTGAACTCGCAAAAGCCAACTTCGCCCGGGAAGGGCTTCCGGAACCCGCATGCCTTTTTACGGACGCCCGGGCCACCGGGCTTCCCGCCGCTTCCTTTGACGCCGTGTATAGCATCGGGCTGTTGGAGCATTTCGAGGACCCTAGGCCTGTTTTGGCCGAGGCGCTCCGGCTTTTGGCGCCCGGGGGCAGGCTCTTTATGGTGATTGTGCCCGACGTGCCCAGGACGCGCCGCCTTTTGGCCTACACGGTGCTCCGTCCGGACAATGCGCTCTCCATGGCCGCAGGGCTGGTTCTGCCGCCAAAGGTCAAGGAGCGCGTGAAAGGCATCCTGGGGCTTGGGCGCCCGAACCCCGAAACCGCCAGGGATTTCTTCCGCACGGAGTACACCGGAAAGGACTACGAGGCCTGGATGCGGGAGCTGGGCGCGGAGGGCGCCCGGTGCGTGCCTTACAATCCGTATCACTGGGCCTACCGGAGCATGCTGCTCACCCGGGGGTTTCAGCTCCCCCTCTACACGGCCTGGCGCGCGCTCAAAAGGGGCTGGCCCAGGCTTCAGACCTGGGCCTCCACGGCCTCGTGCGACCTTTTGTTTTACCGCAAACCGGGCGCGCCCCCGGAAAAATGAGGCATCCATGCGCCTGTTAATCGCCGAGCCGGAAGACTTTTCCCCGCGCGCCTTTGCCCTCTTGAACAAACACTTCACCGTGCGCGCCCTGGAGCTGGACCGTCCCGGCCTGCTCAACGCGGTCCGGGACGCGGAAATCCTGTGGGTGCGCCTGGGGCACCGGGTGGACCGGGAGGTGATGGAACACGCGCCCGGGCTGCGCGCCGTCGCCACCAACACAACAGGACTCAACCACATTGACATGGAGGAAGCCGCGCGCCGGGGAATCGCGGTGGTCTCCCTCAAGGGGGAAACAGAGTTCTTATCCTCCATCCGCGCCACCGCCGAGCACGCCCTGGGACTGTTGCTCGCCCTGGCCCGGTGTCTCCCCCGGGCGCACGCCCACGTTCTTTCCGGCGGGTGGGACCGGAATCTCTTCCAGGGCGTGGAGCTTTTCGGCAAAACCGCCGGAATCGTGGGCTACGGACGCCTGGGCCGAATCATGGCGCGCTATCTCCTGGCCATGGACATGCGCGTGCTGGCCTCGGACCCCCATGTGCTGCCTGAAAACGTGGCCCCGGGCGTGACGCTCACCCATCTGGACAACCTGCTCGCCCAGGCCGACGCCGTGAGCGTACACGTCAATCTCACCCAGGACACCCGGGGCTTCTTCGGCGCGCGCGCGTTCGCCGCCATGCGCAAGGGCGCGCTTTTCATCAACACGGGAAGGGGCGAACTCGTGGACGAGGCGGCGCTTTTAAGCGCCCTGGAATCAGGACACCTGGGAGGCGCCGCCCTGGACGTGCTGGCCGGGGAAGACCCGGCGGGCATGGCCGGACATCCCCTTGTGCGGTACGCGCGGGAGCACAAGAACCTCGTTCTCACGCCGCACATCGGCGGCAACACACGGGAGAGTTTCGAGAAAACCGAGGTGTTTCTCGCGGACCGGCTGATCGCGCGTTTCGGCCCAGGGAAAACGGGCGGAGAGGAGTAATTCCATTTCCTGTTTTGAATGCAAAAAACATAGTCCTGAAAAAACGGTATGCTATAAAACGGCGGAACCCGGCGCCTGGCGCATGTCCGGTCTGTAGGGGCGGGGCTTGCCCTGCCCTCATACTGTGTCATGCGCCGGGCAGGGCAAGCCCACCCCTACAAAAGCCTGCTCAACCCATTGCCCTAATAGAAAACGGTATAAAAACCCATGGAACGCGAGACAACACCCCACGGTCTGTACGCGGACCCGCAAACAGCGGGGGCGCTCAAAAAAGAATCCCTGGGTTTTCTCTCCCTGGACCTGGGGCAAAGGCGGCTGTGCGACCTCGAGATGCTCCTGGACGGGGCCTTTGCCCCGCTTGACGGCTTTATGAACCGCGCGGCCTCCGAATCCGTGCTTGAAACCCTGCGCCTGCCCGGAGGCGAAGTGTTCGCCATGCCCGTGTGCCTGGACGTTTCCCCGGACTTTGCCCGGGCGCGAAAGCCCGGCGACAGGGTGGCGCTCCAGGACCAGGAGGGGTTTTTGCTCGCGGTGCTGACAGTGGAGGATGTCTGGAAGCCGGACAGAAAATCCGAGGCGCTGGCCTTGTTTGGAACGGACGATCCCGCGGCCCACGCCGGAGTCCGGCATTATCTCGAAAATACCCGGCCTTTCAGCCTGGGCGGCAAGGTCATAGGGTTGGCGCGTCCCGAGCATTACGCCTTCAGCGAGTTCCGGCGCGGGCCCTGGGGCACCCGTCAGTGGCTGGCCAAAAACGGCTGGAGGGAGACCGCGGCCCTGGTCACCGGGCACATTTTGCACCGGGAGCACCGGGAGGCGGCCATGGAGGCTGTGCGGGAGGCGGGCGCGCATCTTTTGATCCAGGCCACTGTGGGATGCAGGGAACTGGGACGGGAGGACGTGTACACCAGGGTGGGATGTCTCAAGGCGCTGTTGCCGCGTTTTCCGGCCCATCTTGCCGGGCTGGGGCTTATGCCCCTGGACCTGCGGCAGGCAGGACCGCGCGAGGCCGTGTTCCACGCCAGGGTGATGAAAAACCACGGCTGCACGCATTTTCTCGTTTCCGAAGACTGCATGGACCCCAACGCGCGCTCGGACGCGCCCTTGTTTTACCCGGAGGGGTCCGCTCTTGGCCTTGTCCGGAAATACGCCGGGGAACTGGGCATTGTGCCCGTCGCCCTTCCCAAAACAGCCTGGGCTCCCGGACTTGCGCACTATGTGAATGTCAAGGAGGCGCCCGCCTCCCTTGCCCTGCAGTCCCTCTCCCGGGCGGAGCTTGACCGGCGGCTCGCGCGCGGGCTTGCCCTGCCGGACTGGTTCGCCTATCCAGAGGTTGAGGAGGAACTCCGGCGCGCCTGCCCTCCCCGGCACAGGCAGGGGTTCACGGTGTTTCTCACCGGTCTTTCCGGAGCGGGAAAATCCACCATCGCCAAGGTGCTCTACTCGCGCTTCCGTGAAATGGGGGGAAGGCCCGTGACGCTGCTGGACGGGGACATCGTGCGGAAAAACCTCTCCAGCGAACTTAGCTTTTCCCTGGAGCACAGAAACCTCCACATCATCCGCATCGGGTTTGTGGCGTGCGAGATTACAAAAAACGGGGGGATCGCCATCTGCGCGCCCATCGCGCCGTTCGAGTCCTCGCGGCGGCACAACCGGGAGCTGATTTCCAGGCACGGGGGCTATGTGGAGGTGTATGTGTCCACGCCCCTTGATGTTTGCGAGGGGCGGGACAGGAAAGGGATGTACGCGAAGTGCAGGGCCGGGCTGCTCAAGGGGTTTACCGGGGTGGATTCACCCTATGAGGCGCCGGAGGCGCCGGAGCTTGTGTTGGACACGAGCGACATGAGTCCCGAGGAGGCCGCCCAGAGAATTCTCTTGTATTTGGCGGAGGAGGGCTATATGATGTAATGGCTGGATGAACCTCGTGGAGGGAGGCGGACATGGGAGGAACAGGGGAGAGGACGCCGGAGAACGGCGCGGGCGGTTTGGTGTTTTCCGGGGAAGGCGGCGGGCCGGCTGAAAACGGCAAACTATATTTGGAAGAGAAATTTTGTTATTTTGTTTTTGCTTTGGGGATTGTTTTTTTTATCGCTTTGACGTTGTATGCGGCCGCGTTAGGCCCCAGGGGCGCAGATGTGTATCTTTACATTGACCATGTCCAGTCTCTCCTTGACGGGGACGGGATACAAACAAACACGCTTTTTCCTGTTTCGGTTTATCCTGAGTTGATGCCTCTCCCGCGCCCGTTTTTGCAGAATATGCTCAGTGTATATATTTCATTGCCTTTGGCTTTACTATTGGGCGCATACCATGGGCTTATCGCGACCGGATTGGTCTTTTATATCTTAACTTCGCTAATAATATTTATGTCTGCTTCTGATAGGAAGCATAGGCTGATATCATTGGCCATGGGATTGACTTTTTTATTTTTTCCAATTGTTTTTACAACTTCTCTTCAACTTTTCGCCGAGCCCACAACAGCAATCCTTGGAGTGTTATTTGTTATAACATATATAAAGCCAGGATTTTCATTTTCTAAATCTGTAATTTTGTCATTGATTGCAGTATCGTTATTTTGGACTAGGGAAAATTTTATATTATTACTTGCTTTTTTACCGGTCGCTTTTGTATTTCATTCTTTAGCTAATAAAAATACTCGAATTGGTAAAAATTTAATAGCTATCACCTGAATCCGTGAACTTTTTTCGACGCACCCGTCCCGATGACTCAAAAAACCGTTTTTTTCGGGCCTGATCCGGACGCGGAGGGATTTTCAGGCTGT
>JAGVGH010000057.1 GCA_020057225.1 Desulfobacterales bacterium | reverse complement strand
TATTGCAAGGGATTCCCCTGTTCGGGCGCACGCCGTGCGCCCCTACGGCAATGGAACCCGAGCCATCGGAGCGCCCGGTGGTAAGCGATAACGGCCGTCTCATAACCGTAGGGGCGCACGGCGTGCGCCCGCGATGAAAAAGCGCCCCTAAAATCCTCCTCAGCAGTATTTAGGGATAAGCTCTAAGCCCTGACTCTTGAATACTCCGGCTTTGCCGGTTTAAATTCTACATCCGGATTATCCCCCTATATCCGTGTGCCGCTACCCAATTCATTACCCAATTCATTCGGTATTACCCAATTGCCATTTGGCGGTTTTTTGCCACTGGGCCTTTTGGCCGCGTCCGAGACACTCAACCTGATTTTCCGCCCGCAGGTTTTTCAGCACACGGCGGAGCATGTCCACGCTCACGTTCGGGCATCTGCTTTGAAGTTCGGCCAGGCTGAAAGGACCGCGGGTTCCGTCTATCCCGTGAAGAATAAGCCTTGTTTTTTCACCCTTGGGACTCTGGAGCCGACCGAGGCGTTGCTCGAATTCACGATAGGCCATCTTGACGATGGAGAGGATGTAATTGATGTATGGCCATGGGTCATGCTCTCCCGCATGCCAGCCCTGGGAACTCGCTTCAAGGGTCTCGTAATACCGTTCTTTGTTTTGTTCGATAAGGCGTTCCAGGCTTATGTAGCGTCCGACCTCGAGCCCCAGCCGATAGCATTGCAAAAGCAGAAGAAGCCTGGAAACGCGGCCATTGCCGTCACGAAAAGGATGAATGCAGAGAAAATCCAGGTGGAAGGCCGCTAAAAGCACAAGGGGGGGGATTCTATGCTCATCAAGAGCATCGTCATAGAGCTTCAGCAGTTCCTTCAAGCAGGCTGGCGTATCTTCCACAGGAACCGTCCTAAAACGAACCCGCGATCGGCCGTCAGGAAACTTTTCAAGGATGTCGCTATCTTTTTCTTTGTATTTTCCGGCATCCCAAATCTCCCCGCGGGTAAGGCTGTGAAGTTGAAGCACGGTCTCCTCCGATAAAGGAAGGTTCGCGCCCTTTCCATGAATCCAGGACAAGGCTTGCCGGTAACCCCGGATTTCCTCCTCATCGCGGTCCCGCAAGAGCGGCTGGCCAAAGACGATGGTGGCGATTCGGGATTGGGCGGCTTCCACGCCCTCGATCCGGTTGGATGAAACGGCGCTCTCAATGAGCGCGTGCTCTCGGAGAACCTTGAGACGTTGCGGAGACTGGCGGGTAAACAACTCCTGTTTCCCCCGAGCCTCACCGAGGTCGGCAAGATACCAGGATGTGGCGGCCGGCACGAACTCGAACTTGCGGAAGAAAAGCCTCAGGGTCATCATGATTTTTCCCCCGCACAACCCGTTATCGTTCCTGCCCATCATTTCACAAGCCCGGACCATGACGGCACCCCGGTTTTGAGCCTGTATCTTCCCTGCCGGAGCGCCCAGGCGCTGGCTTTTGCGACATGAGGGGGGCGAAGGCGGGGGACTTACCTCAGCCTTGCCACCGACACCGCCGACAGGGCCGCGAAAACCGCGTTGGCCGTCCATGCCGCCGCCCAGGGCGGAAGCGCCCCCGCCCTTCCCAGGGAAAGCGCCACGCCATGCGCCACCCAGTAGCCGAACGCCACAGCGATTCCCAAAACCACGCTCACCGCAAGACCCCCGCCCCTTTTGCCTGAAAGCCCCATGGAGCCGCCCAGGGCGCACAGAATAAGACACACAAAAGGAAACGCGAGCTTGGCCGCAAGGTCCACCCGGTAGCGCGCCGCGTCAAAACCCTGCCGCCGCACTTTTTCCACATATTCGGTTAACTCCAGATACCCCATCTCGTCGGAACGGCGGGTGACTCTGGAAAGGTCCGCGGGGGACAATCCCAGGTTCACGGACTCCTTGTCTTTGTGCTCCACAGAGTAGGTTCCGTCCGGCAGCCTTGTCTGCACCGCGCAGTCCAAAAGACGCCAGGCGCTGTTCACGTACACGGCCTTGGGCGCGTCGTATTTCCGCGTGAGCCGGAAGTCTTTATCCAGGTAGTTGATGGAGACCTGGCCCGCAACGTTTTGGCCCGCCGGCAGACTGCCGAACCGGGCGATGAGTCCGCCCTGGCGCACCCAGATGTCGTTTTCCCGCAGACTGTGGGCCTGTTCTTTCTGCACCTCGTGATACCAGATTTGATTGGCCCTGCCCGAAGTCAGAGGAACCACGGCCTCCCCCCAGAAGAAGAGTCCCGCCGTGGCAAACAGGCCAAAAGCCAGAACAGGGCGGAGCAGGTGCAGGGGGCTTGCCCCCGCCGCCCGGCAGGCCATGAGTTCGTTGTGCCGTGCCATGAGCCCGAAGGTGACGAGCACAGCGAGAAGGACGCCCACCGGAGCCACCTGGTCAATGACATAAGGGATACGCAGAAGAAAAAACTCGGCGGCCAGGGAGAGGGGCGCTTTTTTTTCAAGGAAGTCGTCAATGCGCTCGAAAAACTCCACGGCGATGTAGATGGCCACAACGGCAAGGAGCGCAAAGACGAAATGCCCGAGAACCGTTTTCACAATATGGCGCTGGATGATGGTCATGCCGGGTCTCCCTGGCGCGCGGCGCGGGAGAGCCTGGACCACATTTCCCGGACGCTTTCCAGAAGCCGGACCGGGCGGTCCTGGTCAGCCCTGCGGAACAGTATAACGGCGACGGCTAAAAGAACCGCGTTGGGCATCCACATTCCCAGGGCGGGAGGGTAGGCTCCGGACTCGCCGAAAACCCATCCGGCGGACAGGATGAGGTAGTAGAGGAGGAAAAAGGCCAGTCCCAGGCCAACGCCAAAGGAGCGGCGGGAGGAGCGGGAGACGATGCCCAGGGGGATTCCCAGGACGCCCATGACCACGCAGGCAAAGGGCATGGCGAATTTTTTATGCAATTCCAGAAGGGCCATGTAGTATTTATCATCTCTTTGGGTTCTGTTCCGCAAAAACCCCCGCAACTGGGCCAGGGTCATTTCCTCCTCGTCCAACTGGTCCCCCGCCCCGCCCAGCACCCGGGTCAGGTCCACCCGGAAGTCGTAGGTCTCAAAATGCAGGGAATACACGGTCTGATCTCTTTCGCGCACCTGGTCCACCATTCCATCCTTGAGCCGGAGATGCCAGACTGTCCGGTCGGGGTTGGACACGAGCTCCCCCTGGCCCGCGATGATGGTGAGCACAGTGCCCGGGCGGCGGCGGTCCTCGATAAACACATGGGAGAGTTTCCGGCTTGCGGGCTCCACCTGCCCCACGTAGAGCACCACGTCCTTGAAGGTGTCGTTGAAGGCGCCCTCCCTGATTCCCAGCTCGATGTTTTTCCGGGCCACGTCGAGAAGCAGGGCCTTGGCCGCAAGACGGCCCAGGGGCAGGGCCTTGACGGAAACAAAGGCGCACAGGGCCATGGCGGCCAGGGAAAACGCGAGGACAGGCGGGAGTATCTGCCCAAGACCTATGCCGCCCGCCTTGAGCGCCGCGGTCTCGTTGTCCTGGGACATGCGCAAAAACGCGAGCAGCACGCCCATCATGGTCGCCATGGGAAAGACGAACTGGAGGAAGAAGGGCATGGCGAAAGCGAGCAGGAGCAGGACAGAGACAATGCCCACCCGGTGGTTGACCACGAGGTTGGCGAGCTGGAGCATCTGGGTCATGAGAAAGACGGCGGAGAGGACCAGGAAGGTGACCAGGGCGGGGGGGAGGATTTCGGAGAAAACATACCGGTGGATGAGTTTTGGCACGCGCGTCACACCTTTTTCCGGAGCCTGGCCGGTGTCATAGTCCCTTTTCCACTGGGAAAACAGGCCGCCACATCAAACACGCTTGCCATTGCCATGCCTCCTTATCAGAAGCCAATCCCCTGGAATTCATGCACTCCGCGTTTCCTACTTCCTTCCCGCCTTGCCCTCCGCCTTCTCCGTCTGCTTCCCCGCCTCCATAAACGAATCCAGGCTCATCTTCTCATAGGAGCCTGTCCGCACATACTTGAGCACCACCAAAAACTCCGCGGGCGGCACGTATCCCGGCAGCATGCTCACAGGCTTGCCCTCTTTCTCGGAAAACCCGTGGGCCGGAAATCCCTGCACCCGGAACTTGGCGGCCAGAGCCGGGTCCTTGTCTCCGTTTATCCGCACCGGAACGTAATTGGCGTTGATGTATCCGGCGATGCCCTGGTCCTTCAAGGTCTCGGACTCCATTTTTTTGCAGTAGTGGCACCAGTCCGCGTAGAAATACAGGTAAAGCCCTTTCCCCTGCTTGGCCTGCATGTCTTTGGCCACCTCCGCGGGAACCCAGTTGATGGCTCCGGACTCGGCGGCCAGGGCGTCCAATGAAAGCACCGGCAAAAGAAAAACAACGCAAACGGCCAGGACGTTTTTATAAAAACGGGACATGGAGAGGCTCCTTTCACGCCTTCCCGGAAAACGTGCCGGGATTCTCAGGTGGCGGCGGTCCGCCGGATTGCGCTTCGCTTCCCGCGCGTCCGGGCCCGTCCTCCGCGCAGGCCGGGAAAGACATGTTCCGCCCATCAATATAGTGTCTTTCCGGGGGGAAGCGCAAGGGGCGGGCGCTGTTTCCCTGCCCTTTCCGTCCGGGGGGCGGTTTGCCCCGCGGAAGGGGGGAAATCTTTACAACTAACGGATATCACGCCTTTTTACAAGGCAACCATTTTTTGTGGATATTTCCAGGGAATCGTGCTACGGAGCCTCGTTGGAGAACCGGGCGCGCGCCCGGACCCGCGCCGGCGAGGCGCGCCGGAGCCTTGAGGACCAGGCTTTTCATCCCTGCCGGGAAGGAGTTGTCCCATGGGCTTTCGCGAAAAACTGTTGGCCGGAGAGCGCGTTTTTCTCGCGGAACTGGCGCCCCCCAAAGGCTCGGACACCACGGTCTTTGTCTCCAACGCCCTGGGGGTCAAGGGACGGGCGGACGCCGTGCTTGTCCTGGACATGCCCGGAGCTGTCATGCGCATGAGCGCCCTGGGAGGAGCCGCCGTCCTCGCCGCCCAGGGTCTTTCCTGTGTTATGCAGATGACATGCCGGGACCGCAACCGGCTGGCGCTCCAGGCCGATCTTCTCGCGGCCTGGGCACTGGGGGTCCGCGCGGTCCACGCCGTCAAGGGCGAGGATCCGCGCCTGGGAGACCACCCGGACGCCCGCGCCGTCTATGGACTCGACTCCACAGGACTCATCGGAACCGCCCGAAGCCTGGGGGAAGGCCGGGATATGGCCGGAGGCGCGCTTTCAGGGTCGCCGGATTTTCTCATGGGAGCCTCGGTCCTGGCGGCGGCGCGCGGCTCCGCCCTGATGATGGAAATCGAGGACATGGAGCGGAAAATCGAGGCGGGCGCCCGGTTTTTCGTCACCCAGCCCGTTCTGGACGCGGAAAGCCTCACGGCCTTTCGGAAACGGGTGGACCCCGCCGCGGCACGGGTGCTGCCCAGGGTCATCGCCCTTCGGAGCGCGGCCATGGCCCGCTGGGTCGCCGCGCACGTGGACCATGTGAACGTGCCGCCCGCCCTGGCCGCGCGCCTGGAAGAGGCCGAGTTTCCCGTCACCGAGGGCATGCGCGCGGCCCGGGAGACTTTGGAGGCTGTTTTGGACATGGGCTTCCCCGGCGCGGTCCTGGGAGCGCCCGGCATCGAGCACCGGCTTTGCGAATGGATACCGGAGTAACGGACAGGGCGCTTGCTGCGACCCTGCTTTTTTACGGCATATAACGGCAAGGGAGTTAAAAAGTGAGCACAGACAAAAACAAGAGCATCACCGGCTCGGCAATGGTCGTGGGAGCAGGCATCGCAGGCATGCAGGCCGCCCTCGACCTCGCCAACTCGGGGTATTACGTCTATCTGGTGGAAAAGTCTCCGGCCATTGGCGGGCTCATGAGCCAGCTCGACAAGACCTTCCCCACCAACGACTGTGCCATGTGAGTCATCTCGCCCAAACTGGTCGAGGTCGGCCGGCACTTGAATATCGAGTTGGTAACCAACGCCGAGGTGTTGGATGTCACGGGCGAAGAGGGAAATTTCCAGGCCAAAATCCTTGAAAAGCCCCGGTACATTGACCTTAAAAAATGCACAAGCTGCGGCGAGTGCGCCAAAGTCTGTCCCATCGAGGTTTCCAACGAATACAACGAGGGCCTGGACAACAGAAAAGCGGCCTTCAAGCGCTATCCCCAGGCCATTCCCGGGGCCTACGGCATCAGCAAGCGCGGCACCGCGCCCTGCAAGGCCGCCTGCCCCGCCCATGTCAGCATCCAGGGCTACATCGCCCTCACCAACCAGGGCAAGTACGCCGAGGCGCTCGCGCTGTTCAAAGAAGAGCATCCTTTCCCGGCCGTGTGTGGCCGCGTGTGCCACCACCCCTGTGAAAAAGAGTGTACCCGGGGAGGAGTGGACGAGCCTCTGGCCATCCGCACCCTCCACCGCTTCCTCTCCGATACGGACTTCGCCCAGGACGCGCCATATATCGCCCCTGTCGGCGAAAAACAGGACGGACAAGTGGCCGTCATCGGCGCCGGTCCCGCGGGCCTTGCCTGCGCCTACTTCCTGGCGCGCCGCGGTTATTCGGTCACCGTCTATGAAAAACTGCCGGAGCCGGGCGGCATGATGCGGGTGGGCATTCCCGAATACCGCCTGCCCCGGGACATCCTGGCCAAGGAAATCGGGCTCATCGAAAAGATGGGCGTCACAATCAAATGCGGCATGGAGTTCGGCAAGGACGTTACCCTCGAGGGCCTTAAAAAGGAGGGGGTCAAGGCTGTTTTCGTGGCCACCGGTCTCCACGGCAGCCGGGGCCTGGGCGTGCCCGGCGAAAACCTGGAAGGCGTGCTCCCCGGCACCGGGTTCCTCCGGGACACCGCGCTCGGCAACCCGCCCAAAATCGGCGACAGGGTTGTTGTCATCGGCGGCGGCAACGTGGCCATGGACGTGGCCCTCACCGCCCGCAGGCTGGGCGCGAAAGATGTGCGCTCGGTGTGCCTCGAGTCCAGGGACGAGATGCCCGCGTGGAAGTACGAGATCGAGGAAGCTCTGGACCAGAACGTGGACATCGTGAACTGCTGGGGCCCCAAGGAATTCGTGGGCAAGGACGGCAAGGTCACGGGCGTCACCTTCAAGCGCTGCACCTGCGTCTTTGACGACCAGTGCCGCTTCAACCCCCAGTATGACGAAAACGAAGTGGACACCCTGGAAGCCGACACGGTGATTATCTCCATCGGCCAGTCCGCGGTGCCCGACTTCGCCAAAAAGGAAGGCGTCTCCATCACCCGGCGCGGCGGGCTTGCCGCGGACCCCGTTACCCTGCAAACCCCCATTGACTGGATTTTCGCGGGCGGTGACGGGTTCTACGGTCCCAAGAGCGTGGTGGACGCGGTGGCCAGCGGCAAAGAGGCGGCGGAGAGCATCCACCGCTTCATCGTCGGCATGGACCTCTCCGAGGGCCGGGCCAAAAACTGGGACTATGTCAAGCCCGACACCACGGACGAGCCTAAAAAGGCCCGGGTGCATGAGGGCTGTCTCTCGGTGGACGAGCGGGAATGCGGTTTCGGCGAGGTGCATTTCGGCTACACCGAGGAACAGGCGCGAAAAGAGGCCGAACGCTGCCTCAAGTGCGGCATCTGCTCCGAATGCTACCAGTGCGTCGCGGCCTGTCTCGCGGGCGCCGTGGACCATTCCATGACAGCGAAAGAGCGGACCCTGGATGTGGGCGCGGTGGTGTTGTGCACGGGCAGCCGTCCTTACGACCCCGCGCCCCTGGAGCAGTTCTACCACTACGGCAAAACGCCCAATGTGCTCACGAGCCTCGAGTTCGAGCGTATCCTCTCGGCCTCGGGTCCCACCATGGGCCATCTTGCCCGCCCCTCGGACCACAAGGAGCCGAAAAAAATCGCCTGGCTCCAGTGCGTGGGTTCCCGCGACACCAACAAATGCGGGAACGGCTACTGCTCCGCGGTGTGCTGCATGTACGCCATCAAGGACGCGATGATCGCCAAGGAGCACAGCCATGAGGAGCTGGACTGCGCCATCTTCTACATGGATTTGCGCACTTACGGCAAAGATTATGAGAAGTATTTGATCCGCGCCCGGGACAAGGAAGGCGTGCGGTTTGTGAAAAGCCGAATCCACACCGTGGACATTGACAAGGCCACCGATGACGTTCTGGTGCGCTACGTCAACGAGGCCGGGGAAATCGAACACGAGACCTTTGACATGCTGGTTTTGTCCGTGGGTCTCCAGGTGACCACGGAGACCCGGGAGCTTTGCGAACGCCTGGGTGTCAACCTGGACGGGTACGGGTTTGTGGAAAATGAGGCCTTCGCCCCTGTGACCACGAGCCGCCCGGGTATCTACGCGTGCGGCGTGACCGAGGGTCCCAAGGATATCCCCAGCTCCGTGGCCCAGGCCAGCGCGGCCGCGGGCGCGGCGGGCGTGACCCTGGCGCCCGCGCGGAACACCCGCACGGTCACCGTGGAGACTGTCGAGGAGCGGGATCTGACAGGCGAGCCTCCCAGGGTGGGCGTCTTTGTCTGCCAGTGCGGCATCAACATCGCGGGCGTGGTGGACGTGCCCGCTGTTCAGGAATACGCGCGGAGCCTTCCCTTTGTGGTCTATTCGGGCAACAACCTGTTCACGTGCAGCCAGGACGCCCAGGACAACATGAAGGAGCTCATCAAAGAGCACGGCATCAACCGCGTGGTGGTGGCCTCCTGCACACCCAAGACCCACGAGGCCATCTTCATGGACACCCTCGAAAAGGCGGGCTTGAACAAATACCTTTTCGAAATGGCCAACATCCGTAATCAGAATTCCTGGGTGCATTCCAAGGAACCGGCCCTTGCCACGGAAAAGGCCAAGGAGCTTGTCCGCATGGCGGTTGCCCGGGCGGCGACCCTGGCGCCGCTCTCCGAAAAGCAGATTCCGGTGAACCGGAGGGCGCTTGTGGTGGGCGGCGGCGTGGCCGGCATGACAGCGGCCTTGAATCTCGCGGACCAGGACTACGAGGTGGTGCTGGTCGAGAAGGAAGATACCCTGGGCGGCATGTCCAACCGGCTGGTCAAGACCATCGAGGGCGGCGATGTCAAAGCCCTGGTGGAGGCCCTGTCGGAGCGGGTCCGGGCGCATGGGAAAATCGAGCTTCTGCTCAACACCCTCATCACCGGGTTTGGCGGGTTCAAGGGCAACTTCGTGACCGATACCCTCACGGCGCCCTCCATGGCCGCGCGGAAAATCGAGCACGGAGCCATCATCCTGGCGACCGGCGCCAACGAGTACCAGCCCAGGGAATTCCTCTACGGCGAGGACTCAAGAGTCCAGACCCAGGTGGAACTGTCGAAACGTCTGGAGGATGACCCGGCCTTTGCCAAGGGTGTCAGCCAGATGGTGATGATCCAGTGCGTGGGTTCCAGAAACGCGGAGAACCCCAACTGCTCGCGGATATGCTGCCAGTCCGCGGTGAAGAACGCCATCCATGTCAAAGAGATGAATCCGGAGGCCGATGTCTTCATTCTGTACCGGGACATCCGGACCTACGGAACCATGGAGAATTACTACACCAAGGCCCGGGAACTGGGAGTCCGGTTCTTCCGGTTCGAGCCGGAGGAGGCCCCTGTTGTGGAAAAGGCGGGGGACGAGCTTCTGGTGACCTTCAAGGACCACGTGCTGGGCAAGAAGCTCCAGGTGGCGGCGGACTCGCTGGTGCTTTCGGCGGGCCTGCGCGCCTCGGACACCACAGACCTTTCGTCGGTGCTCAAACTCCAGCGGACCGCGGAGGGCCACTTTATGGAGGCCCACGTCAAACTGCGCCCGGTGGATATGGCGACCGAGGGCATTTTCCTGTGCGGCACGGCCCACAGCCCGCAGCTCATCCGCGAGGCCATCGCCCAGGCCCAGGGCGCCGCGTCCCGGGCTGTAACTTTCCTGTCCCAGCCGTTTCTCAAGCTCTCCGCGGTCACGGCCACGGTCATTCCGGAAAAATGCGCCTCCTGCCTCATCTGCGTGCGCTCCTGCTACTACAATGTGCCGCGCATCAACGAGGACGGCGTGTCGTACATTGACCCGGCCCTGTGCCACGGTTGCGGACTCTGCGCGGCGGAATGTCCGGCCAAGGCCATTTACCTCAACTGGTACGAGGACAACCAAATCTTGAGCAAGGTCGAGGCCTTGCTGGAGGGAGCACTATGAGCGAGGAATTCAACCCCGTCATCATCGCGTTTTGCTGCAACCAGTGAGGGTACACCGCCGCGGACCTGGCAGGTTCGATGCGACTGAATTACCCCGCGAATTTGAAAATCATCCGTGTCCCCTGCACCGGCAAGGTGGATGTTATCCATCTGCTCAAGGCAATTGAGAGGGGCGCGGACGGCGCCTGTGTCATTGGGTGCATGGAGGGGGAATGCCTGTACAACCGCGGGAACTTCCGTGCGAGGAAGCGCGTGATGCAGGCAAGGAAGGTCCTCCGCTCGGTGGGCATCGAGGAAGAGCGCCTCCAGATGTACAATCTCTCCTCGTCGGAGGGGCCCAAGTTCGCCCTGTACGCCAACGACATGACCGAGAAAATCAAGGCATTGGGTCCCAATCCGCTCAAGGCGGCCAAGGCGAAGCTCAAGGCCGCGTGAACCAAAGGGTGTGTTCAAAAATTACTGTTACATTCAGTGGCCGCTTTATCCCGTGCGGCCGTGTTGCGCTCCTTGCGGAATAGAGGAACTATTCCTCAGTCGCGCGCCTTGCCGCCCGGACAAACCGGCCACCTCTGTGTGACACATTAATTTTTTCACAGACCCTAACGAGAGAAAGGCTGGGCTATGATTGTCGCGGAACAAAAGAAACTGGAGGAGATCGTCGGGCAAATCCAGGATTTCAACAAGATTTTGCTCGTCGGCTGCAACGAGTGTGTGACGGTGTGCGAGGCGGGAGGCAAGAAAGAGGTCGGGATTCTGGCCTCGGCGTTGCGGATGTACTTCCTCAACCACGGCAAGGAGATGACGATTGACGAGGTGACACTGGAGCGCCAGTGCGACCATGAGTACCTGGAGGAAATCCGGGACATGCAGGACAAGTACGACGCTGTTTTGTCCCTTGCCTGCGGCGTGGGCGTGCAGTTCATGGCCGAGAAGTACCATGACAAGCCGGTGTATCCGGGCGTTAACACCTGTTTCCTGGGCGCCACCGAGGAGCGCGGTCTGTGGACCGAGCGCTGCCAGGCCTGCGGGTCCTGCATTCTGGCCTATACGGGCGGCATCTGTCCGGTGTCCCGTTGCGCCAAGAGGCTGATGAACGGGCCGTGCGGCGGCTCGACCAATGGCAAGTGCGAGATCAGCAAGGAAACGGACTGCGCGTGGCAGCTCATTGTCAACCGGCTGAAGGCCCTTGGCCGGATGGACGATTATGAGAAACTCATGCCGCTCAAGGACTGGTCAACCGACCGGGCGGGCGGTCCGCGCAAGGTGGTGAAGGAGGACGTGCAGCTATGAGCGTGAAGACCCCGAGCAAGCTGGAAAAGATCATGGCGGCGGGCCATTTTGGCGTGACTTCCGAGTGCGGTCCCCCGCGCGGGTGCAACCCGGAGGTGATTCCCCACAAGGCCGGCTTCATCAAGGACTACGTGGACGCCATCAACGTGACGGACAACCAGACGGCCATGACGCGCATGTGCAGCCTTGCGGCCTGCATCAAGCTCAAGCTGATGGGTGTCGAGCCGGTTTTGCAGATGGTGTGCCGGGACAGGAACCGCATCGCCCTCCAGAGCGACATCCTGGGAGCCGCGGCGTTCGGCATCAACAACATGCTGTGCCTGTCAGGCGACCACCAGAGCTTTGGCGACTGCAGGCAGGGCCAGAATGTCTATGACATTGACTCCATGCAGTTGCTCCAGACCGTCCGGCTCATGCGGGACGAGGGGAAGTTTTTGGGCGGCGGCGATTTGGACGGAAGGCCCCGGATGTTTGTGGGCGCCGCGGAAAACCCCTTTGCGGACCCCTTTGAAATCCGCGTGCCCCGGCTTGCCAAGAAGATCGCGGCGGGCGCGGAGTTCATCCAGACCCAGTGCATCTACAACCTCGACAAGTTCGAGCTGTGGGTGAAGCAGGCGCGGGAGCGGGGGCTTACCGAGAAAGTGTACATCATGGCCGGAGTCACGCCCATGAAGAGCGTGGGCATGGCCAAGTACATGAAGAACCGCGTGCCGGGCATGGACGTGCCGGACGAGCTCATCAAGCGGATGAGCGGCGTGGCCAAGGAGAAGCAGGCCGGGGAAGGCGTCAAAATCTGCATCGAGACCATTCAGCGGCTGAAGGAGGTTCCGGGTGTCAAGGGCTTCCACATCATGGCCATCGAGTGGGAAGAGAAGGTGCCTGAGATTGTGAAGGGCGCCGGGCTGTATCCGAGGCCGGTTGTGGACTAGTTGGAACCTGGAGGTTTTGGGGATTGAAACCGGGGGAGACGCGGGAACGCACGCGCCTCCCCCGGCGTGTTTATGGAGGAAAAAAAGCGGAAGGACGTGTTGACATAGAGCGCCGGGCGTGAAAAAATAAAAATTTGGGTCTAGTCCAGGACAACCTGCCCGGGACACGCGGAACCGCGCCCCGCGCGCCTGCGGCGCGCCAAACCAGGCGCGCGTCCCCCAAAGACACCCGCTCCCGACAGCGTGAAAAGAACCCGCCCGAACAGTCCGGGTGTGAAAACGCCCGGCTGTTTGGAAGGCGTGGCCGTGAAAACCCTTCATCCCAAAAGGCAACGAGATGAGCGATCAACAGGTCATTTACTCCATGGTGCGGGTAAGCCGCGTGGTCCCGCCCAACAGGCAGATCCTGCGCGACATTTCCCTTGGCTTTTTCTACGGCGCCAAAATCGGCGTCCTGGGGCTTAACGGAGCGGGCAAAAGCACCCTCCTGCGCATCATGGCCGGCCTGGATGATGGATACCTGGGCGAAACCATGCTGTCCAAGGGCTACACCCGGGGGCTTCTGGAACAGGAACCCCGGCTTGACCCGGAAAAGACAGTGCGGGAGGTGGTCGAGGAGGCCGTGGCGCCCATCGTGCGGCTCCTGAAGGAATTCGACGAGGTGAACGCCGCGTTTGGCGACCCGGACGCGGACATAGACAAACTTGTGGAGCGGCAGGCCAAGATTCAGGACGCGCTGGACAAGGCCGACGCCTGGACCTTGGACAGCCGTCTGGAAATGGCCTTGGAGGCCCTGCGCTGCCCACCGGGGGACACGCCGGTGAAGATCCTCTCGGGCGGCGAGCGGCGCAGGGTCGCCCTGTGCAGGCTGCTTCTGACCGAACCGGACATCCTGCTCCTGGACGAGCCCACCAACCACCTGGACGCGGAATCCGTCGCCTGGCTTGAAAAACACCTCCAGCAGTACAAGGGCACTGTCATCGCCGTTACCCACGACCGCTACTTTTTGGACAACGTGGCCGGATGGATTCTTGAGCTGGACCGGGGGCACGGGATACCCTGGAAAGGCAACTACTCCTCCTGGCTTGAACAAAAGCAGGACCGGCTCGCCAAGGAGGAAAAGGCCGAAACCCGGCGCATCAAGACCCTGGAGCGGGAGCTCGAGTGGATACGCATGGCGCCCAAGGCCCGCCAGGCCAAAGGCAAAGCCCGCGTCAAAGCCTACGAGGCCCTGTTGAGCCAGGAGACGGAAAAACTCCGGGAAGACCTGCAGATTTACATTCCCCCGGGCCCGCGCCTGGGCGGGGTGGTCATCGAAATCAAGGGACTCACCAAGAGATTTCAAGACCGCGTGGTGATAGACAATCTCACGGCCACTGTGGAGCCGGGAAGCATTGTGGGCGTGATAGGACCCAACGGCGCGGGCAAGACCACGCTCTTGAGGTGCATCACCGGACAGGAAAAGCCGGACACGGGCGCTGTCACCATTGGCCAGACCGTGAAACTCGCCTGCGTGGACCAAAGCCGGGAGGCCCTCAGTCCCCAGAAAACGGTGTTCGAGGAAATCAGCGGCGGAAACGAGACACTCACGCTGGGCGCGCGGACCGTCAAATCCCGGGCCTATGTGGCGGGCTTTAACTTCCTGGGCGCGGACCAGCAAAAGCGCGTGGGAGACCTCTCGGGCGGCGAGCGCAACCGCATCCATCTTGCCAAGATGCTCAAGGAGGGAGGGAATGTTCTTCTTCTGGACGAGCCCACCAACGACCTCGACGTGAACACCCTGCGCGCCCTGGAGGAGGCCATCGAGAACTTTGCGGGCTCGGCCATCGTGGTGAGCCACGACCGGTGGTTTTTGGACAGAACCGCGACGCACATACTGGCGTTCGAGGATGACGGCGGGTATTCCTGGTTTATCGGCAACTATTCGGATTACGAGGCGGACCGGAGAAAGCGCCTGGGAGACGCGGCGGAGACACCCCGGCGTCTGCGGCACCGCACGCTCAAGAAACAATGAGCGTTCTGGACTTTCGGGAGGCCGGGCGGGGCTGCCGCGGCCGCGGCGCGCGCCAGGGTATGACAGGCATGACGCAATACCGGAATTTTTGATTGCGGATTTTCCGGTTTAGTGGCAAAATGTTCCGCGGTGGCAACAGTCATCGTCGTTTCGGGGGCGCCTTCGGGGCGGCGTAGCGGGATTGGGCGCAAGCGGCTTGGCCATCGCGGGGTGTGCTCCCGCGGCAAGGCGGCGGATGGAAAATCTCGAACTGCAAGTCCAGAAGACGGAAAAGAGGATATGGCAGCTGGTAATGCTGGCTGTGGTGGTCATCCTCTATCTCACTCTCGTGCTTCTCGCGTTCCAGTTTTCAGGGGTGATCGAGGGGCACGGCATTGTCATTTTCACCGAGAACTTTTCAAAGTATTCGCTTTTTCTTTCCATCCTCATTCTGCTCTTCTGCGCGTACATGATCATTGCCCAGCGCAAGCTCCTTGTCTTTTCAAGAGCAATCGTCCGTGAACGCCAACAGGTTGACCAGTTAAGCCGCAACGTGGAAATTTTAAGCTCCCTGTTGGAAGTGAGTTCCAGCATCAATTCGACGATGAAGGTGCATGAGATTCTGGAGACAATAACCCGGGAAATGCTCCAGTGTTTTGCCGCGGACCACTCCTCCATCATGCTTTTGGACAACCGCACCAAGATGCTCAAGACAAAGGCGTCCTACGGGAAAGGCGCGGAATACGCCAAGGACGCCCTTATCCCCCTTGGGAAAAGCATTGCGGGATGGGTCGTTGAAAACAGCCAGCCTCTTTTGCTGAACGGACAGGTGGACCCCAGGCGTTTTCCCGGCTCTGAAAAAAAGGAGCGCAGGATAAGTTCTTCTTTATGTGTGCCCCTCCGTCTTTCGGAAAAAAGCATTGGAGTCCTCAACGTAAACCTTGTGGAACGGGAGCGCACGTTCACCGAGGAGGATTTGAAACTTTTGACGATCTTTTCCAACAACGCCGCGGTTGCCATTCACAATTCCCTGCTGTTACGGGAAAAAGATCAGAGGGTACGCCTGCAAACCATGCTGGGGCAGTTGCATTCGCCCCAGGTGGTGCAAAAGCTGGTTGAAAAATACGACGAGGCCGACAAACCCACGCTGATGCGGGAAAAAGTCGAGATGACAATCTTGTTCTCGGATATCCGGGGCTACACAAGCATGCTGAACGCCCTCAAACTCGAGGATATCATGGGTTTTCTGGACGAGTTCTACTCGGTCATGAACACGGCGGTTTTTGACAACGAGGGGAGCATCGACAAATTCATCGGCGATGAGGTGATGGCTTTTTTTGGCGCGCCGATTCCTTTGCCGAACAGCGGGGGAAACGGAATGCGGACAGCGGTGCGGATGATGGAGGATTTTCACAAGCTACGAGAGAAATTTATCAGGCGGGACCCGTTTTTTAAAAATCTGGGTCTGGGAATCGGGATTAACACAGGCGAGGTTTTTGTGGGGAACGTGGGTTCCGAAACCCGCTACGAGTACACAGTGATAGGCAACGCGGTGAACCTTGCCAAGAGGCTGTGCGCGTATGCCCAGGCGAACCAGATACTTACCACGGAGAAGACCATCGGGAAGATGGGGGGCGAGGTCCGCTCGGTGTATTTGAAGAAGATAGTGTTTAAAGGAATACCTGAGCCGGTGAATGTTCACAAGGTGGAGCTGCCGGACCACCTCTCGGATTCGACGGGTGATATGTCACGGAATTTGCATGTAAATCTTGCATGAAGCTCCATGTTCAGGCCAAAAAGGGCACCCTACAAGCTGATAACTGTTTTTTAGAGGAGGCAATTGCAAAATTGGGCGTAGATTGGGTGGTTCCGTGCCGCAAGGCCCGGGTTCACCCAACATTTCTAAATGATTCATATCTGTTGGGTGAACCTGCCCTTCGGGCGGAACCAC
>JAGVGH010000018.1 GCA_020057225.1 Desulfobacterales bacterium | reverse complement strand
GTGGTTCCGCCCGAAGGGCAGGTTCACCCAACAGATATGAATCATTTAGAAATGTTGGGTGAACCCGGGCCTTGCGGCCCGGAACCACCCAACCTACGCATAATTTTGCAATTACCTCATGGTCTTTTATCCTCATGGAAGCCGCGGTGCGGCAAGGTTTTTGGCATAGCCCAGAGGTTCAACCCCAGGATCATGGCACAGACATCCATCCGCGCAAAAAACGCGGCCCGCGCGCGCGGAATCCGGAAGCGGGCCTTACGGCTGGCCGCGCCTGCGTCAGCGGTCTTCCGGCAGGCCAATGCCGGGCCGGATATACGTGTCGCGCCAAGCGAGCCAGAGCACGATTCCCGCGCTCAAGAGGGTCGCGCCCACTGCCCCCGCCGGTATGGCCAGCGCCCCGGCCTGGGGCTTTAAAAACGCGAGCACAGGGATGAAAACAAGAACCCACAGGGCGATGTGCCAGGGTTCCAAATACCTTGCGGCCCGGGCGCCCACGAGATTCGTCCATCTTTTGCGGATGAGGCGCCGTTGCTCCCGGTGTACAAGCTCCCTTGCCTCGCGGTCCGTGAGGAGGCTGTATCCCAGGTCTTTTTCCGTGGCGGAATCAAAGGTCTGTGAGCCTTTCAAGCGGCCTTCCCTGTCATAGGTCTCCCAGGCCCCGGACCGCCGCCCGTGGTGCCAGAAGCTTTTTTGGGCAAGTCCGCCTTCGGGGTAATCGTCCTTCCATTCCCCATGCATCTTGCCGTTCAAAAACGCGCCTTCGCTCGCCAGGTTCCCGTTTTCCCACCACTTCCGCCAGACACCCTGCCTGACCCCGCCGGAATAAACTCCTTCCATCTCGACCTTGCCGGAACGGCGCCAAAAAACCCACCGCCCTTCCCGCAGCCCGTCCGCCAGGACGCCCCGGGCATAGACGCGTCCGCCCGGCAGCAGCGCGAAAGGCCAGAAAATGGTTGTTTCCCTCTCCATGCGGACACCTGCCCCGCCGCTTTGCGCTATTTCACCTTGAGCAGGGCGAAAAGAAACATCCCCGCGATCAACAGGGCGTCGTGTACAAAAGTGGCCGCAAGGCTTCCGGTGGCGGAGTAAATGATTCCGCCATAGACGATGACCGGCACTCCGGTGACAACGCACACCGCGAGTTTGCGGGGGATGTTTTCCCGGCGCCGCTTGGCCCAGAAGGAAAGCTCCTGATTGTGCTCTTCGTGATGGCTCATGGTTGTTCCTTAGAAGTCAGGGGTTAGGAGTTAGGAGTTAGGACTTAGGAGTTAGGAGTTAGGACTTAGGAGTTAGGACTTAGGACTTAGAATAAAAAATCATCTTTTGTCGTTTTTTTAGTTATGAAATGGGCCTTTTTCCTCATAGCAGCCGCGGTGCGGCAAGGTTTTTGAGATAGCCCGGGGTTTCAACCCCAGAACCTCGGCACAGGCATTATCTTCGCAAAAAACGTAGATAACCCAGACATAGAATCTGACGCCTGTCTCTCCGCTATCGTTCCACAATCATGGCCATGCCCATGCCGCCGCCGATGCACATGGTGATGAGCGCTGTTCCATATCCTTTGCGCCGCATCTGGTGGATGGCGGTCACCATCTGCCGGGCGCCGGTGCAGCCGATGGGATGCCCCAGGGAAATGCCGCTTCCCAGCTCGTTGGGCTTTTCTGTCTCAATGCCCAGTTCGCGCGCGCAGGCGATGGCCTGGGAGGCGAAGGCCTCGTTGACCTCCAGCATGTCAAGGTCCTTGACGGTCATGCCTGTCCGGACCAGGACTTTGCGCACCGCCGGAATCGGCCCAAGGCCCATGTACGCCGGGTCCATGCCCGCCGACGCAAATGCCTTGACCCGCGCCATGGGGGCAAGCCCAAGCTCTTTGGCTTTTTCCGCGCTCATCATCACAACCGCCGCCGCCCCGTCATTAATGCCCGACGCGTTGCCCGCGGTCACGGTGCCGTTTTTCTCAAAGGCCGGTTTCAGTTTGGCCATTTTGGCCATGTCCGTGTCCATAGGCCGCTCGTCCGTGTCCACGGAAACATCGCCCTTGCGGGACTTGACGGTGACAGGGACAATCTCTTCGCCGAATGTGCCGTCCACGATGGCCTTGCGCGCGCGGTTGTGGGAGAGCACGCCCAGGCTGTCCTGCTCTTCCCTTGTTATGCCATACTTTTTGGCGATGTTTTCCGCCGTGACTCCCATGTGGCAGCCGTAGAAAATCTCATAGAGCCCGTCCAGCACCATGAGATCGTCCAGTTCCGCCTTGCCGCTTATTGCCATGCGGTATCCCCAGCGCGCGCCGGGAAGGGCCATGGGCACGTTGCTCATACTCTCCTGGCCGCCCGCCACCACCACGCCGGCGTTGCCGCACAGGATGGACTGGGCGCCAAGGGCGATGGCCTTGAGGCCGGAGGCGCAGACCTTGTTGATGGTAAAGGCCGGCGTCTCTTTGGGAATGCCCGCGCGGATCATTGCCTGGCGCGCCGGATTCTGGCCCAGCCCCGAGGTGAGCACGTTTCCCATCATCACCTCGTCAACCGCCACAGGCGCGAGGGCCGCGTCCCATTCCCCGGCCTTTTTCTCCAGGTCCAAAGCCCCCGCGTCTTTCAGCGCGTCAGGACCCGCGTCCAGAGCCGCCTGGCCCGCCACAGGGCGCAGCCCCGCCCGCGCAAGGGCCGTCCGCATGACCAAAGCGCCCAGATCAATCACAGAAACATCCTTCAGTGTCCCGCCAAAGGCCCCGATGGGGGTCCGCGCGCCGCTTACGATAACCGCCTCCCGCATGGCCAACTCCCGTTTCCGATGTCCGCTTTTCCCGCGCCAGGGCAACAAGGCAACGCTCAGGTTCTTTGGTCTTTAACCAGATTCCCCGCCGCCTGTAAAGACCAAATCCGCCTGCCATAACCTGGAAAGAAATGTTTCCGGGCGTTTTCCGCGATTGCGGCCAAGGCGCTTTCCTGGTATGGTCAAATTGTTCAACCACAACCGCGCCCAGGAGCCTGGCATCGCCATGTGCATCGTGCTGTTCGCCTACAAAGTCCATCCCGGGTTCCCCCTGGTCCTTGCGGCCAACCGCGACG
>JAGVGH010000316.1 GCA_020057225.1 Desulfobacterales bacterium | reverse complement strand
TTCACCCAACACAAAGGAATCATTTAGAAATGTTGGGTGAACCCGGGCCTTGCGGCCCGGAACCACCCAACCTACGCCTCATTTTGCAATTACCTCGCTCATTTAATAATAAAACACAATAAAAACAGCATGTTTTATTCTAAACCCTAACTTCTGGCTCCTGACCTCTCCGGCTCCGGCGGTTTACTCCCGGGTGTTCACCTCCACCGTCACGTGGGCAAGCTCCGGAAAACCCGCCAAAAGCGCCTTGAAATCCCCGGGGCTTCCCCCCTGCCGCGCGCTCAGGCCCAAAATCAGCGAATACCTGCCCGGACCCAGGCGCCATACGTGCAGGTCTTCCACCCTGGCCTCCGTCCCGTTTTCCACAACATCCCGGATTCTTCCCGCAAGCCCGGACCGGGGCGTCATGTCCAAAAGCACCCCTCCCGTTTCCAAAGCAAGCCCGTAGGCCCACCGGGTGATGATGACAGCGCCCGCGATTCCCATGAGAGGGTCCAGAAAGGTCCAGCCGAAATAGCGGCCCAGAACAAGCGCCTCAATGGCCAGAACCGATGTCAGGGCGTCGGCCGCCACGTGCAGATAGGCGGCCTTGAGGTTATGGTCCTCATGCCCGTGCTCTTCCCCTTCCTCGTGCCCATGCTCTTCTTTAAGCAAAAGAGCGCTCGCCACATTCACCACAAGCCCTAAAACCGCCACCGCTGTGGCCTCGCCAAAGGAGATGCCGACAGGCCGGGCAAGCCGCCACGCCGATTCCCAGGCTATGCCCAGCGCGATGGCGGCCAAAAGAAGCGCGCTGGAAAACCCGGCAAGATCGCCCATCTTTCCTGTGCCGAACGAAAAACGCCGGTCGCCCGCAAACCTCCGCGCAAAGTAATAGCCCATGGCGGTGATGGAAAGGGCGGCGGCGTGGCTCGCCATGTGCCAGCCGTCTGCCAGAAGGGCCATGGAGCCGAACACATATCCGGCGGCGATTTCCATGACCATCATGCACGCGGTAAGCGCGATCACGGCCCGCGTTCTCTTCTCGTTGGCCTCGAAACGTCCGCAGGCATCGTCCTGGCCGTGGCGCCAGGAATACACGTTTCCGTCCGGATTCCCGCCTTCCATGGTTTCTCCGTGTTATACATAGCGGCATTTCTGGCCGCGCATCAAAGCGAAATTCTTTATGCCGCTGTATATGCCTGTCATACCAAGGCGCAATCAGACAAGTGATGCCCTCACCCCGGCCCTCTCCCGCAGGGAGAGGGAGATTGAGCGGGAGCTTTCAGCAGGTGGTACGGATTGGACCGCATTTTGGTATCAGACGCGGGCGGCGAGCCAGGACACCACATCCCCCACAGGCCGCTCCCATCCGGTGTCATTATGGGTCTCGTGGCAGTATCCCTCATATTCGATGCGGGTTTTGTCGGATACAGCCACCCGCTCGAAAAACGCGCGGCTGGTTTCCGGGGCCACCAGCCTGTCGTCGCCCCCGTGGATGATGAGAAGGGGAAGACGCCAGTGCCGGGCGTTTTCCATGGACCGGGCGATGACTTTGGCCATTTCCGTTCCCATGCGCGCCGATGCCAGGGAATGGACAAACGGGTCGTTCAGGTAGGCCGTGACCACCGCCGGATCCCTGCTTATGGCCTGGGCGTCCATCTTGGTGTTGACGGAAAAAGACGGCCAGAGCCTGGAAAGCACCCGGCTTATCTGGATAAGAACAGGGGAGACGGCGCCCTGGGTAAGGGCCGGGCCGGAAAGCACCACGCCGGTGTACTCCCGGGGATCCTCGAGCACGGAGTCAATGACGATGAGTCCGCCCATGCTGTGACCCGTAAGGAAAAAGGGAAGCTCCCCGGGCTCTCTCCGGACCAGGGTTAAAAAGGCGCCCAGGTCTTCCCGGTAGTCTCCCCAGCGCATGATGTGGCCCCGGCGGCCAAACGAGCGGCCATGGCCCCGGTTGTCCATGGCCCAGGTATCGAACCCGGCGTTCAAAAGACCGCGCACAAGATTTGAGAACCTTCCCCCGTGCTCGCCAAAACCATGCGCCAAAACAAGGCGCGCCTTGGGCGCGCCGTCCGGTGTCCAGCGCCGGTAAAAGAGACGGCCCCCGTCCCGGACAAACGAGTCTTCCGTGTATTTCATGCGCGGCCCCCTTCTGTTGATATTCGTGCGGCGTCCAGACCATCAGATTAGCAATGTCCGGGCGTTTTCGCAAGTCTCCGCAAAGCGCCGAAGTCTGGGACGGCCCCGGAAAACAGGATTGACAGGGCGCTTCAAGGTATCGTAAGAGCGTTCACTAGGGCGTTCCATATAGGTTGGACGCGTGGATGGTCCATGGAAGATTCCCAAAGAAAATTCGCAATCCGCTCGAAAATTTGGGTTCAGAACCTGGAAGGGCGCCCGGTGCTTGGCCAGGGACGAATCCAGATTCTCTCCGAGGTGGAGCGCACAGGCTCCCTCAACGCGGCGGCCAAGGCCCTTGGCATGAGCTACAGGGGAGCCTGGTGCCGGATTCGGCGCACCGAGGAGCGGCTGGGAAGAGCGCTTCTGGAGCGTTCCACCGGCGGCGCGTCCGGCGGCGGCTCCCGCCTCACCCCCTACGCGCTATTGCTTGTCGCGCGTTTCCGGGATCTTCAAAAATCCGTCGAGCGCGAGGCCGACCGGCTGTTCGCGGACATTTTTGACGTGGAAACCCTGGACACGCTGAAGCGGGACGAGCCGGAAGGCGGACATCCCTGACACGGCGGGACGCGCCAAGCCACAGTCTTGTGAAACCCTGCGCCGCAGGCAACAGTATTGTTTTCTTATCGTTGAGGCAATTGCAAAACTCCTAGAAACGACAAATTTAACGTAGGCAGGATGGTTCCGTCCGAAGGGCAGGTTCTTCCAACATATAGAAATCATTTTAGAAATGCTGTGTACGCCCGGGCCTTGCGGCCCGGAGCCACCCAACCTTCGCCAATTATGCAATTGCCTCTAAAGAAATCGCGCCCATGCATACCCCCATAAACAGGAGCAATCCCATGGCCGCTAAAAAAGCCCAGGAAAAAACGTACACGGTTTCCAATCCCGCCACTTTCGAGCCGGTGGCAACGTATCCCCTCATGAGCCCCGGGGAGGTGGACCAAGCCGTGAAGAGGGCCAAGGCCGCGTTTCCGTCCTGGTCCCAAAGCGCCATCTCCCAAAGACAGGCAATCCTCAAGCGCGCTGCCGCGGTGCTTGCTGAAAACGCCGCGGAGTACGCCCGCCAGATAGCCGCCGAAAACGGCAAGACCGCCATGGACGCCATGCTTGCCGACATTTTTTCCACAGCCCACCTTCTTTCCCACTACGGGAAAAAGCTCGGCAAATACCTGGCTCCTGTAAAGGTGGAGGGCACCCTCCTGTTTCCCGGGCGCAAGACTTACTATGTCTTCGAGCCCAAGGGCGTGGTGGGTGTCATCTCCCCCTGGAACTATCCCTTCACGCTCTCCGCGGGTCCTGTCATCTCCGCGGTGGCCGCCGGCAACTCCGTGGTCCTCAAGCCCTCCTCCCAGACCACCCGGAGCGGTCTTATCGTAAAGGAAATCTTCGTCAAGGCGGGCCTCCCCCCCGATGTGGCGCAGGTTGTCACCGGAAGCGGCTCCCACACCGGCGACGCCCTGGCCAGCCATCCGGGCCTCGACATGCTCTTTTTCACCGGCTCCACGGAAATCGGCAATAAAATCAATGTGAAAGCCGCCGAAAGACTTATTCCTGTCATCATGGAGCTAGGCGGGAAGGATGTCGCCATCGTCACCAAAAACGCCGACATTGACCGCGCGGTTTCCGGCACCGCCTGGGGAGCCTTCACCAATTGCGGACAGACCTGTATCGGCACGGAAATAATCCTGGTGGACAAGTCCATCTTCACCCTGTTCGCCGAAAAGCTCGCCAGGCACGCCGGCGGCATCAAAACCGGCATGGGCTGCGGCGAGGTCGGGGCCATGACCATGGACTCCCAGTTCAGGCTGGTCATCGAGCAGCTTGAGGACGCTGTGGCCAAAGGCGCGACAGTGCTGGCGGGAGGCAAACCCGAGGAGGGCCGCACAGGCCGCTTCTTCCCCCCCACTGTCCTCACCGGAACAACCCCGGACATGCGGGTGCGCACGGAGGAAACCTTTGGTCCGCTGAAATGCCTTATTCCTTTCGACACGGTGGACGAGGCCATCGCTATCGCCAACGCGTCGGAATACGGTCTCTCGGCCTCCGTGTACACACGGGACCCGAAGGAGGGAAAGGCCCTCGCCGCCCGGCTCAAAACCGGCTCGGTCAACATCAATGACGCGCTGGTCACCTACGCCGTGCCGTCGCTCCCCTTTGGCGGAGTTAAAAAGTCCGGCATAGGACGCTATCACGGGGCTATCGGCCTTCAGGCGTTTACGGATATAAAAAGCGTCACGGAATTTTACTGGCCGCTCAAGAGGGAGTTTTTCTGGTATCCCATCCCAAAAGAGACAGAGACCCTCTTCCCGCATCTTATGGTGATGATGTTTGGACAAAAGGCGGCGGACAAGCTCAAGGCCGCGGGATCGGCTGTCCGGGTGGCGGCGGGCTCGCTGGCCGCGCGGCTTTGAAACCGGGGGAATTGTCCGTCCTGCCCGGCAACGGGCTTTTCCGGCGCGGAATCGTGCTTGACGCGCCACGGGCGGAGCATGTTATAAAAGACCTGTTATCCGCCAGAGGCGCGCCACGTCCGCGCCATGTTTAAAACCTGCCGCCGGAGCGCGCCGTGAAACACGCCGCCATCACCCTGGCTGTCCTGGCCTTCCTTGTTGGAGTCACCTCCCTGGCGGGGTACGCCACCATGACCGGATTAGGGGCCGAGCCTGTTGAGACGCCCCAGGGAATAGGCCTTCGGCAGGAGAGCGTCCGCAGCGGGCCAGGAGGCTTTTTCCTATGGTACGGGGGAAGAACCCACTACGGCGGAGGGGGCCTTCGGACAGGAAAATAGGGGAGGGGCTGCCTGCGGCTGAAAACAGGCGCGTTTTTTTTGAGAAGCCAGATTCAATGTCCGGAGAGGCAATGCATAATCCATGGAGGTAATTGCCTAAACCGGCGGAGCCGGAGAGAAGGCTTTAGACTTTAGGGCTGGCTGTAAACGGCCCGTTGTTGCGGGCTGCGCCATTATCTACGCAAAAAACGCGGATACCGGACATAAAATCTAAAAGGAAAGGAGGCTCTACAGCGCATGAACGAATCCCATGCCGTTCAGTTCTTCCTCAGCATCCTCTATGCCTTTGTGGGCATGGCCATCTTCGGTCTTGGCTTTTTCATCTGCACCAAAATCGCCCCGTTCTCCATCCGCAAGGAGATCGAAGAAGACCAGAACACCGCTCTTGGCATTATCCTGGGCGCTGTCATCATCGGCCTTTCCATCATCATCGCCGCGGCGATCACCTGACGCCCGGCGCGCCATGCAATCAGGGGAAGTTTCCAGGCCCGCCCGCCTTGTCCTTTTGGCCTCCATCTTCCTGGTGGCGGCCTGCGGACTTGTTTACGAGCTTGTGGCCGGCGCTGTCTCCAGCTACCTCATGGGAGACGCCGTAACCCAGTTCTCCTTTGTCATCGGCGTCTTTTTAAGCGCCATGGGCCTCGGCTCCTGGCTGGCCCAGTTCATCACCGGACGCCTTCCCGCCGCGTTTGTGGCCCTTGAAATCTGGCTCGGACTCCTGGGAGGACTGAGCTCCGTTCTCATGTTCGCCGCCAGCGCCCTGGCCCCGCCCGTCTTTCCGGTGTTCTTCTACTCCCTCTGCGCTGTGCTGGGCTGCCTTATCGGCGCGGAAATCCCCCTTCTCGTCCGCATTCTCAAAGACACGGAAGGCGTCAGCCGCGCTGTTTCAAGCATCCTGGCCCTGGATTACCTGGGCGCCCTGGCAGGCTCTGTCCTCTTTCCCCTGGTGGTTCTGCCGTTTCTTGGCCTTTCCCGGGCATCGGGAGTGTTTGGCGTGATGAACCTTGCCGTGGCCTGGGCGGGGCTCGCCATCGTGCCCCCACCCAAAAAGCGGCTTGGCCTTGGTCTTGCCGCGGCAAGCGCGGTTCTTGCTGTAACCCTCGTGTGTTCCGGCTCCCTTGTGGGTTTTTTCGAGGATCTCCTGTATCAGGACTCCATCATCTTCGCAAAAACCAGCCCTTACCAGAGGATCATCCTCACCCGGTGGCGCGGAGACGTGCGTCTGTATCTGGAAGGGCAACTCCAGTTTTCAAGCGTGGACGAGGCCAGATATCACGAGTCCCTGGTTTTCCCGGCCATGGCCGCGCGCCCCGGCGCCCGGAGCGTGCTCATCCTTGGGGGCGGGGACGGACTTGCGGCCCGGGAAGTCCTCAAGTTCCCGGGTGTTGAAACAATCACCGTGGTGGACATTGATCCCGCGGTGACGGAACTGGCCAAAACACGGCCCGAGCTGCGCGCTCTGAACCAGCGCGCGTTCCTGTCGCCCAGGGTCCGGTGTGTGAACATGGACGCCATGCGGTATCTGGAAACCTCCCGGGATTTCTACGATGTGATTCTGGCGGATTTGCCAGACCCGGACATCCCGGCGCTGGCCAAACTGTATTCCACGTCCTTCTACGCCCTGGCCGCCCGGCGGCTTTCCAGGCACGGCGTCTTCTGCACCCAGGCCACAAGCCCCTTTTACGCGCCCCGCGCGTTCTGGAGCATCGTCCGCACCCTCCGGGAAAGCGCTCCATCCGGCGGGCCCCCCGGACTCGTTCCTCTGCCTTACCATGTCAACGTGCCCTCCTTCGGCGAATGGGGCTTTGTTCTCGCCGCCCGTGAACACCTGGACCCCGCCCGCCTCCGGGCGGGCGCCCCCGCGCGGTTCCACACGGACGCCAGCCTCAGGGCCATGTTTGTGTTTCCCCTGGACATGGCGGAACCGCAAGATATACAGGCAAACCGCTTGCAGGACCCTGTGCTGCCGGTGTATTACCGAAAAGGCTGGGACAGGTTTAACCAATGAAAAAGGCTCTGCGGACCAGGGCTTGCTTTGGCGCCGCCCAACAGATAAAATCCGTTATGGACCACGTTCTGCCCTGACAGCTTGGCGCCCGCATATTCCACCCAACAGCCTGGCAAAGGAAGGATGCTCCCCATGCGCCGCACAAAAATCGTCGCCACCATCGGCCCTTCCAGCGACACACCCGAGCAGTTTTCCGCCCTTGTCAAAGCGGGCGTGAATGTTGCCCGGCTCAATTTCGCCCATGGAGCCTGCGAGGCCCACAAACTAAAAATACAGATGGTGCGCGCGGTTTCCGAAAGCCTCGGCATCCCCGTCGCCATACTGCAGGACCTCGGCGGCCCGAAAATCCGCGTGGGCCACATCCCGGACCCCGGTGTCATCCTGGTTCCCGGCGCGACATTCTTCCTGAAAAGCGACCTCCCGGAAGGAAACATCCAGGGTGTTTCCACCACCTACCCCGCCTTGTGCGACGAGGTGGAGCGGGGCGATCCTATCTTGCTGGCCGACGGCCTTCTCGAGCTCGAGGTGGTGCGTACCGGTAAAGGCTTTGTGCAGTGCAAGGTGGTGACAGGCGGACGTCTCACGTCCAGCAAGGGCATCAACCTGCCCACCCGCTCGCTCAGGACATCCGCGCTCACGGACAAGGACAGGGAGGATTTGGCCTTTGGCCTTGAAAACGGGGTGGACTTCGTAGGGCTTTCCTTTGCCCGCACAGCCCGGGACATTTTGGATGTCAAGGACCTCGCGGGCGGCAGGCAGGTGCCTGTCATCGCCAAAATCGAAAAGCACGAGGCTGTGAACAACATAGACGAGATTCTCGCGGTGGCCGACGGCATCATGGTGGCCCGGGGCGACCTGGGGGTGGAAATCGCCCTGGAGCGGGTGCCCATTGTGCAGAAGATGCTCATCCGCAAGGCCAACGCCCTGGGCAAGCCCGTCATCACCGCGACCCAGATGCTCCGGAGCATGGTGGACGCGCCGCGCCCTACCCGGGCGGAGGCAACAGATGTCGCCAACGCTGTGTTGGACGGCACCGACGCGGTGATGCTGAGCGAGGAGACAGCCATGGGCGCGTATCCCCTGGAAGCGGTCACATGCATGGACAAAATCGCCCGCATGGCCGAAGGCTCGTACAATTACGCGGCGCATCTGGGGGAATACCCGGAAAAAACCATTCCGGACTCGGTGGCCCACGCGAGCTGCGTTCTTGCCGAGCATCTGGGCGCCTCGGCCATTGTCACCTCAACGGATTCAGGAAGCACCGCGACCCGTATTTCCAGATACCGGCCCCGCTGCCCCATCATCGCCCTGTCGCCCAACGAAACCACCGCGCGGCGCCTTGCCCTGTACTGGGGAGTCTTTCCCATGCACGCGCCCTGCCCCAAGGACACGGATGAGCTCATCAACTCGTCCGGGGCCTGGGCCGTGGAGAGCGGCCTGGTGGAGGAGGACGGGGTGGTCGTCATCACCGCGGGGCATCCTGTGGGAGGGGAAGGAAAAACCAACATGATAAGAGTGATGCGGGTGTAGGTAAACACAAAAGCCCCCGGGGTTTCAGACAAATCCCCAGGGGCTTTTCCATGCTCTCATACAAAGTTGCGTTCAAATCCTTAACGCTTGCTGAAAGCTCTTGTTAAATCTCCCTCTCCCTCTGGGAGAGGGCCGGGGTGAGGGCATTGCTTTTTCGAGGCGCCTGATTGCGGCTTGGTATCAGGCGTCTCCGGATCCCGCGCTCCGGCGTCCTGTCCGGATTTCCCTGCCCATGGCCCGCGCCCTTTTGGAAAGGCCCCCCCGCCTCCTGGGCAATCTCTTGCGGGACCGCCCTGCCGGGCGGCCTCTCTTTCTCCCTTCGCAGCTCATCAAGATATTTTCCCATGGTCCGCCTCCGGTTCCGCCGGTGCGGACAGACCCCTCCCTTGGCGGGCAAGGTCCGCCCGCCCGGCGGCCATCGAATGTTGCCAATTTCCACACAGATTTCGCCCGCCGCGCGGCAAAACCGCGCAAAGCTCCCCCTTACACCGGAGTAAGCATTGCGTCCTGCTCCTCCGCCTCCGCCCCCCATACCCCGGAATCCTCCCGGACATACACCACCTGGGGCGACCCGGGGCTCTCGGTTCTGGCCCAGGATACCGCCTCCGCAAACGTCGTGTCCGCCGCCATGGCGCCCTCAAGCTGCCGCGCGCCCACAGGCTTGTATTCCTTGGCGAACACCGAGTCGAAAAACTCATAGTGGCCGCGTATGAGAGCAAGCCGCTCCTGGTTCCAGCGCACGTTGGAACGCCGTGTTATTTTAACGATATACCCCCCGGCTTTAAGCCGCGCGGTGTTTTTCCCCGAAAAGTCGCAGGCCGCCTCCAGTTTGGCGTGAATGCCGCGAAGTATCCGCGTCCGCTGCTCGATCTCGTCCTTAATCCGCGCCCCTTCCCGCACAAGTCCCGCAATGTCCATGGACCCACTCCTTATTAGCCTTGCGCCGCCCGCCCCGGCAGGAGAGAAGCGTTCCCCGGGCGCGCGCCGGTATCTGGAAAACGGCGCGAAGCGGCTGTTTTTACCGCATCCGCCGCTGTCCGGCAAAAACTGCCCGTCTTTTACTCCCCGGCGCGCAAACGCCCCGGGATTTTAGTTGTCCTGTTTATGGGACGAAATCCCCTCCCCGGTCTCCTGTTTCCCAAAAATTTAATAGCCCCGCGCTCATTTTATACATAGCGGCATTTCGGTTGCGCATAGAAGGGCAGGCGCAGGGGCCTGCCCTGCCAGGAATTGCCTCCGCAGGGGCGGCCCCCTGTGGCCGCCCTCTCATCCAGGATGCGCGGTTATTGACGCCGCTATGTAGAAAGCTCCGGCTCCACGGCCCGGCCCTGTGGCTCTTTTAAGGGCCGGAAACGCGGCCTCAACCCGCAACGTTTTTGAGAGACGCTATAAAAACGAAATGGACGGATAGAATCAGGGTGTTCAAGGATTTGGAACTCCGGGCCCGCAGCCCGTTGGATACCGGCCGGAGGCGCCTCAAGAGCGGGCGCCTCCGGCGTTTTCGGCCCCTAGGCCGGTCAGGGCGCCGGGGCCATGCAAGGGAAGAAACGGGTTTCACAGCCGTCGGGCGTTATTCCCGTCCTTCGGGAAACATAATAGGCGAATTTCGCCTATTAGTCAACAAGAATTTAGTCATTTTTTGCCTATCGCTTAAAGAACCGCAAAACAAAGGCCCGAAAAGCGCCGGGAAGCGCCTTTCGGGCCTCTTTAAGGGAGGTTGCGCCGGGGGAAGCGCCGGGGAACCGGCTTAGGAGGCCATGCGGACCGGGGCGGGAATGTGGTCCACCACCTTCCCTATAATGTGGAATTCCACGTTGCCCGATTTGGGGATAACAATGTCGGGATGGCAGTCGTTCATGGGCCGGAGCCGGATTTCCTTCTCCGTGAGAACAAGAAACTTGAAGGTGACCTCGCCGTTCAGCTTCGCGACGCAGGGATCCCCGGAAACCGCCTCGATGGACGGATCAACCACGATGATGTCACCGTCCATGTAGCGCGGCATCATGCTGTCGCCCCGGATGTGCAGGGCAAAGGCGTTGGGCCCCACTTTTTTCCGGGTCGCCACCGGCTCCCCCTCGCCTGAATAGCCCATAGGCCAGGGGTCCTCGGCCTCGGCAAGCCCTCCCGCAGCGACCCAGGAGATGACAGGAACCGGCCTGGGCTGGCCGGGTCCTGGCGCGCGCGGGCCGGAGGAGGGAGGCAGTATCTCCGCCACCGGGCGGTCCAGGGCCTGGGCGATGGCCTCCACCTCGGCCATGCGGGGTTCCTGGCCTTTTTCCAGGCGCTTCATCTTGGACTGGGCGCTTTTTTCGCTCAGCCAGGGAAAAGCGGCCCTGCCAAGCTCGGTCTGGGAAAGACCGCGCTCCTCGCGGATCAGGCGGATGCGTTCTCCTGTAGTCATTCTTCACCTATTCTATTGACAAATAGTCATAATTTGACTATTATCCACATCGAATTTCGATTTAGGCGTTTTTCGCTTAATTTACGCGCCGTTTTTGCCGCACAGCGCGAAAAACGCCCTTGCAAAAAGACAACACAAGGATTTCATTCCAACAATATTCCGCTGTTGTCCAAAAGTCAATGCCTAATCAGAGCGGTCCGGTTTTTTAAATGAATCCAACAACCCTAAAAAACTAAAAAAATCCGAAAAATCGAAGGCGAATTTCGCCTATTTCCGGGCGCGCCGCGATAGGCGGTCATCGCCTTTCCCGCGCCCCGCCTATTCCGCCCTGAAAGGATAAGCCATGGAAAAGAAACCCTTTGTCCCGGAAGTCGTCCAGGGACGCAAACAAATCACCGCCCTTCTGGGCCGCTCCTGGGCCGTGGTCGCGAAATGGATCGGGGAGGGCGCGCCCATCGCGTCCATTGACGGCAAATGGGAGGCGGACCGCGAAACCCTCCTGGGGTGGCGGCGGGAGTATATCAGCCGGAAAACGGGAAAACAGGAAAGCGCGGGACGGTCCTGATTCCGGGAAAACCCATAAAAGACCATTTCCATTCAGGCTGAAACCCGGTTTTTCGGGTGCTGGCACGGTTGGTGCTACTCCAGCTTATCGGGAATCATTCCCGCCTTGGGAACAGGTTCCGGCGTCTTGAGCGGCCCGCAAATGCCAGGAAACAACAGGCGTTTAAGAGCTGGCTTTACGGTGGGAGACGCGCCCGCCACAGGGGGAGATTATGACTTTTCTTAATGAGAACAGATTGTTGTTGACAATCATACTACACGTGTGGGACTCAGGGGGCCACACCAACTTCCTCTGTGTGTCAGGGAGCGCCTCCCCTGCGGTCTATACCGCGCGCGCCGTAAAACACCCGATGGTTTTGCCTCCAGGCAAATACCGACAGCCCCTGCGCGCCAGTCAAACGCCTTTCGGGATCCGGCAATAATCCCGATACACTGCGCGCCGCCCGGCGCGGCCCGCCCTGGCGGCGGAGCCGCTCTGCGCCTTTGCGCCGCCGGCGGAGAGGACTTGTACATGGACACACGTCAAACACCCGCTGCCGTCCGCGTCCTGGTTGTCGAAGACAACCCCGCCCACGCGGAACTCATCCGCCGCGCTTTTGACCGGTACCCGGCGCCTTTTGTCCCCGAAGTGGTGGAAACCGCCGCACAGGCCAGGGATGCCGCCCTTCGGGAGCCGCCCCGCGCCCTTGTGGCGGACCTTGTGCTGCCCGACGGCCAGGGCGTGGACCTCCTGGCCGGATGGCCCGGCGAGCGCGCTTTCCCCCTGGTGGTTATGACAAGCCACGCCGGGGAACGCGCCGCCGTGGACGCCATCAAGGCCGGCGCCGCGGACTATCTCATAAAAACCGAAACCTCCATCGGGGATCTCCCGCGCGCCACGCTCCAGGCCATCCGCGAATGGGACCTCGCCCGCGAAAAGCGCGCGGCCGAGGAGGCCTTTTGCCAAAGCGAGGAACGCTACCGCGAGCTCGTGGAAAGCATCAACGAGGTCGTCTTTTCCCTCGACCTGCAGGGCCGGTTTCTTTACTTAAGCCCAAGGGCGGAGGCTGTCTGCGGATATGCTCCCGCTGAAATGACCGGAAAAATCTTTGTGGATTTTGTCCACCCGGACGATCTCCCCTTTCTTCTGGGACGCTTCCATGAGATCCTCGCCGGTAAAAACCTGTCCTCCCAGTACCGGATACGGACTAAAGACGGCTCCTGGCGCTGGGTCGAGTCCTCCAGCAGGCCCGCCTACACCAACGGAACACTGACCGGCATTACAGGTCTTTTTACCGATGTCACGGAACGGCGGAAAGCCCAGGAGGAACAAAGCGACCTCCTCGAAAAAGTCCAGCATTCCCAGAAAATGGAGGCCATCGGAACCCTGGCGGGCGGACTTGCCCATGATTTCAACAACATCCTGGGCGCGGTGCTGGGCTACACCGAAATGGCCTTGTACGACCCCGCATGCCCCTCCACTGTCCATGGGTATCTCACGGAGGCCATGCGGAGCATCGAGCGCGCCCGGGACCTCGTGCGGCAAATCCTCCTGTTCGCCAGGGACAAGGATATCCGAAAGCAGCCCCTGCGCCTGGACCTTCTTTTCCCTGAAATCCTTCGTTTTTTGCGCTCCTCCCTGCCCGCGGCCATCGGGATACAGTCGGAGGCCGAGGAGGAAATGGCCCCGGTCGAGGCGGACGCGACCCAGTTCCGCCAGGTTATCAAGAATCTTGCGGCCAATGCGGCGGACGCCATGGGTCCGGACGGGGGGACGCTCACCGTGCGGCTGATGACGGAGACCTTTGGGCCAGGCGCCCCGCCGCCTCTTCCCGGCATGTCCGACGGGGCCTACGCCCGGCTGGACGTGCAGGACACCGGGCACGGCATGGACGAGATTACCATGGCCCGTGTCTTCGAGCCGTATTTCTCCACCAAAGGCAAGGCCAAGAGCAGCGGGCTTGGTCTCTCGGTCACGCACGGCATTGTCAAGGCGCACAACGGCCACATTATGGTTCAAAGCAAACCCGGGGAGGGAGCGTGTTTTTCCCTGTATTTCCCCTGCCTGTCCAGGGACGCCGGGGCAATCGGGGAGGAATTGGCCAGGGGATCTTTCCGGATGGGCCGCGTGCTGTTTGTGGATGACGAGGCGGCTCTGATGGAAATCGGGGTGAAGATGCTTGGGCGGATGGGTTTTGATGTGGTGGGGGAAACCAGCGGCCAGCGGGCGCTTGAAATGTTTCAGGCCGCGCCCGGCTCCTTTGACGCGGTGGTGACCGACCAGACCATGCCGCCGCCCACCGGGGAGGCGCTGGCCGCGGCTGTTTTGACCTTGCGGCCGGATATCCCGGTCATTCTTACAACCGGGTATTCCGAGCAGATAACCGAGGCGGGGGTCAAAGCCAAGGGCATCCGGGCCTTGCTGCTCAAGCCGGTTGCCATGCGGACCTTGGCGGACATGCTAAAGGAGATGCTTGAAAGGAAGCCTCCCGGGGCCGCCGCCTGACACCAAGGCGCGTTCAAATCCATAAGCCTGCTGAAAGCTCCCGCTTCGTCCTCCTCTCCCTTTGGGTGAGGGCGGACCTTTTTGCGTGTCTGATGGCGCCTTGGCCTGAAACGCCCGTTTGACAGCGGTTTTCAAAGGGAATTGCAAAATAAGGCGCAGGCCGGGTACACCCGGGCCTTGCCGCCCGGGCGAACCCGGCATTTCCAGAGCGTTTTTCATAAATCCGTTCCGATTGATAAACCTGTCGGGTGAGCCTGCGCTTCGCGCGGAACCACCCGGCTTACATGATTTTTACACGCAGGTCGGATGGTTCCGCGCGCGCCGGGGTGATGCGCTATGGCAAAAGGGGTGTTCGCGCGCGGGTTCACCCGGCAATTCTCTCCCCGGCAAAAGGATTCATCGTGTTGGCCACATCTGTCCTTTGGGCGGAACCACCCAGCCCGCATCCATTTGCCGTTTCTATGGGTTCTGCGGCTGCCTCTACACAAAAGCGGATTTTGAAACACTGTATTTTCTTTTTCCAAGGGTCCCCTCGGAAACGAGCGCTTTAATCTCCTTTTCAAGGGTTGTCACCCGTTGCGCGTAGTCGTCCCCGCCCAGTCTCAGCAACGCCTCCATTGGATTGCTTTTCTTCAGCGCGTCAAGAATCGCCGTGCTCTTCGCCCTTCCCTGGTGGCGGATGTCCGCGATTACCAGACAAACAGTATCCTCCGCGCCGTCCAAATTATAGCGGACAGCGTATTCAAACATGTTGCGCTTGAAGCGGCTAACGCCAACCGCCACTTGGAGTTGACGGTTTTGGGGGTCGTTTTGAGCCCAGTGGACAAATTTTGCGGCGTTGATCACCTCAACATCCTCAACCGCCTTGACGGTCGGGTTGAGGTATTTCATCAAAAGGTCCGTTGACGTGTTCGACTCAAGTTGCACAGCGCCCCCTTCCGTAATCCGGCTGATCCTTCCATCAAGGAGCGCAAGGTCCGGAAAATACTCCCTGGCGGACGGCGTATTGAGCAGCGCCCGCAAATACATAACAAAATCACCGTTTGGGACGTGGGCGGCGTACTGCAGAAACGAAAACGTAAAATGCGCGCGGTCGTATGTGTTCAGGGTGTGAAAGAACAGGTTGCTCTCCGCGGCCGCTGTCGGGTGGATAAAGTCGGCCCAGAACCCGAACTCTTCCCTGTAGTGTTTTCTGTCGTACCGGGGGGCGCCGTCGCCCTTGAGGTTCCTTAGCCCGTTATTGCCTTTGTAGGACACGCGGTCGCCGATAAAGAACTGCTGGCCGTCAATATCCCCGTAGTATTTGTTGCGGTCCTTGAGTGTGAAGCTGACTGTTTTCATTATAACCTCATAGATTGTGTGTAAGTTATTGTTAGGCTGTTGGTCAGAACACGTTTCCGTCCGGTTTGACCGTCTGCCGTCTCCCGGCGGAAGCCAAGGCGGGAGGGTCTGAAATTTGCGCCCCGACCGCGCGGAACCCTCCCCGGCCCTTTCTTTGTCAAGAGCAGAGGTAATTGCAAAATTAGGCGTAGGTTGGGTGGTTCCGGGCCGCAAGGCCCGGGTTCACCCAACATTTCTAAATGATTCATATCTGTTGGGTGAACCTGCCCTTCGGGCGGAACCAC
>JAGVGH010000161.1 GCA_020057225.1 Desulfobacterales bacterium | reverse complement strand
GTGGTTCCGCGCGCGCCAAGGACTTATGTTGTGTCAAGGCGTCTTTCGCGCGCGGGTTCACCCAACACCTATTATTCTAGCGGAACTACCCAAAAATAATAATATTCATGCCATTAAGGTAAGTTAGCGCTTATGGGTTGAAACCCCAGGCCAAATCAAAAGCCTTGCCTCTGCGCGGCTGCCAGGAGGATAACAGCTCATTTTATGACAAGAAAACACAACAACAGGATGTTTTTATTCTAACTCCTGACTCCTGACTCCTGACTCCTGACTCCTGTCTTCCGCTTCTCAAAGGCGCCTCCGCGCCCGAAGAGGTGGCGTGGGAGGAGGAGGTGCCGGGGGCGTTTTCACGCCCCCGGTCCGGAGGGCCCGGATGCTGTGCCGGACGGCGCCGGAAGGTGCCTTTGGCTTTATTTCAGTTTCGCCGCGTCCAGATACTTCGATAGCTTCTCCTCGCCGCCCAGGGTGATGATATGCACCCCCTGGCAGACTTCCCGGAGCGCCTTGATGGTGTCCGCGAAAAGCTCGATGCTCGCCTTCTCCTTGTCCGGCGCGCGGTTGAGCTTCTCGATAATCCATTCCGGCACAAGCCCGCTTCGGATATGGCGGTTCAAAAACCTGGCCATGCCCGCGGTGCGCAAAATCAGCACCTCCGCGATGACTGGCACCCCAAATGTGTCCACCCTCTGGATGAACTTGGAGAACCGGTCCACGTCAAAGACCGGGGTCGTCAGAAAATATCCGGCCCCGATTTGCGTCATCTGCTCCATTTCTTTTAATTCCAGCTCCGGCACGTTCTTGCCCCAGGACGACTCCACCCCCGACCCCAGAAGGAAATCCGCCGGAGCGGCGAGCTTCTCGCCCTCGACCCCCCGCCCTTCCCGGAGGTGTGAAAGCACGGACTGGATTTTTCCAGCGTCCACGTGGAAGAACATCATCTCCTGGAGACTGTCCCCGGTTATCCGGTAGTCCTCGGTAAAGACCAGAAGGTTCTCGACCCCGGCCTCGTGGGCGGCCACAAGATCCCGCTGGAGCTGCAGCCGGTTCTTCTCCCGGGTCGTCGTCTGGTAAATGGCTTCGAACCGGTTGTCTTTTAATGTCTCACAGGTCTTGATGGAGTCGCCGACCACGCCGTCCACCTCGACCTCGGTGACCGCAAAGCCGTCCACCCGCCCCCGGACCTTTTTCAGGCCCTCGACCAGATTGCCCACGCCCTCGTCCAGGGGGGCCTGCAGCTCGGCGGTGACCACGAAGTCCTTTTTATCGAGTGCTTCCTTGAGTTTCATGAGCGCCTCCCTCGATTCCGGCAAGCCCGTTTGCGCCGCTTCCCGCGGCCTGTCAGGAAAGACCCAAAAGCCGCGCAACCTCGTCCTTTAAGCGGGTGAGCGGCAGGGGCTTGGAAAAGCACGCGTCCGCGCCGTTTTCCTTCATCTGGGCAAAGCGTTCGTCATCCAGGTAGGCGGACAGGACGACGATCTTGGTTTCCTTGGTTTCCGGATTTGTCTTGATGCGCCGGCAGACCTCGTAGCCTTTGATGTCCGGCATCATGATGTCCAGAATCAGAAGATGCGGCTTGAAGTGGCTGACCTGGATGCCGGCTTCGAACCCGTCGGAGGCGCTGATGACCTCGTAGTCGTGCTCGTCCTCCTCCAGGGCCTGGACGATGGTCTCGACGATGATGGGGTCGTCGTCCACCACCAGGATTCGGATGCGTTCGCCCAGGGCCTCTTTGCCGTCCGGGACGGGGATGCCCTGTTTTTTCATGAAGTCTTCGAGGTCTTCGTGTTTGATGCGCCGGTGACCCCCCACGGTTTTGTAGGCCTTGATGTGGCCGGACTCGATCCAGTTGATGATGGTTTTGGGGGAGACGTTGCAGTATTTGCTCGCTGTATAGACGGTGTGGATATCTTCCATGGTGCGCCTCCTTTCGTTGGTGGCCCCTTTTGATTTTATATATATTATAGATTTTATAGTTTGTCAAGAAAAAAGAATGGGGGCAAACGTCCGCATCAAAAAATGATATCTTTGTATTTTCAATATGTTGGTGACGAGAATGAAAAATTGTAGGGATCTGAAAAAAATAAATTCCAAAAAATTCTATAAATTCATCCCGTTTTCTTTCGATGTTCCTCCAAAGCCCCCCGCGCGCGGGCGTTGCTTTCCCGGCTTTCTTCCGCTAAAATCCGTCCCCTTGCCCGGAATCTCCCCCGGCGCCCGTCCCAGACCGCGGCCCCCCGGGATACCAGCCGGGACAATCACGAGGGAAGGCGGCAACAAACGATGAAACACCTCATGGAAACGCGCGTCCGGGATGCCATCGAAAAGGCCATGGCGTCAGGCGCGCTTTTGCCCGGTGAAATCCCCGGCGTCGTTGTGGAAGAACCCAAAAGCGAAGACCATGGAGACTACGCCACCACCGTGGCCCTGGCCATGGCCAAGACCTGGAAGATGCCCCCCAGGAACGTGGCGGGGATACTCCTTGCACACTTCGGAAACGATGACGGCCTGTTCTCCCGGCTCGAGATAGCCGGGCCCGGGTTCTTAAACGCCACCGTCGCGCCCTCGGCCTGGGCGGATGTGCTCCACACGGTCCACAGCCTGGGTTCGGAATACGGAAAAAACACCCTGGGCGCGGGCCAAAAAATCATGGTGGAGTTCGTCTCCGCCAACCCCACCGGGCCCCTGCACGTGGGACACGGCAGAGGCGCCGCCGTGGGCGACGCCATGGCCAACATCCTTCGCCATTCAGGCTTCGATGTCACCCGGGAATACTACATCAACGATTCCGGAAGGCAAATCCGAACCCTCGGACGCTCCACCTATTTGCGCCTTAAGGAGCTTGCCGGCCAGACGGTCGAATTTCCCGGCGACTGCTACCAGGGAGATTATATCCGCGAAATCGCACGCGCTGTCCGGGAGGAAACCCCGGGCATCCTTTCCATGGATGAGGACGCCGCCGTCATGCTCTGCGCAAGGCGCGCCGCGGACATCATTCTCGAAGGCATACGGCAAGACCTTTGTGACTTCGGCGTAACCCACGACATCTGGTTTTCCGAGCAAAGCCTCTATGATTCGGGCGCGGTGGACGCTGCCCTCGAATCCTTCAAACAGACCGGGCAGGTCTATTTAAAAGACGGGGCCTGGTGGTTCGCCACAAGCGCCCTGGGGGATGAGAAGGACAGGGTCGTCATCCGCCAAAACGGACTCACCACCTACTTCGCCTCGGACATCGCCTATCACCAAAACAAGTACGCGCGCGGCTTTGACAAGGTGATTGACGTGTGGGGAGCGGACCACCACGGCTATATTCCACGCCTTGCCGCCGCAGTGGAAGCCAGCGGGATCGCGCGGGAGCGGTTCTCCGTGATCCTGGTCAAGCTGGTGAACCTCTTGCGGGGCGGCGAGCAGGTCGCCATGTCCACCCGATCCGGGGAGTTCGTCACCTTGAGGGAGGTCATGGATGAGGTGGGACCAGATATGGCCCGCTTCATTTTTCTGTCCCGCCACCACGAAAGCCCCCTGGATTTTGACCTCGAAGCCGCCAAGAGCCAGGAAAAAGACAACCCGGTTTTTTATATCCAATACGCCCACGCGCGCATCGCAAGCATCTTCAAGCTGGCCGGTGAGCGCGGGATCCCCATGTTCCGCGAGAAGGAGCCTTCCGCCCGTCTTCTCACAGAGCCGGAGGAAACCCGGGTCTTAAAAAAGATGGCCCAGTACCCGGAGGTGGTGGAGCGCGCGGCCTTGTTTCAGGAGCCCCACCGGGTCGCCTTCTTTTTAACCGAGCTGGCCGCGCTGTTTCACGCCTTCTACAACCAGCATCGGGTGCTCACCGAGGATCCGGAACTCTGCCGGGCGCGCCTGTACCTCGCCGAAGGGGTTCGCGTGCTCGTGCATGGCGGGCTCAGCCTTCTGGGAGTGAAAGCGCCGGAACACATGTAGTCCTATCCTGCGCCGTGTGGCGGAGGTTTCCCATGTCCGAGAAAAAAGCCTCCCCAGAGCAGGGATTCTACAAGGTGGCGCGCGCAACGGTCGCGTTTATCTGCGTCCTAGGCTGCCTTTCCCTTGCCGGAATGTTTGTTCTGGGCCTCATGGTGGGCCGCAACATGAGCCCGGTCCGCTTTGACATCAAGGACATTCAAGAAGACATCGCCCGTCTCCGGGAAGCCCTCCTGGAAAAGGAGCGCCAGGAACAAGCCCGCCAGATGGCCCAGATGGCCCAAAACAGCGCGTCGGACGGGCTTACTTTCTACAGCGCATTGTCGAACCAGGGAACCGAAACCGCGCTCATCGCCAAATACACGTCCGATACCATGCCACCGCCGCCGCCGTTTCCCGAGGAGGCGTCCCCGGCGGCCGGCCCCCTTACGGAGACAGCCTTCGCCATGGCCGAAGCCGCGACCGGAACCTACACAACAGTGGTGGCGGAAGGCGCGGCCCTCACTCCTGCTGAAAAACCTGTGGAGGAGGAGAGGCACGCCGTGCAGATAGCGGCCTGCGCCAGCCAGAAAAACGCCATGGACGCGGTGGCGAAATATAAAGGTTTAGGCTATTCGGCGTACATGTCCCAGCTTCGCTCCCCAGGAAAACCCACCCTCTACCGGATTCGTGTGGGACCTTACCCCTCCCGGGAAGCGGCGAAGACCGCCCTGGCCAAGTTGAGAAGCCAAGGGGCGGACACGATTTTGGTGGAGGAATGAGAGAGGAGCTTGCCCTGGGGTTGAAACCCATGGGCGCTAAGTTATATGAGCATTCTTGCTTAAAGAAATATGAGGATGTTGTCGGATGAACCTGCGCTTCGCGCAGAACCATCCGACCTACGACTTACATCAAAATTTTACGAGTGGATTACATGTAGGTTGGGTGGTTCCGCGCGCG
>JAGVGH010000286.1 GCA_020057225.1 Desulfobacterales bacterium | reverse complement strand
GGGAGGTAACTGCTGCTCTTTTCTACCCCATTCCCACCAGGGGAGTAAATCGAAAAGAGCCAGGATTTAGCCTTCCGGACATACGCCCGAATCGGAATTACCTCTTGTGCGTGGGGAAATTCGTGCTAAGAGGGTTGAAGCGCCACGGGGCGCAACAGGGTTGGGATGAGGCGCGGTATTTGCTTGCCGGAAGAGGGCGGGATGAAACCAGGGCGCGTGGTGTTTGTGGCGGTATTGGCGCTAGGGCTTTGTTTGGCGGGCGCGCGGGCGGCCCGGGCCGAGGTGTATGACAGTTTTACCACTTCCGGGCGGCTGTTTGACAAGTGGAGGGTAGCGGGCGAGGAGGAGGGGACGCTGGAGTGTTTATCAAAAAGCAACGGATATTTGTATTTCACATCTTCTAATAATTACAAATACTTAAGGCTTGAAGGGAAATCATCCTTCCGTGGTGATTTTTCAGTAGAGGTGGATGTTTCAAGTTTTTCAGCAGGGTTTTCAAACTCCAATGGTTTGGCTGTTGCTGGTATATATATAAGAAATTTTGAAAATAGTTATGATTATGATCTTCTCAAATTTTATGATGCGGAAGGATTTAATTCAATCGTACTTTTTGACTCAGAGTCATCAACACTGCTTCATAATGTAAGTAGTCAATTAACATCTTTTAAGCTAAAAATGGTAAGAACCGGATCTAGTTTTTCAGCATATTATCATAATGGGACAACTTTTGTCTTGATAGGGACATGGAGCAATCCTGATTTTGGGAGGGCACTATTCGGATTATATGTGGAATCTGATAATACCTCTTACTTTAATTTGGGATTTCCAGAAGTACGCACTACAGGATATTCAAACACTAACTATTCTATTTTTGAATTTAATGAAATTATTTGTGCAAATGTTATAAAGGAAGATATTAGTCAGCATGTAGAGTTATATTTTAATTTGATGGATTACAACGAGATCTATGTCTGTGACGACAATGTACTCAACAATATAGGACTTTCTGTTTCTGATGGAAGAGCTTATTCAAAGAATGATTTCAGCAAAACAAACAATACTCTATTGAGGCTCCACGGAGATTATAATTCCAATTTGAATGAAATTATTTGGGATAAACGCTCGGTTTTGAATAGTGGATATTTTATAACTTTTCCAACGTCGAATCAAAACCGAAACTACTCACTATGTGTCAGAAACAATTATAATGAAGAGATAATTTCTAGTGGGGAAATTTACCCAAAATGGACAACGCTTCCTGTCTCCGCAAACTCTATCTCCTTTCAACACGCAAACGGCCAACTTACCATGACATGGTCTGCCGCCCCTTTTTCAGCGCCTGCGGGAACCCTCTCTGTGCGCATACGTCTTTACAAAAATGACAAATTCTTACAAAACGATATTTTTGTGAATAACCTTCCCGGCGCCGCCACATCCATAACCCTCAATAAGTCCGTAGTGGACTGGATACGGACAACCGCGACGGAAATAAACTGCCGAATCTATCATTGGTCCCACGACGAACAAACCCTTGCCATGTCCAATGTCCGTTCCTTCCGCCTTGCCGTACCCCTTCCAGAGCCGTACACCCCCTCCGTGGACATGGAAGACGCGGGCAATGACGGCGCGGTCGGCCTGCAGGAGGCCATCCGCGCCCTCCAGGTTTCCTCGGGAATCCGCTAAACCCCGCGCCCCTCCGGCGCTCAACCGATCAGCGACGCGCCCAGGCGCATAAGCTTTTGCCGCGCCACGTTGCGCGCGATTTTTCCCACAAACTCCATCTCCGCCGTGAGCCGGCAAAGCTCGTGCCCCTTGTCAAGCCCGCACTCGGAAACAAGGCGCCGGGGCAGGGCCTGGGTGGTTTCCGCAAGCTCCCGGCAGGCCAGCACAAGAGCTGTCACATCCGCCCGGGAAGGCCCCTCCTCCAGCGCCTCGGCGGCGGCCAGGGCCAGCGCGCGCAGGGCCTCGGTCTGGGACAGAAACCTCCCAAGCGCGATCTGGTCCTCCCCGTCCACGCTGCCCCCGCTTTTGGCAAGCTCCTGCCCGGCGAGCCGCCCCTGCCTGCGGAGCGCGCCCAGGGCCGCCCCTGTCATGGCGATGTCCTCCACCTCCCGGAACGGTTTGACGATGTCCTCAAAGGCCCGGCCCTCCTGTCCCAGAAGCGCGCTCTCCGGCACCCGGCAGCGTTTGAGCGTGATTCCCCCGTGGGGACAGGGCCGCAAAAACTCCAGGGGCATGGGACCGGAGACGGACAGCCCCGGGGTTTCCCGGGGCACGAGAAACGCGGAAAACTCCTTTTTGCCGCCGCGCTCCCCGGTGATGGCGATGACGCAAAAGACGCCCGCAATGGGTCCGTTGGTGAGAAAAGTTTTTTCGCCGTCCAGCGACCAGCCCCCTTCGGTTTTGACGGCCGTGGTTTTGAGGCGCCTGGGATGGGCGCCCGCGTCCGGCTCTGTGACCGCAAGGCAGGCGGTCTCCTGGCCCTTGGCGAGGCGGGAAAGAAGCCCGGCGTGGTCCGGACGGGCGCGGTCCGCGACAGCGTGGCGGGCGACCGCCACGTGGATGAGCCAGGACAGGGTTACGCCCAGGCTCCCTCCTCCGGCGGCGAGGGCCTCCGCGGCGGCCACGACTCCGGGCCAGCCGAATCCGCCGCCGCCGTGCTCTTTGGGAAGGGAGATGCCGAACAGGCCCTCCGCGGCCATGTCGCGCCAGAGGCCGGCGGGGACGACGGTTTCGCTGTCGAGTCCGGGGTATCCTTCGACGCGCCGGAGGGCGAAGCTTCCCACGCGGCGCGCGAGGTCGGCAAGTGCTTCTTTTTCCTGGTTGTCCATGTTCTTTTCCGTGCTTGCCGCGCTTCACCGCGTCCGGATCAGGCGGAAACCAATGTTGTAGCGGATGAAGCGGGGGGTGGCGTGGCTCCGGTTCCCGCAGCGCACGCCCGCGGGATCGTTGTCCCAGGACCCGCCGCGCACCTGGCGGCCAATACCTGAAAGCGGCGGTCCCGTGGGATTTTGCTTCGGCTCTATCTCGTATTTCGTGCTGTACCAGTCCAGACACCATTCCCAGACATTGCCCAGCATGTCGTGCAGCCCAAAGGGATTGGGCTTGAACGAGCCCGCCGGCGAGGTGACCACCCAGCCGTCGTTGCATCCATGCACCCGCCAGTCGCGCCACTCCTTGGACGCCGACTGGTCCGCCACGTTGGCGTACCCGCAGGCCCGGCCGGAGTCGTTCCCCCAAAACCGCGCGCTCTCCGTGCCCGCCCGGCAGGCGTATTCCCATTCCGCCTCCGTGGGCAAAAAGAAACTGTGCCTGCCTGTCTTCTGCCGGTCAAGCCACCTGGAGAGGTCTTTCCCGTCCCTAATCGCCTGGAGCACCTCCGGAGGAATGGCGATCTCCGACCTGCCCGTGTCCCCCAACAGCGCATGGTTTTTGCGCGTAAGCCAGCGGGCGAACTCCCGGGCCTGCTCCCAGCTCACATACACAACAGGCTGATTGTCGCCGTTCAGGTCATGCCCGAAATAGGTTCGGCTGTTGTGGTTCCGGTCATATTTCCGGTACTGGGCGTTGGTCACAGGGGTTTTGCCCATCCAGAATCCGTCCACGCAGACCTCGTGCCCGGGCCCCTCGTCCGGCTCCCGGCCCTCCTCGTCCGCAGGGGTTCCCATGGTGAAGCATCCGCCGGGGATATAGACAAACTCCATCTTTGTCACAGGGTCTGTCCAAATCTGGCCTTTTTTAGGCTCCGGCTCGTTGGAAGGCTTGGTTTTAGGGCGGATATGGGCGGTGCTTTTCTCGAGGGGGGGGTTCTGCCCGGCGGAAGGCTCTCCGGCCAGGGCCCGGGGATGCTCGGCCACAAGCGCGCCAAGGCAGAGCGCGAAAAGGAGCAACCAATGTGTGTGCTTGTGCCGCACGGGTCCGCCTGCTGCAGAAGATCCGTTTGAAGTCCTGCCGCCCGGCGCGGACGGCGGTTTGAGGCCAGGCGTGTAAAACTGTCCGGGTAGCCGGAAGCATTATGCCACAGCGGCGCAGGCAAGACAACAGATGGTTACCGTTTTAGGCGGGGAGTGGGATTTTCCGTAACGCATCCAAGGAGAAAGCGATGAAACAGACCCATGGATTGCTCAAATTGAGACTCATAGATTCAGAATAAGACATCTTTATCCCATAAGGGGGCAGGATGGGGGATAAGAGGCCCTTCCGGGCGTTTGGCAAGGAGCCCCATCGGACACACGGAATGAGTCAAGGCGCATTCTTTCCTGCCAAGGCAACAAGAGGGCGCGGACCCGGGACTCTGGAATGGAAAACATGTTTTTTCAAGGCCTTGGAATCCAGGACCAAGCGTGTCCGAAAAAGTTGTGTCGCGTGGCGAGAGCGGTTTTATGAAAGCCGGTCAGGATATGGCATGAAAAATTAATGCGAATGATTCTTATTGGCATAAGCGTTGCTCGGTCCCTCCCCAAGGGAGACCGCTCCCCCAAACCTCTGACAACCCCTCAACCCAAAGGAGATACTCCATGCAGCTCAGCGAATCCGCCTTGGGAATCCTCCAAAACCCCAACCGCGTCAACATCCTAAGCACCGCCAATAAAAAAGGCGAAACCGATGTCGCCATCTTCGGCACCCCAACCCTCACCGGCCAGTCCCAGCTCTCCATCGTCCTCCAGGACTCCAGCCGCTCCTTCAGCTTCCTCAAGGAAAATCCCCACGCCTCCTGCCTCGTCCTGGTCCCCAGCGGCAAAAACACCATGGCCTCCGGCGTGCGTCTGTATCTCAAGGTCAAACGTATTGACCTCACACGGAACCCCCTCTTCCTCAAGGAACGGCAGGAGGGCGGCCAGACCGGCTGGGAAAAATCCTTTAACGTGGACCTGCGCGAAGAGGCGGAAAAGCGCGTCCATCCTGACCGCCACCTGGTCCTCTTTGATATCGTCGAGGTCCGGCCTGTGGTGGACCACGGCCAAGGCGTGTGACGCCCGGCGTCCCCCTGCTCACAGGGTCTCATGCCAAGGTGCAATCAGACAAGTAATGCCCTCACCCCGGCCCTCTCCCGCAGGGAGAGGGAGATTGAGCGGGAGCCTTCAGCAGGTGTTACGGATTGGACCGCATTTTGGTATCAAATACCTGGTCGCCATCAGGCATAACAAGAAAGCAAGGCTCTCGCCCCGCCCCTCTCTTGAAAAGGAGAGAGAGACTCAACGAGAGCTTTGCTCAAATGTTAAGGGTTTGAACGCAACTTGGTATAAAAACACAGGCCCCCGCGCGCCGAATGTTTTGGCGCGCGGGGGCGGACTTTTTCCTGGTCCTCTGGTTTCGCTTAAGGACGGCCTCCGTCAAAAGGCCGGGCCCCCAGGGCCTCCCTTGCCCCGTTTTTCCGCGACTCCCGCGCCCAATGCGCTCCCCCCAGAAGCGTGTACAGCCTGCCCGGCACAAGCGGCCTTTTAAACAGCTCACGCGCGCTATCCGGCACGCCTCCGCCCGCGGCCAGAGAGTCCGCTGTCATCTCCAGGGCCTTGCGCGCGTGCCGGGTAAGCCAGCGCGCCGCGTACAGAGGCTTTCCCGAAACAGCCTCGCCCCCTCCCAATCCCAGCCCTCCGGCCCACTCAAAACCGGCCTGCCTTGCGAACAAGCGGCAGATCGCCAGGGCTGTGGCGTTCTGGGAGGCCTCCGGAAACCCGCGGTTCATTACAGCCATGAAACGCTGCCTGGGAAACTCCCGTCCCCGCCGGTGTTCGGCAATGGCCTCCAACACCCGGAGCACAGGCGCGGGAAGGCTGTCCACATACAAGGGGCGAGAGGATAACAATGTGACACAGCCGGGTTCCGCTCCGTTTAAGATAAGCGCCTTCACGCGGGCCTCGCTGGATGCGGGTCGTTGGTCACGCGCCGGGATACGGCGCGAACGCCAATATCGTGGCGGGGTGTTTGTCGGTCACGATAAAAAAGCCTTTGCCGGGAAGGCGGGCGACACCCTCCCAGTTCCTGGGCAGGAGCCCGGGGGAAAGAACAAGCGCCGGGGTTTCTGTAAACACCGCGCGATTGCCCGCGCGGCGAAGACAGAGCAGACGCTCCACCGGGTTTTCCGGCGCTCCGGTTATTCCTGTAAAGGTGTCAGGCCCTGGCAAGAGTTTTTTCGCGTCGCCGGGCCAGTAAAAATTCAGCACCCAGAAGGTTCCATCCGGGGCAAGGCTTGTCGCGTCGGTCACGCGGTACTCGATCGCGGGAAGGGGGATCTCCCTGGCCTGGATGTTTGCGCTGTATTCCATAGCCTTGGGTTCCGGACACACGTTTTTGCCGTTGGCCTCGTGAATGGCAAGAACCGTGCCTCCGCCTCCCGCCAAAGCTTCATAGGACATATTGGGAATGGCGGTTTTTGAGGGAATGGGAGTCAAGGTTTCCGGCAGCGCGCGGAAACCCTCTGGTCCAGCCTCGGCCTGAACCAAAAAGCCCTGCATTCCCTTGCCTTGGGATTTGGCCTCCATTGTGAGCCATGCCCGGGCGCCTTCGATATAAAGAGCCTCGTATCCCTCGTATCCGGGTATCTTGCCGGCAAGGCCCTGGCTGTGAAAGGGGTTTCCCCGGGGTTCCAGGGGAGCCCCGCCTTTCTCAAGCCAGTGCAAAAGGCGCGCCTTTTCAATGACAAAGACCTGGCCTTCGGAAGAAGGACCGGGAAAACGCTCTGGATACTGGGGCAACAGCACAAGGCTTTCCCCTATCCACCCAAGGCCCGAAATCTCAGCCTCCGGGAGCGCCGCAGGGCCTTCCAGCGGAATAACCACAGGGGCGGCAACAAGGTCCGCGGCATAGCCATCGCGCAGGCCGACGGGCGCGGCTAATATAACAGCGCACAGTGCAACAAGCGCCGCTCCACACAGTGTCCGGAACATTTTTCCGCCTTCCCTTTTTCAGGTCAAGTTTGGTATCAGACCAGCTCCACGCGCCCGAAAACACGGGCCGACGTGTCCATCACCACAAAGCCGGGGCTGCCGTCCTTGCCCATGATTTCCCCTGGGTTCAGCACAAGGGTGTTCCCGGTTTTAAAATGCTCATGGACATGGCTGTGGCCGAAAAACACCGCCTCGTACTGGCCGTCCGCCGCCAAGCCCAGGGCCGCCTCCCGGTAATGGGAAAAAGCAAGCCGCGCGCCGTCGGCTGTAATTGTTCCGAACAGCGGTCCGTGCAGGGTGATGTTTTTGAATTCCGTGAGTGCGGTTCGGGTGAGAAGATACCGGTCCCCGTCGTTGTTCCCAAAGACCCCATGCACAGGAAGCTCCGCGGCGGCGAGCTCCTTGAGCATGAAAGGAGCCACGAAATCCCCGCAATGGATGATGAGTTCCGCTCCTTTGGCCCGCAGGGCGGCAACCGCCTTTCGCATATTCCATATATTGTCGTGGCTGTCGCTCATTATTGCTATTCGCATATTTCCTCCCTATTACAGCATGGAATGCGGGTCCACGTCAAGAAGAGTTCCTGCGCCCGTCCGTTTGAGCTCACCCTTGAGCGCCTGGGAAAACACCGTTAAAAACTCCCGGAATACCGAATAGTGAAATCCTTTGATGAGCATCTGCCAACGGTACTGCCCTGCCACTCTGGGAATCGGGCTTGCCACAGGTCCCAGCACCTTGATGGCCTGGACAAAGTCCGCGCGGGACGCATGGGCCGCCCGAAGCCAGTCTCCCACGGTTTTCGCGTGCTCCCGGGCAAGGTCTTCCTCTGCCGAGGAAACCCTTACCTGGGCAAGCCTGGAAAACGGAGGATAGCCCAGTTCCTGGCGCAGGGCCAGCTCCCGGTCGAAAAACGCGCTGTAATCCTGGTCCCGCGCTGTGGTGACGCAAAAATGCGCGGGATTGAAGGTTTGCAGCACCACCTTGCCGGGACGGTCCCCTCGGCCCGCCCTGCCCGCCACCTGGGCTAGAATCTGGAAGGTGCGTTCCGCGGCGCGGAAGTCCGGAAAGCCCAGGGAAAGGTCCGCGCACAGAATGCCCACCAGGGTGATGTTGGGAAAATCATGGCCTTTGGAAACCATCTGGGTGCCGATTAAAACGTCGGTTTTCCCCTCCCGGAGCGCCTTGAGCATGGCCACCAGCTCGGAGCGCCGGGCGGTGGTGTCCCGGTCCATGCGGGCGACCCGGGCGTCCGGCCAGGTTCTTTTAACAAAACCCTCGATTTTCTCCGTGCCCACCCCCACGGCGCGGATATCCATGGAGCCGCATTCCGGACAGCCAAGGGAAACATCCCGTTCCAGTCCGCAGTAATGGCACTGATAAACGCCCGCTTTTCTATGGGCGGTGAGGGTCACCGCGCAGTTTTCACACGCAACAGGGCTTCCGCACGCGCCGCACATGGGAAGATTGGCGTATCCCCTGCGGTTGAGAAATAAGAGAACCTGCTCGCGCCGCGCAAGGGTTTCCGTAACAGCGTCAGCAAGAACGCGGCTGATGAAAGGTCCCTTCCTGTCCTCTTTGGGAAGCCGCGCAAGGTCCACCACCCGGACCTCCGGACGGGGCCTTTCCATGACCCGTTTGGAAAGAACCAGCCGCCCGTATTTGCCTGTCAGGGCGTTGTGGGCAGACTGGAGCGAGGGCGTGGCGGAGCCCAGAAGGGCCACAGCCCCGCACATCCGCGCCCGCACGACAGCCAGGTCCCGCGCGTTGTAGCGCAAATGGCTTTCCTGTTTGTAGGAGTCGTCATGCTCCTCGTCCACGATAATCAAAGCCGCGGAGGCAAAGGGGGCGAACACCGCGGAGCGGGCGCCCAGGGCTACCCGCGCTTCGCCCTTCAGAATCCGCATCCACTGGCCGTGCCGCTCGGAGTCTCCCAGGCCGCTGTGAAGAAGGGCCACTGTGTCGCCGAACCGGGCGCGGAACCGGCGCTCGATTTGCGACACCAGGGCGATTTCCGGCACGAGAACAATGGCGTTTCCTCCCTTGTCAAGCACGGCCCGGACCGCCCGCAAATACACTTCGGTTTTACCGCTTCCTGTGACACCCTCCAGCAAGAGCGTGGAAAAACCCTTGTCCATGGTGCCAAGAATACGCGCGAGGGCGCTTTCCTGCTCCTGGTTAAGCCGGATGGCCGAAGGGTCATCCGGCGTGATTTCCTCTCCCAGGGGGTCGCGGAACACCGCTTTTTCAAGTATTTCCACACGTCCTTCTTTCACAAGGGCGCGCACAGACGCGGGAGCGCTGGAAACAAGGGACTTAAGCTCCGCAAAGGGCAGCTCGCCATGGATGGATAGAAGATGGAGAATCCGGTCCCGGGCGGCGGAGCGTTTTTTGGGGATTTCGCCCAGGTTCCGCGCGCGGACAAACCGGACAAGTTTGGGACGGGTCTTTCCCTGCTTAATCTGGCGCTCCAGGGAGAGGAATCCTTTTTTCTCCAGCGCGGAAAGGCGGGCGCGGGTTACACCGGGAAGCTCAAGAAGGGTTTTAAGGGCGGCTGGTCCCTGAACAAGCCGGGCAAGGGCCGCGCGCTCCAGTTCTTTAAGTCCCGGGCCGGTCAGGGCCACGCGCCCCAGATCGGTGAGGGCCGCCACCGCGGATTCCGTGGTGTTGACGCCTGTGGGCAGCGCGTCCTGGATTACCTGTCCCAGGGGATGGAAATAGTAGGAGGCGCACCACTCGAAAAAGGGAAGCATTTCCGGGGGAAAAAGCGGATCCTGGTCCGGCGCCTCTAGAATGGATTTTACCGTGAATCCTTCCGGTGGAGGGCAGGGGCCAAGAACGTACCCTGTCACCCTTCGTTTGCCCAACGGCGCCAGAACCCTGTGGCCGGGCAGGCATCTTTCCCGCAGTTCCGGCGGCGCCGCGTAGGCCAGGGGTTTGTCCAGGGGCGCCGCCACCGCGACGCTTACAAAGGCGGTTTGGTTCCGCATGGCGCCACCCATGGCGTTTGTCATACATCTGTTCCGATTCAATGCGCTCCGCGGTTGGTTTAGGCGCATGAGTAATCTGCCATCGTCCCGGCGAAGGCCGGAACCCAGAGTTTTTCCGGAACCTGGACCCCGGCTTCCGCCGTGGTGACGGCAGGCCGCTGGCCAGGAAAAGCGCTCAAATCAATCGGAAGGTTGTTCGGACAAACGCCCTGCTTCGCGCGGCGGGGCCTGAAGGCGCGCCTCCGGCCCCGCTCTGTAGCCCGGAAAGCCTATCCAGACGAGATATTTGCACGAGATATTTGCAAAACTCCCGAATGAGATATTTTTGCGGAGCGGACGCGCCCCAATTCGTCCTTCCCGCGCAGGCGGGAATCCTGAACATCTTGAAAAGACAAAGATTCCCGCCTGCGCGGGAAGGACATGCAGACGCAAGTTCCGCAACATGCGGAAACGATATCCCTATTTTGCAATTACCTCAGGTTTATCCGCGCTGGAATTCCCCGTTCTTGTACAGCACCACAGAGCCGCCTCCGGCAAGGTAGGCGGTGACTGTTTTCTTTTCCGTGTTCACCAAATCCCAGTGCAGGGCGCTGTCGTTGAACCCCAGTTCCTGTTTTCTGTCCTGGTCCAGGGTCGAGACATCCCCTAAGAAGGTATCCGCATAGCTGGAGCCGAGGGCCAGATGGCAGTTGCCGAATTTCCCGCCAAAGTTCTCGTCAAAGAGCGTATTGGCCATGAACCGGTTGATGCGGGAAAAACGCCTGTCTGTAAGGGAGAACTCTCCGACCCGGCGTGCGCCTTTGTCCATGGCTATCTGGCTGCGGATGAATGCCTCGCCTTCCTCGGCGTCCGCGCGCACCACTTCGCCGCGCTTGAACTCCAGGCGCACGCCCTTTACGTAGTTGCCGTTGCGGTACGAGGGTTGGTCCGCAAAATACAGGCCCTCGGTGCCGCGCCAGTCCGGGGAAAGAAACATTTCGAAACTTGGGATGTTATGCCCTGAGATGCCGATCCAGCGGCGCTGGTCCCCTGGGGTGACGGTGAGGTCCATGTTGCCGGAGGTGATTTGGAATTTGGAGACATGAAGCCCGTTGAGCCAGTCTTTAAGCAAGGCCGCCTCGGAATGGATCCGCTCCCACTCGGCCACCGGGTTTTCCATGTCCAGAAAGCAGGCCCGCGCCACTTGGCGGGTGTAGGCTGAAAGCGACACGCGGGCCTGGCGGGCGAGTTCTTTGGTGGGCACAAGGCAAAGGGTCCATCCAAATTCCCCCTGCTGTTCCCGCTCGTCCAGAAGGTCGCGAAGACTTTTCCGGGCCACAGCGGCTTTGCCGATGCGGGCGGAATCCACATGGGCCAGATGTGTGAGGGAATCCGGAGCGTGCAGATAGATGCTTCCGTTGACGTTTTCGCAAAGCTCCCTGTCGCCCGGGGCGATGAACTCGAGCTGGTGGTCTTTGGCGAGCTCATAAAAGCTGGTTTCCATGCCAGTGGTGCAGGTCATGCGCGGGATAACGCACATTCCCCAATGGAGGCATTTTGTATGCACCACTTCGGCGAGGGCAAGGGCGGCGCGGTCGAAGCGGATAAGGATGATATCCCCTTCTTTGTATTCCTTGCTTCGGGCGGTTTTGAGCCCCCACAGAAGCACGTCCGCGTATTTTTCCAGTTCCTGGGCGTCCAGCACGGCGTTCCTCCCTGACAAGTGGCAAGTCCCTTGGCTGGTCAAAGATAAAAGCATAATGGAAACAGGGGATTTTGCCAAGGGGGATTCCGCGAAAGAGAGAGTCCCGGAGGGTTTTTCCGGCGAAGGGATATTGGGGAGGGGGGTGGAGAAGCCTGGGGTTTTGGATGAAAACAGCGGGGATTCTCCCGTTTGTTTCGGCTGTTTTCTGGATTTCCGGCAACAGCGTGTGCTATTCCTTTCCGGATGGAAGACCACCTGAATCCGTGAACGCCATTGCAGAAAAATTCAGCAAATTAAAATATAACAATCTTGATTTAAATCAAATTTTATGGTATTGGTTTTTCATTCGAT
>JAGVGH010000182.1 GCA_020057225.1 Desulfobacterales bacterium | reverse complement strand
GGGAGGTAACTGCTGCTCTTTTCTACCCCATTCCCACCAGGGGAGTAAATCGAAAAGAGCCAGGATTTAGCCTTCCGGACATACGCCCGAATCGGAATTTGAGGCAATCATGGAGCATTTGCCCAGGCACGCGGCCCTTGCCCTGGCCCTGGCCCTGGGGTACTTCGCGGGCATGAGGAAGGGGGAAATTCTTGGCTTGGCCTGGGACCGGGTGGACATGAAAGAGCGGGTTATCCGTCTCCGGGCTGAGGACACTAAAACCAGTGAGGCCCGCGAGATTCCGGTTTGCGGGGAGATTTTCACCATCCTGGAAAAGACGCCCCGAGCGCTTCACGACTCCCGTGTCGTGCTCTACAAAGGCAAGCCGGTTTCTGATTTGCGCGCGGCTTTGCGGCGGGCTTCCGGTCTGGCGGGGATTCCTTACGGGCGGGAGCGCGAAAACGGGTGGTGCCTGCATGACACCCGGCATTCATTCGTAACGAATCTCCGGCGGGCGGGTGTTCAGGAGTCCGACATCATGGCCGTGACGGGTCACAGCACCCGGCAAATGTTTGACCGTTACAACAGGGTGGATCTCTCCGATACTCGGGTGGCGGTGGAGCTTCTTGGTAAGCATCTCCGGGAAAATGCTTACCAAAATGCTTGCCAAGGGGTTTCCGCAAAAAACAAAGGGGCTGCGGAATAACCGCAACCCCTTTGTTTTTATTGATGGTGCCGAAGGCCGGACTCGAACCGGCACGGGTCTCCCCACTACCCCCTCAAGATAGCGTGTCTACCAAATTCCACCACTTCGGCATTCTTTTTTCCATTCCGCCTTGCTGCAGGCAGGATCTCTCCACTGCCTTTCCTTACCGCGCGTCCCGGGCGTCCTTCTTATCCTGCTTATCCTTATCCTTATCCTTATCCTTATCCTTATCCTTATCCTGTGTTCCCCGCTCTGCGGTTTTTGCCGCGGGTTTGTCATCCTTTGCCGGTTTGGCTTCCGCCGCAGGAACCGCAGCCTCCGCGCCTGTCACAGGGGATACCGCCACACTCGCTGGAGAGGCGGCCTGGGATTCCGCATGGGCCGCAGTCGCTGTCACCGCGCCGGCCTCGCCGGGCGCGTTGTCCTTCCCGGCGCCTTCGGGCGTTTTTTCCAGAGGCGCCGTGACCTCCGCGTTCATCATAATGGAGTCTGTTCCGGTGCGGCTGGAATAATACGCCAACGTCAGCGATGTCAGCATAAAAATGACGGCGGCTCCCGTTGTCAGCTTTGCCAAAAAGGGTGTGGCGCCGGCGCTGCCGAAAAGCGTCTGGCTTGATCCCCCGCCGAACGCGGCCCCGATGTCCGCGCCCTTGCCCGTCTGGAACAGGACGATGACAATCAAGGCGAAGCAGACAACGATGTGTACAACGAGAATCAGCGTCGTCATGTGCTAAGGCCGCTTTCGGTTTCTCCGAACCTTGCGATTCGGGCGAAGGTTTCCGGCGCGAGGCTCGCTCCGCCGACCAAGGCGCCGTCAATATCGGGCCTGGCCATGAGTTCCCGGATGTTTTCGGGTTTGACGCTTCCTCCGTAGAGGATGCGTATGGCCGCAGCCGTTGTTTCGCCGTACAGGCCGGCCAGCCGTTTGCGGATGTGCGCGTGCGCTTCCTGGGCCTCCTGGGGTGTTGCCGTAAGTCCTGTGCCGATAGCCCACACAGGTTCGTAAGCCACTACCAGAGAGTGCCCGTCCTTCAAAAAAATTTTTTTTAGCCCACCCGATATCTGCTTGTCAAGCACTTTTAACGTGTCCCCGGATTTCCGCTCCTCCAGGGTCTCTCCCACGCACACAATAGGCACAAGCCCCGCCTCCAGCGCCGCTTCCACCCGGCGCCGAACGGTCTCATCCGTCTCGCCGAAATACTGGCGCCGCTCCGAATGCCCGATAATCACATGGCTGCATCCGCTTCCCACAAGCATCTGCGCGGATATCTCGCCCGTAAAGGCGCCTTCCTTCTCCCAGTGCAGATTTTGCGCCCCCAGCAGCACATCGCTGCCCGCAAGCGCCCGGGACACCAAAACCAAAGCCGTGTGCGCCGGCGCCACAAGCACATCCGCGCCGGTCAGGCCGCGCGTCAGCTCCGCCAGCCTGCGCGCCGCCTCCTCGCTTTCCGCCGGGGTCTTGTACATCTTCCAGTTCCCGGCGATAAGAGGTTTTCGTTCCATTTCCCCTCCCCGCGCGGCAGGGGCGGACGCTCCGGGCGCCCGCCCGCCGCGGAAATCCCTACAGCATCGCCGCCACGTCCACCATGCGGCAGGAGTACCCGTACTCGTTGTCGTACCAGGACATGACCTTCACCATGTCGCCAATAACATAGGTGCAGCCCGCGTCCAGCACCGAGGAAAGCGTGGCGCCGGTAAAGTCCACAGACACCAGCGGAAGATCGCAGTATCCCAGAATGCCCTTGAGCGCGCCTTCGGCCGCCGCCTTGAGCGCCCCGTTCACATCCTCAACCGTCACTCCCGCTTTTTCCACCGTGACCACCAGGTCCACCACCGACACGTCAGGGGTCGGAACACGGATGGCAAGCCCGTTGAGCTTTCCCTTGAGTTCCGGCAGCACCAGGGCCACGGCCTTGGCCGCGCCCGTCGTGGTGGGCACCATGGAAAGAGCCGCGGAGCGCGCGCGCCGCAGGTCTTTGTGGGGCGCGTCCAAAAGCCTCTGGTCCGAGGTGTAGGCGTGGACCGTGGTCATCAGTCCCTGCCTGATTCCGAAATTCCCGAGCAGAACCTTTGCCACCGGGGCAAGGCAGTTGGTGGTGCAGGACGCGTTGGACACTATGTGGTGCTTGTTCTTGTCATAAGCCGCGTCGTTCACGCCCTTGACAAGGGTGATGTCCGGGTCTTTGGCCGGGGCCGAAATCAGAACCTTTTTCGCCCCCGCCTCCAGATGCTTGGAGGCCCCGTCCCTGCCCGTGAAAAGCCCGGTGCATTCCGCCGCCACGTCAACCCCCAGCGCCTTCCAGGGCAGTTGCGCGGGATCCTTCACCGCGGTGACGGGAATCTCCCTGCCGTTCACAACAATGCTTTTCTCGCGCGCCTCAACGGCCACGTCCAGCTTCCGGTGGACCGAATCGTACACCAAAAGATGGGCGATGGTCTTAGGGTCCATGAGGTCGTTGATGCCCACAACCTCGACCTCCGGATGGTTCAACGAAGCCCGGAACACCAAGCGCCCGATGCGCCCAAAACCGTTGATGGCAAGCCGCGTGCTCATGTCTCCTCCTTGTGCGCTCAGCCTTCCTTCGCGGCCGTCTCACGGACCGCCGGAAGATATGGGTTTCTTTTCCGCGTCCGGGACGTTTCCCTCGGAAAAAGTCCTGGAACCCGCAAAAACATCACTCTCCCGGGCGCCCGGACGCGTCCGCCCCCGGACCGCCCCCGGGATCCATCAACCCGCGCGCATAGACCAGCGCGGTTTCCCTGGTCTCCACATAATACCCCGGACGTTTTCCCACAAGCCTGAATCCGGCTTTTTCGTAAAAAATCCGCGCCCCGGAGTTGTTTTCCCGGACTTCGAGAAACGCCTCCGCGGCGCCCAGCGCCCGCGCGCGCCGCATGCCCTCGAAAAGCAGTTCCGTCCCCAGGCCCCGGCGCCGCCCGCCGGGAAGCACCGCAAGACGCAACACATCCATGGCGTCCGCCGCGACACGGAAGACCATGTATCCCAAAACCGGCCCTCCGAGGGTTTCCCTGGCCACAAGGGAGAAAGATCCGCGGACCGTGAGCTCATGGGAGACAAGACCGTCTGTCCAGGGCAGGGAAAAGCAGACGGCCTCCAGCGCGCCGACCTCCGCCGTGTCCTCCGGACACATGGGGCGCACCAGACAATCCCCCCTGCCCTCGGGTCTCATGCTTCCCGCTTGTTTCCTTTTAAAATGTGGCTCGCAAGGCAAATGCTCCGCTTCCCGTAATCCTCCACCTCCGCGGCCAGGGCGGGAAGCGGTTTATTGTCCCTATGCCTGAGCGCCCTTAAAAGCACCGGCAGATTGACCCCGGAAAGCACCTCGACCCTTCCCTCCTCAAGAAAGGAATAGCCCAGGTTCGAGGGGGTTCCTCCGAACATGTCGGTGAGGATGAGCACTCCCGCGCCCTGCTCCACGGAGCGGATGGCGCGGGCGATATCTCCGCGGAGTTTTTCCGCGCACTCCTTGAGGTCAATGGGCACGCAGGCGACAGCCTCCGAAGGTTTTCCTTCAACAAAACCCGCGGCCTCCACCAGGGCGGCGCCAAGGTTTTTATGCGTGACAAGAACAATGCCTATCATGGTCCCCCGATGCGAACATATCTGGCGGCAAAGACCCTGTCATGTTTTGAGATCCCTGTGCGCCAGGCGGGCGGGTTTTCCCGCCGCCTCCAGATGGGCGTGGATTTCCCCCGCGATGGTGACCGATCGGTGCCGTCCTCCCGTGCATCCCACAGCTATGGTGAGATAGGACTTTCCTTCAGCCTCGTACAAGGGAAGCAGAAAGTCAAGGAGGTCCAGGTATTTGGCCAAGAAGCGCCGGGTCACGTCCTGGTCCAGCACGTGGCGCCGCACAGGCTCCATTTCGCCGTGCATTTCCTTGAGCTCCGGCGCAAAATAGGGATTCGGCAAAAAACGCACGTCGCACACAAGATCCGCGTCGTGGGGCAGGCCGAACTTGAAACCGAACGAGAGCACCTGGACGCGCATGCCGGAATCGGCCATGGCTTTTTGGGCGAACTCCCTTACCACTGCCTTGAACTGATGCGTGTTGTATAACGAGGTGTCAATCACCCGGTGGGAGATGTGCCGGACTTCCGCAAGGCGCGCGCGCTCGATGCGGATTCCGTCCAGAACACTTCCCCCTTTTCCCAGCGGGTGTTTCCTGCGGGTTTCGGAAAACCTGCGAAGCAGCACCTCCTCCGAGGCTTCGAGGAAGATGAGCTCCGGCCGGTATCCTGTCCCTTCCAGCTCTGCGAACACATGGGTGTACCGGGAGAGAAATTCCTTTTCCCGGAGGTCCATGACAAAAGCCAGACGCGTGGCCTCGGACATGCTCTGCCGGTGGAGTTCCAGAAACTTGGGCAGAAGCGCCACCGGCAGATTGTCCACGCAAAAGAACCCCGCGTCCTCGAGGGCCGCCAGGGCGGTGCTCATCCCTGAACCGGAAAGACCGGTTATGATGATGATGTTAGGGCTTTCCATCGGAAAAGCCATGGGGCGGGAACGCGCGGAGTCCCGCTGTCCGGACGGCTGTTAAAAGTCCTCGTCCACCTCCTCGATGGTCTGGATTACTCCCGCCGCGTCCCGGGCCGCCGAAAGGCGGTTCCGGAACACCTCGTTCTTCAGGAGGCGGGATATCCGGGCCAGCATGGAAAGATGCAGCCCGGCGGAATCCTCGGGGGTTACCAGCACGAAAAAAAGATGCGCGGGCTTGCCGTCCATGGAGTCGAAATCCACGCCGGCCTCGCTTTTGCCAAAACCAAGGACGATGTCGGAAAGCCCCCGCATCTTTCCGTGGGGAATGCCGATGCCGCCTCCTATGCCCGTGCTGCCCAACCGTTCGCGCTCCAAAAGCACGCGCACCATATCCGGGGCCTGTACACCCGCATGGCCTGCCAGGGGCTTTGCCAGCTCTTCCAGCACGCCCTTTTTGTCCCTGGATTTCAACTCGCACAAGATGGCCTGCGCGGCCAGTTTTTCCAATATTTTCATAGCGTCCCGCTTCATTGGGCGTTAGGCTGTTAGCGGAAGGCCCCGGGGGGCCTGTCAGCCCCCCTGCCCGTTGCAAGCAAAGCCCTTATCCGCTTGAGGAACCCGGAGAACCCGGACAGAAACATCCAAAGCCTTTTGCCCGGCTTAGACAGCAGGCTCGATAAGCCCCATGCCGCCGTCCTTTTTCTGATACAGGACGTTCACCTGCCCGGTCTGGGCGTTGGTGAACACAAGAAAGCTGTTTTTGTCGAGGTCCATCTGCAAAATGGCCTCTTCCACGTCCATGGGTTTGTACTCGATTTTCTCGATGGTCACGAACCGCTCTTCCCCGTCCTCGTCCTGCACGCTCACCCCGTAAGCCTGCTGGTCCATCTCGCGGCGGATATCCTTTCCCCCGCGGCGCTCCCGGACTTTCTGCTTTCCCTTCTTGATCTGCTTGTCGAGCTTGTCCATCACCTTGTCAATGGAGGAGTACATGTCGCCTGTCTCCTCTTTGCCCGTAATGGTCATCCGGTCCCCGGTGATGATGATTTCCGCAATGTGGCGGAACTTCTCGACAGTAAGAATGACGTTTGCCTCGGCGGGATTGTCCAGATATTTGTCCAGTCGTTCGAGCTTTTCGGCAGCGTAGTTTTTGAGGGCTTCGGAAGGGTCAAGGTTTTTAAACGTGACCTGTGTGTGCATATAGTTCCTCCTTCGTTGTTCACTGAATCCCCGGCATTTCGGGACCAACGCTTTGCGCGCCGTCATGTTTCATGAAATTTGCTTGCGCTTGCTGGATGGAAGAACATTCAACATCTCCCTGTATTTTGCAACTGTTCTACGGGCTATTTGAATGTTTTCCTTCTCAAGCAGGCTTGCTATTTTGTCATCGCTGTAAGGTTTTGCGGGATTTTCGCTCTTTATGATTTGCAGAATCTTCTGTTTGACGCTCTCTGACGCGATAGCGTCACCGCTTACCCTGTTGATTGAACTGTTGAAGAAATATTTAAGCTCGAAAATCCCCTGTGGGGTGTGGGCGTATTTGTTGGTTGTAACACGGCTGATGGTTGATTCATGCATTCCAATGTCTTCAGCGACATCCCTCAATACCATGGGTTTGAGATGGGCAATTCCCTTTTCCAAAAAAGGACGCTGAAATTTGACAATGCTCTCCATCACCTTGTAAATGGTTCTTTGTCGTTGATGAATGCTCCGGATCAGCCACGCCGCAGACCGAAGTTTCCCCTGGACGTAATTGCGCGTCTCCTCGTTGAGGTTCGCTTCCCTGCGAAGCGCCCTTTTGTAAAACGCGCTCACATGCAGCTTGGGCAGCCCGTCGTCATTCAGCACAATCTCGAAATCATCCCCCACTTTGTAAACAAAAATGTCAGGGCTGATATAATGGGTTTCCTCGTCCGCGAACTCGCGTCCCGGCTTGGGCTCCAGGCCCTGGATAACCCGGACCGCCGCCAGCACATCCTCCATGGAAACGTGAAGGGCCTGGGCGATGGCCTTGTAGTTCTTGTTTTGAAGATGGTTCAGATGATGGTCCAGAATTTCAAGGATGATGGAGGATTCAAGTCCAAGATGCCGGACCTGGATTTTCAGGCATTCCACCAGGTCACGGGCGCAGACCCCTACCGGGTCAAAGGTCTGCATGGCGCCCAATACCTCCTCCACAACAGAAACCCGCCAATCCCCTGTCTTGGCAAGCTCCTCCACCGAGGCGTCCAAATACCCGTCCCGGTTGAGGTTCCCGATAATCATCTCCCCCACGTCCCGCTCAAGCTGACCGTCAAACCGCAACACAAGCTGCCATTTCAGATGGTCCGCCAAGGAATCTTTCTTGGCCACAAAACTTTCATACTTGGGAAGCTCCCGCTCCTCGTTCTCAAAATTGACCTGGCCCGGAGCGCTGTACTCCTCCATGTAGTTGCTCCAGTCCACCTCGTCGGGAACCGTGTTCCCGTCCATCGTGACTTCCCTTAAGCCCTCTTCCGGCCCTTGCGCGCCGGCCGCCTCAAGCTCGTCCCGATGGGTGGTTTCCTGGGCCTCCTCCAGGGCGGAGTTCTGTTCCATCTCCTGGTGGATAACGTCCAGAAGCTCCAGGCGGGAAAGCTGCAGCAGCTTGATCGCCATCTGAAGCTGGGGCGTCATGATAAGCTGCTGGGAAAGTCTCAGTTGTTGCCGGAGTTCCAGTGCCATGAATACGGTCGCGGCGCCTTCCTGGTCCCATGGTTCAACCTGTGCCTCCATGGGACGTTGTTTGTGAATACTGGTTTGCACCCTCCCGGACCCGCGGTCCGAACATTTTCCCGCGCCGGCTCTCCGCCCTCCCGGTCAGCCTCACCGTCTTTTAAGGGAACCCCGGACGGAAAACATCCCGCTTTTTTCGGCGTTCCGCCGTCGCGGTGTCCGCGCTCCACGCGAACCATTTTAACCATACACCAAAACCTGCGGAAACACAATGCGCCGAAGGCAAAAACCGTTCCCGCCCGGCGCCTACAACCGAAACCCTTCGCCCAGATAAATCCTGCGCGCGGTCTCGCTCCCGGCGATTTTCTCCGGAGAGCCGGATTCAATCACCTTTCCACCGCCCAGAATGGTGGCCGTGTCGCAAACCCCCAGCGTCTCCCGCACATTGTGGTCGGAAATGAGCACTCCAATACCCCTGTCCGAAAGCTGCCGGATGATGTTCTGGATGTCCGTCACCGCCAGGGGGTCAACCCCGGCAAAGGGCTCGTCCAGAAGCATGAACCTGGGTTCCGTCGCCAATGCCCGGGCGATCTCCAGGCGCCGTTTTTCGCCGCCGGAAAGCACCTGGGCCTTCTGCCCGGCAAGACGGGCAACCCCAAGCTCTCCCATGAGCGTGGCGGCCCTTTTTTTGCGCTCCCCGGACGTGACCCCGCGCAGCTCGAGAATGGCCAGGATATTTTGCTCCACTGTCAGATTCCTGAAAACCGAGGTCTCCTGGGGCAGATAGCCCATGCCCTTGCGCGCCCGGACATGCATGGGGTCCCGTGTCACGTCCTGGCCGTCGAGGAGCACCCTGCCCCCGTCCGCCGGAATCATGCCCACGGCCATGTAAAAAGTGGTCGTCTTGCCGGCTCCGTTCGGGCCAAGCAGTCCGGTCACCCGTCCGCCCTCGACCTCCATGCATACCGAATCCACGGCCCGGCGTCCGCCATAAATTTTCACCAGGTTGTCGAGAACCAGCGTTGACATGTTGTACTGTTCAGGGGTTAGATTTTATGTCTGGAGTATCCGCGTTTTTCACGTTGATCGCCCATGAAAAAACTCCTCTCTGCCGCCCGGCATGCGGACAAACCGCTCCTTCTCTCCCAAAGCCCCCCTACCCTTCCTCCCTCCACCGGTGCGCCACAGGATACCGCCGCCCTTCCCCAAACGCCTTGGGCGTTATGCGCAATCCTGGAGCGGCCTGTCTGCGCTTGTATTCGGCAAGCCGAACCCGGCGCAGGACATCCGCCACCACCTTGATATCAAAACCCCGGGCCGCGATCTCCGAAAGCGACAGCCCCTCCTCGACATACGCCTCCAGGATGGGGTCCAGCACCTCGTAGGGCGGCAAATCGTCCTGGTCCTTTTGATTGGGCTTGAGCTCCGCCGAGGGCGCTTTTTCCAGTATCCTTGCCGGGATGATCTCCGTTTCCGCGTTGATTTGCCGGGAAACAGCATAGACCATGGCCTTGGGGAGGTCGGATATAACGGCGAGTCCTCCGCACATATCCCCGTAGAGCGTGCTGTATCCCACCGCAAGCTCGCTTTTGTTGCCTGTGGAAAGCACCAGGGAGCCATAACGGTTGGACCGCGCCATCAGGAGGTTGCCCCGTATCCGCGCCTGAAGGTTTTGCTCCATCAGCCCGGGAGTTTCCAAAGAGCCTCCCAGCTCTTGAATGTACGCGTCGAGCACCCGGTGAATGGGCACGGTCTCAAAACGGATGCCCAGCCGTTCGGCCAAAAGCCGGGTGTCCGTGAAATTGTCCCCGGATGTGAAACGGGAGGGCATGAACAGCGCGGTGACGTTTTCCGGACCCAGCGCCCGGGCGGCAATGGCCGCCACCAGGGCCGAGTCTATGCCCCCGGAAAGCCCCAGCACCGCGCTTTGAAATCCGCATTTGGAAAAATAGTCGCGGACACCCATGACAAGGGCATCGAGAACCGCCTGCTCCATGGTTTCCGCTACTGGATGAATATCGCCCTGAAGGGTCTTTGTGTCAAACAGCACCAGGTCCTCGGCAAACTCCCGCGCCCGCGCCCGCAAGAACCCGTCCGGGCCGTGGGCTGTGCTGGCCCCGTCAAACAAAAGGGAGTCGTTTCCCCCTGTCTGGTTCACATACACCGCGGGCACCCTGTGCCGCCCGGCGATGCAGGCCATAAGCCCCTGGCGCAGCAGGCGCTTGCCCGCGTGAAAGGGAGAGGCCGAAATATTGATGAGAAGGTCGGCGCCGTTTTTCACAAGCGCTTCCACCGGGTTCCAGGAATAGCGCCTTCGCGGAAAAAACTCCGGAATGTTCCACGTGTCCTCGCATATCGCCACCCCAAGAGTGTTTCCTTTGTACGGGAAGACCTCGGCCAAGTCACCAGGGGCGAAGTAGCGCGACTCATCAAACACGTCATAGGTGGGCAACAGCCGCTTATGGGCCACAAAAAGCGTCTGCCCGTTTTCAAACAGGACAGCGCCGTTTTTGAGCCTGTCCCCGTCCGTGTCCACAAAGCCTGTGAGAACACCGATTCCGGAAACCGATGCGGCAAGCTCCTCAACCTGGCGGCGGCACGCGGCCAAAAAGCCCCGGCGCTCCAGGAGGTCCCGGGGAGGATATCCGCAGCCCGCAAGCTCGGGAAAAACCGCGAGGTCCGCGCCCATGTCCCGGGCGCGGACCGCGTGGCTCCGTATCTTCTCCGTGTTTCCGGTGAAATCCCCAATCACCGGGTTTGTCTGGGCAAGGGCGATGCGCATGGTTTCCTCACGGCGCGGGTTTGCGTCCGGACCTGGGCGCCGCCGCCTTCCCGGGCTCCGCTCCGGCCTCGGTGCGCTGGCTCATAGGCACGTAGTCCCGAACCGTGTTCCCGACATATATCTGCCGCGGGCGGTGCAGCCGCCAGCCCGGGTCGTCATGGTCCTCCTTCCACTGGGCGATCCATCCCGGCAGCCGCCCTATGGCGAACATGACCGTGAACATGTTGGTGGGGATGCCCAGGGCGCGGAGCACGATGCCGGAATAGAAATCCACGTTGGGATACAGGTTGTGGTCAATGAAGTACAGGTCCTTGCGCGCTGTCTCTTCGAGCTCCATGGCGATGGGCAGGAGAGGGTCGTCCGTCTTGAGCCGCGCCAACACGTCATGGCATATATTTTTCATGATTTTCGCGCGCGGGTCATAAGTCTTGTACACCCTGTGGCCAAACCCCATGAGGCGGAAGGGGTCGTTTTTGTCCTTGGCCCGGGCGATGAAGGGCTTGGCGTCGCCGCCCGCGGCCTGGATTTTTTCGAGCATCTCGACCACCTTCTGGTTGGCGCCGCCGTGCAGGGGACCCCACAGGGCCGCCATGCCCGCGGAAATCGCCGCGTACAGGTTGACGCGGGCGCTTCCCACCATGCGCACCACTGAGGTCGAACAGTTTTGCTCGTGGTCGGCGTGGAGAATCCAGAACGTGTTGAGCGCCTTGACCAGCACGTCATCAATAACATAGGGCTTGACCGGGCTGTTGAACATCATGTTGAGGAAGTTGGCGCAGTAGGACAAGTCCGGTCTTGGGTACTCCGGAGTGTGACCCCGGGATATCTTGTAAGAGACCGCGGCCATGGTGCGGAGCTTGGATAAAAGCCGCGTCATGGTCATATTGACGTTTTCCGTGTGGGAAAGCGTTTCCAACTCGGGATAAAAGCTGCGAAGGGCGGTGACCATGGACGAGAGGATGCCCATGGGGTGTGTCGCCCTGGGGTAGTTTTGGAAAAAAAACTTCATGTCCTCGTGGACCAGGGAGTGGTCGTTCAGCATCACCGAAAACGCCTGAAGCTCTCTCTGAATGGGAAGGCGCCCGTTGATGAGAAGGTAGGCGGTTTCGACAAAGGTCGAGTGTTCCGCGAGCTGCCCGACAGGGATGCCCCGGTAGCGGAGGATGCCCTTTTCGCCGTCCATGAAAGTGATGGCGCTGGTGCAGCTTCCGGTGTTGCCGTAGCCAAGGTCGAGGGTGATGTATCCGGTAAGCTGGCGCAGGCGGGAAATGTCAATGGCTTTTTCGCCCTCGGTGCCTGTGATGACAGGGAGCCCGATGGTTTTGCCGTTAACGGTGAGAATGGCCGTTTCTTCCTTGCCTTGCGCCGTGCCGATTTTTTCCTGCTCCATGGTTTTCCCCCGAATCCGGACTTGGAAGGTCCGGAATGATGATGGCCGCGGGAAACCCCTTGCGGCAACCGGAACAAGTTAGCCAATCCGGGAGAGAGCGTCAATAGGGTTTTCGCTGCGGGGGATGCCGGAAAGGCTTGACGAAACGGAGCGGGAAAGGCAAGATGCGCCCTCAAAGACCTGAAGGCGGCGCGCGGCCCCGCCCTCTACGGCGGTGCTCCGCCAAGGTCAAAGGCGTTCGCATGACGGCCGCGCGCGGCATACAATGACCTGGAGAGTGGTTCATGGACTTGGATTTTTCGCCGTATTTCGAGGAATATGAGCACCTGCTCGCAGAGGCGGACAGGATATTCACAGCGGTCGCCGCCCGGTATCCGGACTGCGTGGCGTGCGGACCCGGCTGCCAGGACTGCTGTCACGCCCTTTTTGATCTCACGGTGGTGGAGGCTCTCTATATCAACCATCACTTCAACCGGGCGTTTTCGGAAGAGGAAAAGGCCCGGCTGCTGGAAAAGGCGAACCAGGCGGACAGGAAGACCTATCAGATCAAAAGAGAGGCGGCCCAGGCGGCGGCGCGGGGAAAGGACATGGAGGAAGTTCTCGCGCGCGTGGGCTGGGAGCGCGTCCGGTGTCCGCTGCTCACAGATGACGACCGTTGCGCTCTGTACGAGCGCCGCCCGGTCACCTGCCGCCTGTATGGAATTCCAACGGAGATAGGCGGCAAGGGGCACACCTGCGGCAAGTCCGGTTTCCAGGAAGGGACTCCCTATCCCACTGTCCACATGGACGCCATGCACAAGCGCCTCTTCGACATTTCCTCCCGGCTGGTCCAGGGACTGCGGACCAAATACACGAAAATGGCGGACATGCTTGTGCCGCTTTCCATGGCGCTATTGACCGTGTACGACAAGGAATACCTGGGGGTGAAGGAAACACCCGGGCAGGAAAAGCCGGAGGCCGGGAGTTGGAAGGCAGGACTCAGGAGTTAGAACAAAACATCCTGTTTTTGTTGTATTTTCTTATTATAAAACGGGCCTTTATCCTCATAGCGGCCGCGTAGCGGCAAGGCTTTTGAGTCAGCCTGGGGTTTCAATCCCCGGACCATGGCACAGACATTGTCTCTGTAAGTACCTCCCCAGAAATAGAATCCAACCTCCGGCCTCGCCGACCAGAAAAGGAGCCGCGCCATGGGACTTGTCTTTATAGAACTCACCGACGCCTGGTTCGAGGAGTGGGCCCGGTATAACATCACCGCTAATAACAACCCCAACCACATCCTCGCGGACTGGCCCCATCTCCGCTGGTTGCTCGCCTCCTCGCCAGACCGCCTTTCCGACTCCTACGACACCCTGGTGGTCAAAGACGGCGACGCCATCGTCGCCAACTACGGAGCGCTCTCCGCAACCCTCCTGGTGGACCGACGCCCCGCCACTTTTTGCTGGTATGTAAGCGGCATGGTCCTGCCGGAATACCGAAACCGGAAAATCGGCCAAACCTTCGTGCGCATGCTCCTTGGCAAATTTGACGCCTGCGGCGTGATCGGCTTCAACGAAGGCGTGCAAAAAAACTATGAGCGCGCAGGGTTCGAAATGTTTCAAAACAAAACGCTCCGCCGGTTTCTTCTGCCTTTGCGGGAAAGCACCTACGATTTGGTGGCGGGCATTGGCGAAGACGCGGCCCGTATGCGGGAACTGCACCCTCTCGCGGCAAAGACACCGGGTGCGGTACAAAACCTGCCCGCCATCGCCTCTTTCAAAGAGGGGGTGCGGGAATGCCAGGAGGCCATGCTGGACAAGGTTCGCGTGGCGGTGAAGCGCCACGCGGCCTATCTGAACTGGCGGTATTTCCAGAATCCCCGAAGAGAATATGAGGCCACGGCCAAACGGGAGGGCGCGGCGTGGCGCGCTTACATGGTGTCCCGGGACGAGACTTTCCAGCCCCTTCAAATTTCCGCCACCCGGATCATTGACATGGCCGGCCCGCCGGAGAGCGTGGAGCCGCTCCTCGCGGACCGGATTCACAAAGCCCGGGACCGGGGCATGGCCCACGTGGAATTTTCCTTTGCCGGAGACTATTACACGGAGCTTTTTTCGAAAACGGGATTTTACGAGCTCACAGACGAAGCCTACACCGCGTGGCCCCAGGTCTCCTCTCCCATTTCCAAACGGCCCAACCACGAGCGCGTTTGCCTGGGAAGCCACAGGATTCCCGGACTGTTCGCGGACATCCCCTTCAACAGCCTCTATTTCACACGGGGCGATTCCGACCGGGACCGCGCCAACAAAGGGGCGTAACAGGGGGGCGCGCATGGGACACCCGCTTACCATCGTCACCTACCACTATGTCCGGGACATGGCCAACGCGCGGTGGCCGCGCTTAAAAGCCCTGGATGTCCGGCGTTTCCGGGAACAGGTGCTGGCCTTGCGCGCCAAGGGGACCATCGTCTCCATGGAACAGGTGCTTGGGCATCTGGACGGCTCCTGCCCAAGGCTTCCTGAAAACGCCACGCTCCTCACCTTTGATGACGGCTACCTGGACCATTACCTGCACGTGTTTCCCATTTTGGACTCCCTGGGGATTTCCGGCGCGTTTTATCCCCCGGCCCGGGCTGTGCTGGAGGGCAGGCTGCTCGATGTCAACAAAATCCACATCATCCTGGCCTCGGTCCCGGACTGCGGCCCTGTTGTCGCCCGCCTTCTCGCCCTTCTGGACCTGCACGCGGACGCGCACGGCATGGGCCCTGCCCGGGAAATCCAGGCCCGGCTTGCCCTGCCCGGCAGGTTTGACCCTCCGGACATCATGTTTATCAAACGCGCGCTCCAGCGGGAAATTCCGGAGCCGTTGCGGGGAAAGCTCGTTGACACTCTCTTTGCGGAGTTCGCGGGTGTCCCGGAAAATGTCCTTGCCCGGGAAATGTACATGGACAGGGAGCAGTTAAAGACCCTTGTCCGGCATGGAATGCATGTGGGGTCTCACGGCCATGGCCACTGTTGGCTGTCGCGGCTTGACAAGGCGGGAAAAGAACACGAGGTGCAAAGCTCTCTGGAGTTTCTAAGCGCTCTGGGCGCGGACACCTCCCGGTGGACCATTTCCTATCCTTACGGGGATTACGACGCCGGGACCCTTGAAACAGTCAGGGCCGCAGGCGGCGTTCTGGGTCTTTCCACCCGGCGGGGAGTGGCGGACCTGGAATCGGACCCCTTGCTGGCGCTTCCCAGGCTGGACACCAACGATATTCCGATGTGAGGGAGGTATTGCAAAACTCTAAGAAACGACAAATTTGAGGTAGGCTGGGTGGTTCCGCCCGAAGGGCAGGTTCACCCAACAGATATGAATCATTTTAGAAATGTTGGGTGAACCTGGGCCTTGCGGCCCAGAACCACCCAACCTACGCCTCATTTTGCAATTACCTCGAGGGCAACAGGCCAACCCATCGAAACCCTGAACGGCCCTTTCATTTTTTTTTTATGATCCCCCGCCAGCCCGTGCCCTCCTGGCAAACAGGCCGCGTTATTTTGCTCACCGAGCCTGCCTGCTCTGTGATGTAGAAGGCGCACGGGTCCACAGCCTTGACCAGTGCGAGGATTTCCCTCAAATCCCTCCTCCGGCACACCACATACAGCTCCGTCACCCTGCCGGAAAGACCCTCGCCCTCAAAAGCAGTGACAGGGTATCCGGCCTCCCGGACCCGCTCCGCCATGGGCTTCCCGGAGGCCACACTCACCACCCTTAAAATCGTATGGCCGGAGGCTATCCTGCGCTCCACCCATATCCCGGCCACGTTCCCCGTGGCGTATCCCAAAGCGTAAAACACACCGAGGACAGGCTCCTGGCCGATTTTGCTTACCACGGTGGAAATAGCCACGAGCCAAAGACTGACTTCGAAAAAACCAAGAACAAACGCCACCCGTGTGCGCCCGTGGACAATCGCGATGGTGCGGATGGTGCCAAGAGTAACGTCGGTTGTCCTTAAAAGAAAAATCCCAATGCCCGTAAGCAGGGTCTGTGCCCCGGGTAAAAACCACATGGCCCTTCCTCCATGCCGGGCGGACGCCTGGCGGGATAATCCAGATAGACATTAAAAGCCCCGGGCGGCCATCGTCCTATTGCGGCGGCTCCTGGGCGGCGCTGGCGGGCGAGGGCGGCCGGGGCCCGGGGGAACCCTCCACCCGGACCTGGGCCTGCACCTGGGGAGGAGCGCCGCCCTCGAAGCGGAGATCCGCGGGATACCGGAGGTTGACCGGGGCGATCATGTTTTCCGTCACCGTGGCAAGATTGAGTGGATCCATGGTGATTTTGACACTCTCCGCCTTGGTTCCCGGGGGCGCCTTGACAGTGACGCTTCCGGGAACAAGGGTAATCCCCAACAGCGTGTATCCTTCCGGAACAGCGCCGGTTGTCTTGAGCTCGACAGGAACCTGGAGCGGCTTAAGTTTGTAAGCCTCCAGGGAAACGCGGTCCGGCTTCACCGCCTCCAAAAACAAATCCGCCGGAATTCGCATGCAGTCCCTGGACAGCACAATCTCCTGCATGCCTTCTTCCAGACGGGACAAATCAACGGAAACACCCAGGGTCTCCGGGGCAAGAAGCCGGAACGCCTGCTCAGGCCCGCTCAGTGTCACCCGGGCCTCCTTGATTTCGGGTTCGGTGATAACCCAGCCCGGAACCGCGTTTTTGTATTCAATGGGCACGGTGAAGTCCTTGCGGATGAGTTCCGTGCGCTGTCCGAACGCGAGCCACAAGAGCGAGGCAAGCGCAAGGGCAAGAAATTTTTCGGCGGGGTTTTTCTCGAACACGCCCCACAGGATGCGCGTTTTTTTGTCCGGCGCGGCCTTTGGAAAAAAGGTTTCCAGCGCGTCCTTGAGCTCGTTCACATCATCCAGCCTCCGGATACGCCCGTCCCGGGCCACGGAAACAGACCCCCGCTCCTCGGAGACAACAACGGCCAGGGCGTCGGTGCGCTCCGCCAGTCCCAGGGCGGCGGTGTGCCGAAGCCCGGCAAGACCGAAGGCCGGGCCGTTGGTGGACAGGGGCAAATGGCAGCCGAACCGGACAACCCTGTCCCCATGAATAATAACGGCGCCGTCGTGGCCTGATGAGTGCGGATCAAAGAGGCTTTCCAAAAGCGGCTCGGACAGGATGCCGTCCAGCGGCACACCGCCGTCCACATGCCTGTCCAGGGGTTCAGAGCCCGGAAGAACCATGAGCGCGCCGAAGCGTTGCCGCGCGAGTTTAACGGCCGTGTTGGACAAAATTTCGATTTGCCGCGCGGTTTTCTCGTTTCCCGGTCCGTTTTTTCTGGCCAGGCCGACAGTGGCGAGGCGCTCGAAAAAACGGCGGAGTTCTTCCTGGAAAATGACGACAAGGGCTACAAGGAGGACGGCGAAAAAGCCTTGAAGGACAACGGCGGTGAGGTAGAGTTGGAAGCTTTTGGAGAGGATATAGACGATGCCCAGAAGTGCGATTCCAAGTATTACAAAGCGAGATGCGGCATGGCGGAACCAGACCAGGACCCCGTAGAGAAGCCCGGAGATGATGAGGATGTCCACGAGGTCCGCAGGGCGGAAGTTTCTCGCGATGTTGAGAAAATAGTGAAACATGGCTCTGTCTTGGGCTTGAAAGGCCCTGTTCCGGAAGCGCCGCTGGCCGGCGCGCGGGCGGGCGCTGTCCGTCAGTCAAGAGACATAGGGATCATAGCAGGTTTTTCCCGGCCAGGCCAGAGGGGAAAAACGCAAGGGAAAAGACATTGGGGGCAAACCGCCGGGAAGCGGGGCGGATCCCGGCGCTCTGTGATCCTCTATCAGGGATGATGATTGCGTTTTTCAGAATTCCGCGCCGATTCGAAGTTCATCCCCTCTGTGCCAGCGAAAATGAGACAGCCCCCTTGCCGAAATTAGTGTAGAATGAGGGCATGGAGGACTTGCCATGAGCATCGCAGTGATAAAGACCAAGGGCGCCGCTCAGGACCGCGCCGG
>JAGVGH010000044.1 GCA_020057225.1 Desulfobacterales bacterium | reverse complement strand
CGGGTTCACCCAACAATTATACCATTATTCCAAGATGTTGGGTGAACCTGCCCTTCGGGCGGAACCACCCGGCTACCTCAAATTTGTCGTTTCTTAGAGTTTTGCAATTACCTCACATATAACCCGGCACTCCGGAATGCCGGCAAGGAAACGGCCCACACCGTAGGAAACATTTTGGCCGTCCACCCTTCCGCTCCGCGAGCGGGTTCCCTCGGGAAACACCAGGATGCTTTCCCTTTTCCCAAGAATGGCGAGACACTTTTGCAAATCCGCCTGAAGACGGCGCCTGTCCCCCCGCCGCCTGACCGGAACACACTTGAGCAAATAGCACAGGACATGAAGGGCAAAGCTCCGCCCGAAATTGTCCTTTTCAGGCAGGTTCCAGGGAAGGACGCCCGGGAAAAACATGGCTTTCCAAACGGGAAACATGGCCCAGGCCAGGATGGCGGAGTCAATCATGGTCAGATGGTTGGCACAGATGAGCCACGGTCCCGGATGCTCCTTTAAAAGAGCGGCCACGGCATTCGTGTCCTCCGAAGCCCCCGGACGCGGTACCCTGCCACACGCAGGCACGCGTACACGCAAGGGGCCAGAACAGGCATGAACAGCCGCCCCGGAAAAATCTGAAGCCCGAGGCGCGCGCTTTGTCCTGGCGCGCGCCCTGCTGTGCCAAGGGATGCCGCGCCCTCCCCGGCGCGCGCCTGGTTGTCCAGGATACACAAGTTTCGGGTTTCCATGTCATGAGTTTTTTCCAACAGACAGGCCGCCGGGAGGGTGTCTTCCGGCGGCCCGGACGGTTGACGTTCAATTGAGCTTGGCTTTGACAAGATGAACCGCGTCGCCGATGGTTTCCAGCCTGTCCGCCTCGTCGTCTTCGATGCGTATGTTGAAGCTGTCCTCGAGACCGATGATGATATCCACGAGACGGGCGGAATTGACCTTCAGGTCGTCAAGAATGTGGGTTTCCATGCGCCATTTCTCAGCGGAGCCTCCCCCGAAAACATAGGGTTTGATGATTGCAACCATTTTTTCGAAGATTTGCTGTTCGTTCATTGTAAACTCCTTTTGAATTTCTGTGGATGGTCTTGTGGAATCTCCAAATGGAAGTTTTCCGTCTGGAAAAACCGCCATTTTTTTATCTCCTCACGGGCGGAAAGAACGTGTGCCGCTCGTTGCAACAGACAGCGCCTATCGAAATTTGCGGTTCTCCCGGCAAATTTAGTTCTCAGAGGTAATTGCAAAACTCTAAGAAACGACAAATTTGAGGTAGGCTGGGTGGTTCCGCCCGAAGGGCATTTTCACCCAACAGATATGAATTATTTAGAAATGTTGGGTGAACCCGTGCCTTGCGGCCCGGAACCATCCAACCTACGCCTCATTTTGCAATTACCTCCTCAGGATGCCATTTTTTTAAAAGCATGCATGCGTTGACATCCCCAAATCCAAAGCTCGCCTTGGCCATTAACCGCATCTCAGGGACTTCCAGGGTTGACCGGACAATGCTCCCTGAAAACGGTTCAATGGCGGGATGCGTGTCCTCGCAGTTGACGGATGCGTGCAAAAAACCCTTGTGCAGTTCCAGAACCGTGGCGACAGTCTCGATAGCCCCTGCCGCGCCAAGGCAGTGTCCTATAAGGGACTTGGTGGACTGGATGCGCGGAATGTCCCCGTTGTGGAGGCCAAGGGCCAAAGCCCAGTTTCTTATTTCCACAGGGTCCGCCATGGTCGCGGTAAGATGTCCGTTAATGGCGTCAATCTCCCGCGCCCTGATTCCCGCGTCCGCGAGGCATCCTTGGATACACCTTTGAACCCCCTCGGAGTTGGGCGCTGTCATGCTCCCGCCGTTCCTCTGTCCTCCGCAGTTGAGGAACCCGCCCAATACCTCCGCGTATATCCGGGCGCCGCGCGCAAGCGCTGTGTCCAGGTCCTCCAGCACCAGCGCCGCCGCCCCGGCCCCGGGCACGAAACCGTCCGCTGTGGCGCTCATGGGCCTGGACCCTGCCTCGGGACTGTGGTTGTACTTCCTGGAAAGAACCCGCATGGAGTCGAAGCCGCCCCATGTGTGCGGGGAAGGTCCCTCGCAGGCCCCCGCCACCATGCGTTTGGCCCGGCCCGCGCGGATTTTCCGGGCGGCCTCGATGACGGCCTCTGTGCCGGTCCCGCATGCCGAGGAATTGGATGTGACCTGGCCTCCAAGGCCCAAAAGACCCGCCACCCGGGCGCTCGGCCCGCTGTGCATCACCTGCTCCACCACGCGGCTTCCCAGCCTGCGCACGTCTCCCGCGTTCACATAGGGCACGATTTTCTCCGCGATGGTTTCCATGTCCCCGATTCCAGTGCCGAGAATGGCACCGGTGTCCCAGTCCGCGCCGCCGCCCTCCCGGGGAAGAACCAGCCCGGCGTCCTCCCATGCCTCGATCGCCGCCGCCGACATATAGTCCAAGCTTGTTCCATCACCCTTTTCCTTGCCGCCGGGAAGATACCGGGAACGCCACGCCTCGAAATCCCGGGGAATACCGGCGATGCGGCAGGAGAACCGCAAGCGCTCCAGCTCCGGTTCAAAGCGGATTCCGCTTTGTCCCGCCTTCAGGGCTGCTTCAAACTCCGCCAGCCCGTTTCCAATGGGACTTACGACACCCATTCCGGTAATCACCACTCGTCGCATCACAGTAGAACTCCCGTTCCCGAGAGCACGCCCCGGCACACCGGCTCTCCGTTTTCACGGCGCATGGACACTCTTGCCCGCACCCCCTGTCTCCGGAAAAAGATGTTCTCCCCATAAACCAGCACCCTTTCCCCGGGCCGGACAATTCCTAAAAACGCCACGTCCTCGGCCAGGGTGAAAAGCGTTGCCGCGCGCGCGGTTTCCTCCCGGGTCACCCCCGCTTCCAGGCACCGGAACACGGCATGGGCCACAAGGCCAATCTGGGCCATGGTCTCGAGCAGGATGACGCCCGGTGTCACGGGATTGCCCGGGAAGTGTCCGGAATAAAAAAACTCCGATTCCTTGTACCGGTAGGCCCCCAGGACATGGGACGTTCCGGCGCTCAAGATGGAATCCACAAAACAAAAGGGCGGCTTTTGCGGAATGCGCGAAAGAATCCTTTGTTCCACATCCTCCGCCAGCCTTTCCCCGTCCTCCACAGGAGCCGGAAATTCCTCCATGCCCATCCCTTTCATGCAATCCTCTCCCCGCCGTCCACGCACACAAGCGCTCCGTTGATCCACGCGGCCTCGTCCAGACACAGAAGATACACTGCGTCCGCCACGTCCTCCGGCCGGGTGAGCCGTCCCATGGGATTTCTGAGGGCGGCCCGCGCCCTGATATGCCGGTTTCCCGGAATAGCGGCCAGGGCCGGGGTTTCCGTCACTCCCGCCTGAATCACGTTCACGCGCACGCCCCGGGGCGCCAGCTCCACCGCCATGGACCGGCAGACGGATTCGAGCGCGGCCTTTGCCGCGGAAACCGCCGCGTATCCGCGCCAGGCGATCTGATTGCCCTCGCTGGTGAGGGCCAGCACCCGGGCGTCCGCGCCGAACAATCCCATGGCGGCAATGTCCTGGGTCCACTCCACAAGGCTTGTGCCCATGGCGTGTACCGTGTGGGCAAAGTCCTCCCGCACAAGACAGCGGACTGGAAACACGGGCTTTTCAGCAAGGGAGAAAAGGGCGTCGGCGCCCTTCATAAAACAATCTTCCACCGCCTCGTGAACAGGCCCTGGCGGCATTCCCAGAGCCCGGGCGAGATCTTCCCGGGCATTGGCCTGCGGGTTTGGGGAAACGTCCGGAAAAAGGAGCTTGAGATTTCCCATGGCAAGGGAGTGGAGCAGAAGCCGGAGCTTCCCGGTTTGGCCCATTTCAACGGCCAGTAATTCCAGCACCTCTTTTCTGCCGCTTTCCGAAAGCGCGTCCGTGTTGCGCGTGACAACACGCGCCCCGCTTTCCGTGAGCGCGCGGAACTCCTTTTCAACAGCCGGCAGCGCCCCCCGCCTGTCCCGGTGGACGATGGCGCAGTTCATCCCGTGCCGGACAAGTTTTTTCGCCGTGGCAAGACCCATTCCGCTGGATCCCCCCAGAATGAGCGCCCAGGTGTCTTTTGGGAACGTCATGTTTTCTCCTCTACTTTTGAAAGCCCCTGACCTGGGACAGCGATGTGATGGATTCACACGGAATTTCCAGGGATTTGAAAAACGCCCGGAGCGGGCGTCCTGGCCCCACTTCGATCACCCGCGCCCCGGTGGCCGCCAGCGCGCGCATATTGGCGAGCCACTTCACCGGGGAGTTAAACTGGCCCGCCAGGGCTGAAACCAGCGCCTCGCGGCTCTCTTCGTGAAATCCTCCGGTGAAGTTGGAGGTGGTGCCGCCCGCGCGCGCGGGGTTCATGGCGTCGGCGTTTTCCAGGAGGACCTGACGGAACCCGTCCAGGGCGGGATTCATGAAACGGCTGTGAAAAGGCGCGCTCACGTCCAGGGGCACAAAGCGCCAGGAAGCCCCGCCGCCAAGCGGCAAAAGTCTCTCCCGGGCGGCGTCCATGGCCGCGGAATGCCCGGAGAGGACAACCTGGCCGGGTGAATTGACATTGGCCACGTCCACGGCAAGTCCGGAAAGGGCCTCTTCAAAACGCTCCACCGGGAGATTGTCGCCCAGAACCGCCATCATGCCGCCCAGTCCCTGGGGACAGGCCCCTTGCATGAGCCGGCCACGCGAGTACACGGTGCGGACGGCCAGAGACAGGGGGAGGGCGCCGGCCACGGTAAGCGCGGCGTATTCGCCCAGGCTGTGTCCGCCGAAATAGTCCCCCATAGGGCCATGGCGGTCACAAAGCTCTCTGAACATCGCGACCTCCGTGGTCAAAATGCAGGGCTGGGCGAATTCCGTGAGACGCAGCCGCTCCCCCTCCCCGTTGCATATAGCGGCAACGTCCCAGCCCAAGGCGTCCGAGGCTTCCTCATAAACCATTCGCCCTGCTTTGGACTGTTCGTAAAAATCCTTCCCCATCCCCGGGCGCTGGATGCCCTGGCCAGGAAAAACGATCGCGACGGGTTGTTTTCCCATGGTCTTTCCTTTTAAAAAGGCGCGCGGGAAGCGCGGGGCCGACAGATTATGGAGCCTTTGTCCGTGTTCATCCAGGGGTTGTTTATCAAAGAACGTGCCACCAAGAGGACCCTTTAATTTAAAAGATTGATTTCCCTCGTTAAATTTTATAAAAATCCAGGCATTGGGATGATGGGGGCGCGCGCGGGGAATGCGCCCGGGCGGGAATTCCTGCACATGCCAAGTACAAGGCGTGTACGGCGGGCCTTCCCTCGAAAACGGCGGCTTCCCTCGAACAGGGTCTGCAGGAGGAAAACGGGGCCTGGGAACAGCCCCGCCGGCCTGCCTTCCCGACCCCGGAGCGTTCCAGGGGATGGTTCCTGCTCCGGTACGCGTTCTTTTTGCGTGAATCCAAGAATACCCCGAGACCCGCCCCCGACACAGAAAGCGTTCTGGCTCCATGAACCGTAAGCGCGTGCTCGAAAACAAACGGCTCTCCCCTGAGGACAGGGAATTTCTGTCCCTGGTTAAAAGGGCCGCGGTGGCCAATCCGTTTGGCTGCGAACGGGAAATGCTGGATGTTGAGATAGCCCGGACCAATGCCGCGTGTGGCGCGGACCAGCGGATTAACAAGACCCTCATGGCGGTGCAGGCCCGAATGACAGCCCTGGAAGGTTCCAAGGGCCTCAGCATTCAGGAGTACGGAGGGACAGACAAAAATCTGGTGGAATTCGGCTACTGGTTTCTTGTTTTTTACAAGTACAGGAAAAAATTCGACATGTTGATTCGGGAGCAGCTCAAGGCGGATAAAAAGCCAGGCCTGCTTCAGACATCCCCGGTCAAGGTTTCCTTTGCGTCCGAGGCTCTGGATTTCCTTGAGAACAGGGGGTTTTCGCAGGAACACGCCCAACGGTTCTTCGAGCTGTGCTACCAGCTCCGGCGCGCGTATTTTTTCATCAAGCAGACGTTGGCGGGAACCGGACCTTCCATGCGAAAGCTCCGCCATGATTTGTGGTGCGGGGTCTTTACCCAAAACATCGAGCTTTACAGCTACTATCTCTGGGACCGGATGGAGGAGTTTTCGACCCTGATTCTGGGGGAGACAGGGACAGGCAAGGGAACGGCAGCCGCCGCCATCGGCAGGTCGGGCCACATTCCCTTTGACATCAAAAAGCAGCGCTTCGCCGAGAGTTTTTCAAAGCTCTTCCTTGCCGTAAACCTTTCCGGGTTCGCGGAGACCCTCATCGAATCGGAGCTTTTCGGATATAAGAAGGGAGCGTTCACAGGGGCCATGGAAAATTACAGCGGAGTGTTCAGCCGCTGCTCCCCCCATGGCTCCATTTTGCTGGACGAAATAGGCGAGCTGCCCGGGCGGCTTCAAATCAAGCTGCTTCAGGTCTTTCAGGAGCGGTTTTTCTATCCTGTGGGGAGCCACAAGGAGGAGCGGTTCCATGGAAGAGTCATCGCGGCCACCAACCGCCCGTTGGAGGCGTTGCGCAACAAGGGCGGATTCCGGGACGATTTTTATTACCGCCTGTGCTCCGACATCATTGTTGTGCCGCCCCTGCGCCAGCGTATCCAGGAAGAACCCGCGGAGCTGGACGGGCTCATCGGTCATCTGGTGCGCCGCATGCTGGGCAGGTCTTCGCCGGAGATCGCGGGAATGGTCCGCAGGGTGATTGACTCCCAGCTTGGACCGGAATACCCGTGGCATGGCAATGTCCGGGAACTGGAGCAATGTGTGCGGAGGGTGCTTTTACGGAACAGCTACGCCGGCGGCGGTTTTGCGGTGCGGGAAGACCTGGGGGGACGGCTCGGGGAATTGCTGAAAGCCGGGGAAATCACGGCCCACGAGCTGGTGGGCGGGTACTGCAAGCTCTTGCGCCAGCGCCTCGGGACGTATGAGGAGGTGGCGCGCCGCGCGGGCCTGGACAGGAGAACAGTGGCCAAATACATCCGGGAATGGGACCATGGGGAAACCGGCGAGGAGGACGCGCTGGAGGAGGAATAGCCCATCGCCGCTTCCCCGCAAACCCTTCTTCCCTGTCAGCATCCTGTGCCGTCCCCTCCTCCGCAACACGCCTTTGCAAGCCCGTGTTTGCGGCCCTTCAGTATCTCTATGTTTTTCCCGTCATAGACCGCGGCAAGGGCGGCTCCGATAAACCCCGAGCACTCATGGGCCGCGGTTCCATGGGCGGCGAGATCCCTCCGGGGGGCCTCTCCCATGGCCTCCGCCACGACAGCCCGGCAGTCGGCAAGAAGGACCGCCAGCTGCTCCCAGCGTTCCGGTCCTGTCCCCGGCTCAGGCGCCCGGCGCTCCTCCACAAGGCGGAATCCGCCCTCTGTGTTCCGGCCAAATATGGCCAGTTTGGCGGCCTCTCCCAGATGCAGGTTCACCAGCACGCCCTCCCGGGTAGCCACCGCCACATAGGGCCTCTCCACTTTTCCGGCGCCGCCGGGACAGGCGAGGAGAGGGGCGAACTCCGCCGAGCGGTCTTCGCATAACAGACCGGCCGCGTCGGCCCGGCAGCGGCGACAGTGCTCCATCTGGGGAATCATTTTTCCGGCCTCCCGCCGCAATGAGGAAATGAGTTCCGGGTCCGGCTCCCCGTGTTCGAAAAGCGTGGTTCCCTCGTTTGGAAACATGGGCACGATGTTCAGGATATCCACCCCCAGATCCGCCATCTTCCGCGCCACATCCAGGACATGGCTGTCATTGACCCCGGGAACCACGATGGTGTTGACCTTGACCGTGATCCCCTCGGCCTTCAGCGCGGCGATGCCTGAAAGCTGGCGGGAGACAAGCAGTTCCGCCGCTTTTTCTTTGCGGAACACGCGCTTGCCGTCCCTGGCCCAGTTAAGGATTTTTGCTCCGACAGAGGGATTGACCGCGTTGACGGTGACTGTCACGTGGCTTACACCAAGGGAGGCAAGCTCCTTTTCCCGCCCGGGCAGCGCAAGCCCGTTGGTGGCAAGGCAAAACAAAAGGCCGGGATGCCGCGCGCGCACCAGCCGGAGCGCGGAGAGCGTCTCCTCGGGATTGGCCAGGGGGTCGCCGGGACCGGCGATGCCCGCAACCGTGATCCGCGGCTCCTTTTCCAACACCTGGGCCACATATTCCGCCGCGTCCTCCGGGCTTAAAACCGCGCTGGTGACTCCGGGCCTGGACTCGTTCACGCAGTCATATTTCCGGCTACAGTATCCGCACTGGATGTTGCACCGGGGAGCCACCGGAAGATGGACCCGTCCGCAGGTTCCCGACGCCGCGTGGTTGAAGCAGGGGTGCCTGTCCCGGCCTGTCAAAACACCTATTGTTTCCATGGTTGAAACCTCTTCCGCCGCGCGCGGCGCGTTCTCTCCGGTTGCCGCCGGAGCGGTTTCACAAATATCCGTACCCAATGGAGCACGATTCCTGGGTTTTTTTCAAAAGGGCGTTCACAATCCTGTCGTAGAGCTGCAGGGCGCCTTTGTATCCTGTGTGCGACAGACGCTGGGCGCCGAACCGGTCATGGATGGGAAAACCGGCGCGCACCAGGGGGATTCCCCATTCCCGGGCGGTGCGCTGTCCTTTGCCGTGGCCGATGAGAATCTCCGGGGAAAGGTCTTTGGCCTTGTCCGCGATCTCGTGAAAGTCCGCGCCGCGGATAATTTCCGGGACCGGCGCCAAGCCTTCGCACACATCTGCCGCCGCCTGGGCGAAACCGGCGGATCTTCCGCCTGTGGCGGCGAGAACGGGTTTTGCCCCGGTCTCTGCCAAAAAGGCCACAAGGCCGATGGTCAAATCCTCCTCGCCGTACACCGCCACCCGTTTGCCCGCGAGGTATTTGTGCCCGTCCGCCATGGCGTCCAGGAGCCGTCCCCTTTCCAGAAGATGCCGTCTGGGAACGGGCCTGCCGGATATCCGGGAAAGAGCCTCCATCAGGGCGTCGGTTTCCCGCAGGCCGATGGGAAGCCCCAGGCCCGTCCGCTCGACGCCGAAACGTTTTTCCAGGACAGCGGCGCCGGTTTTCCGGTCTGAGAGAGTCCGGCCCAGCTCGATGGACGCAAGGTTTTTCGGCATGGCCCTTATGGAGGAAAGGGGCGTTCCCCCGGGCGGGACGGGCCGGTACTCGGCAAGGGCCGGACCGTCCAGGGTCTCGGAGATGTCCGGAAGGAGCGTCGGGGCGAGTCCGAAATCCTGGACGATGTCCTTTATGTGCTCCATGTCCGCGCAGGAGACCATGCCCGGAAAAATATTCACTCCGTTTCCGGAGCCAGGGGAGGATGCCTTTGAAAGGGTTTCCACCGTGGCGGCCACCGCGGCGTGCCAGCCGTCCGAGTGGGTTCCGGAGTAGCTGGGGGTGGAAACCGCCACGATTTCCGGAAGCCCCAGGTCTCCGAACTCCCTTTTGAATTCCAAAAGGATTCCCGGCACATCATCCCCGATGGTTTCCGTGAGACAGGTTGTGGCGACGCCCACCAGAGAGGGCGCGTATTTTCTCATCACGTTTAGAATCCCCTTCTTAAGGTTCGGCCCGCCGCCAAAAACGGCCTGCTTTTCCCCCAGAGAAGAGGAGGCGATATCCATGGGCTCCCGGTAGTGGCTGATGATGTAGCGCCGCATGTAGGTGGCGCATCCCTGGGAGCCGTGGATGTACGGCACCGCTCCCTCGATGCCGCGAAACGCCAGGGAGGCGCCCAGGGGGGCGCAGACCGCGCATGCGTTGGTGGTCGAAGCATACGCGGACAAGGATGCCGCGCCGTGTTTTACGTTCTCCGGCTCTGGCCGGACCCTGACCGCCCCTGTTTTCATATCCCCGCCTCCAGGCAGGCGGGCATCCCGCCGGTCCGGCCCGCGCGCCTTGGCATGAACCGCCAGACCGGGCTTGTGACCGTGGCGTGGATTTCCCGCGCGAAGTTCTCCATTCCCTCGAATCCTTCCAGGGGGATTTTGCGCTCGTGGTTGTGGTCGCAAAACCCGACCCCCAGCTTGTAGGCGATGGGCCGCTCTTTCACTCCGCCCACCAGAACGTCCACATCCTCTTTTTCAAGGAAAGCCGAAAGCTCGAGGGGGTTCGCGTCATCCACAATGACGCATCCCGGGTCGCAGATGGCGGCCAGTTCCTCGTAATCCTCCCGTGTTCCTGTCTGGGAGCCCGCCAGCGCGACGCGCATTCCCAGGTGGCGGAACGCCTTGACCAGGGAGAAGGCTTTGAAGGCGCCTCCCACGTAGATGGCGGCTTTTTTTCCTTCAAGGTCTTGCCGGTACAGGGCGAGCCTGGGCATAAGCGCCGTGAGTTTTTCCCGGACAAGACAGGCCGTGCGGTCAACAATCTCCGGGTCCTCGTTTTTGAAAAAATCCGCCACCGCGTACAGGGACGCGGCCATATCTTCAATCCCCAGGTAGGAGGCCCGGATAAACGGCGTTCCATGGGCCTCCCGCATCATTTTGGCAAGCTCCATGGTGGAGCCTGAGCACTGCACCACGTTGAGCGCGGCTCCATGGGCGCGGCGGAGGTCCTCCACCCTGCCGTCCCCGGTCACATTGGCCACCACCCCGACGCCCATGCGGCGAAAGTATTCCCGGATGATCCACAGTTCGCCCGCGAGGTTGTAGTCGCCCAACAGATTGACAGCCACCCTTGGCACACCGGATGTGTCCCCTGTGCCCACGAGCCGCATCATGGCCCGGCAGGCGGCGGAGTATCCCTCGCGCTTGTTGCCCTTGAATCCCTCGGACCTGACGGCGATTACGGGAATGCCCTTTTCGCTTTCAGCCCGGGCGCACACCGCGTCCATGTCGTCGCCGATGAGTCCCGCGATGCAGGTGGAATACACAAAGGCGGCCTTGGGAGAGTGCCGGTCAATCAGCTCGTCCAGAGCGCGCGCGAGTTTTTTTTCGCCTCCGAAAACCACGTCGTTTTCCCGGAGGTCTGTGCAAAAGCTCATGCGGTGGAGTTCCGGGCCGCTCGAGAGAGCGCCCCGGATGTCCCAGGTGTAGGCCGCGCATCCAAGAGGCCCGTGTACCAGGTGCAGGGCGTCGGCGATAGGGTAGAGAACCACCCGGGATCCGCAAAAGACGCAGGCGCGCTGGCTCACGGCCCCGGCGAGGCTCTCCCGGTTGCAGGCCATTTCAAAGGCGCTGCCGCCCACAGTGTGAAACTGGTCCTGCCGTTCTTCGAGAACCTGGGTGTTCATCGCTCCCGCCTCTCCGGAATCCTGCCGGTTTGTTCCATGGCTGTTGGCCGTGATTGTTTTCCGCGCCGCGCGGGCCCCGCGTATTCCCGTGTCAGCCCGGGAATTTCCGCAGGACGGCCATGCGGGTGGGCGCCCAGCCCTGTTTCTCATAAAAAAGAAGCGCCGCCGTGTTTTCCCGGTCCGCCAAAAGCTGCATCCGGCGCGCTTTTTTGGAAACCGCCCAGGAGCCCAGCCCGTCAAGAAGCGCTTTTCCCGCGCCCCGGCCCCTCTCCTGCCCGGTGACCACCACATCCTCGACAAGGGCCGATATCCCTCCCTCGGCGGTGGAGATCAGAAGCTGGGCGGTGGCCATGCCGACAACCTTGCCGTCCTTTTCCGCCACAAGAACCCGCGCCCGCTCCGGATTGGAAAGAAGCAGGATGTATCCTTCGGCCTGCTTTCGGAAATCCGCCGCGAAGTCTTTTTCAATGGAGAAAAGCTCGGCGGCGAGGCTGGCCAGGGCCTGAATATCAGAGGCCCTGGCCGGACGGATGTGAAAGCCGGGGATATCCATGTTCCGCGTTCCTGTGTTGAGATTTCATGTCTGGATTATCCGCGCTTTGCCGCGCAGATAAAGGCGCAGCCCTCAAAAACGGGCCGTTTACAACCTGTCCTAAAGCCTAAAGTCTAAAGCCTAAAGTCTAAAGCCTAAAGCCTTCCTTCCGGATCCGCCGGTTTAAGCGAGCAGGTATTTTTCACACACGCCGCCCTCCTCCAGGGAGTCAAGCACCGCGTCCAGGGCCTCTTCCCCGTCCAGTCCGCCGTACCAGACCCCCTGGGGATACACCACCATCACCGGGCCGTGGTCGCACTGCTTGAGACAGCCTGTGGCGGAAACCTGCGCGTCCAGGCCGCGCCCGGAGATTTCGTCTTCCAGGTACTGAAGAAAGCCCCCGCTTTTTTTGTGGCAGACCCCTTTGGGGTCGCCTTTGACACGGAAGCTTGCGCAGACAAACAAATGGTGTTTTGGTTTTTCCATGGCGTGGTTTCCTTTTCGCAATCCGTCACATTACCAGCTCGAACCCTGTTTCCGTGGAGTCCCGGTCCTGGCGGTCCATAAGGGCCGTGAGGATTTTTTCTATCAGCCGGAGTCCGCCCTTGTACCCCACAGTGGGGAAGTAGGAGTGCCCGATCCGGTCCAGAATGGGGAATCCGTGGCGCACCAGGGGGATGTCCTCGTCCCGGGCGATGTACTTGAGGTAGGTGTTTCCCACCAGAAGATCCACCGGCTCGTTTTTAATCCACTGGTGCAGCAGGAACATGTCCCCTGGGCACTTGACGTTGACCGGCCTGCCCATTGTCCCGGTCATTTTATGAATACGCTCCTCAAAGCGTTTTCCCGGAGTGCCAGTGACAATGTGGACAGGCAGCATGCCCAGGACGAGGAAGAACTCGGCAAGGGCGGTTACCTGGTCCGGGTCTCCGGCAATGGCCACTTTTTTACCGTACAAATACGGATGCATGTCGGCCATGACATCCAAGAGCTGGCCCCGCTCGAATTCCACAGAAGCGGGCACTGTCACTCCCGCGGCTTTGCGCAGGGCGTCCACAAAACGGTCTGTCGCGGACAGCCCGATGGGAAGGTCAAGGATTACCGGCGGCACCTTAAAGGCGCTGTCCAGGTATTTGGCGGCGTCCGCGGAGGCCCATTCCCCCAGCGCGAGAGTCGCCCGGCTGTCGCCTGTGGCCTTGAGTTCCTCCACAGGCGTGCCCGCCTTGGGAAACATAAGATACTTGCCGGTGAGCGGCCCGTTCAGGACGCCCGACGTGTCCGGAAACAGAATGACCGGCACCTTCATCATGGCGCATATCCGCTTGATTTCCTCCATGTCGGAAGGCTCGGTGAATCCCGGGATGATGTTGATTTTTCCGTTTCGTTTGCCTGTCTTTACGGCCAGGTTTTTGACAATGCCCAGGCACATGTTGGAGAAGCCCGTGACGTGCGAGCCCACGTAGCTGGGAGTGCTCGCGTTGATGACGTGTTTTCCCGGCGGCACCTTTCCTTCCTGTCTTGCCTTTTCCGCGATTTGCGGCACATCGTCGCCGATGGTCTCGGAAAGGCATGTGGTATGCACCGCGATCACTTCCGGGTTGTAGAGCGCGAAGATGGTTTGAATGGCGGCAAGCAGGTTGGCCTGGCCGCCGAAAACCGAGGCGCCCTCGGTGAACGAGCTGGTGGCCGCCATGACAGGCTCTTTGTAATGGCGGGAAAGAGTGCTCCGGTGGTACGCGCAGCATCCCTGGCTGCCGTGGCTGTGGGGAAGGCATCCCTCGATTCCCAGGGCGGCGACCATGGCGCCGATGGGCTGGCAGGTCTTGGCCGGATTGATAACCAGGGCCTCGCGCCCGGTGATTTCTTTTGGCGTGTGTCGCAAAAGCATAGCCTGCTCCGTGGGGGCTTAAACGCCCCGCTGAATGGGTTCCGCAACCGGGCGCGCCGCCCGCGTCAATCCCAGGCGAAGTGGGCGTACAGCTCGGGGCTTTCCTGCCAGGGCGCGGGAATGAGGCCGAACACGTTGCTGTTCACCAGACGGTCAATTTCCCGGTAGAAATTCACGGCGCCCGCAAACCCCGCGTAAGGCCCGCCCGAGTCGTAGCTGTGGAGCTGCTTCATGGGCAGGCCCCGCTTGTGCGCCCCGTATTTCTCTTTGATTCCGGCGCAAAAGATGTCAGGCTTGTAAAGGGCGATGAGCCGCCCGGCCTCGTGCTCGTTGAGGTCGTCTATGACGAGCGCCCCGGCCTCCATGTCCGGAATCATGCCTTCGTAATCTTTAAAGGAGAACCCCGCCGCGGCCAGGCGCTCTTTGTCCTCCGGGCTTTTTCTGGGCTGATGTCTGTGCGGGTCCGGCGTAACATGCAGCTCCTCGATGTTGCGGCTGTCCGCGTCCACCTTGATGGAGGGCAGCACGGCGCGGCCCTCGTAATCGTCCCGGTGGGCGAACTCGTAGCCCGCGGCGACGCAGCGCATGCCGATTTCCTTGAAAAGCTCCTGGTAATGGTGCGCCCGGGACCCGCCCACAAACAGCATGGCTGTTTTTCCCTCGCACCTGGGCCGGACTTCGGCCTGGACCTTCTCCACCGAGGGCATCTCCGCCGCGATGACTTCCTCCACCCTTTTGGCAAGCTCCGCGTCCTCGAAATAGGCCGCGATTTTCCGCAGGCTCTTGGCTGTGGCGGCGGCTCCGATGAAATTCACCTTGCACCACGGGATGCCGAATTTGGTGTCCATCATCTCCGCAACATAGTTGATGGATCGGTGGCACATGACGCAGTTCAGGTCCGCCGTGTGGGAAGCCGCAAATTTGTCGTAGGTCGAGTTTCCGCTAAAGGCCGCGACCAGGGTGATTCCGCATTTTTCCAAAAGACGCTCGATCTCAAAGGCGTCGCCGCCGATGTTGTATTCGCCGAGCATGTTGATTTTGAATTTTCCGTCCGGCCCGTTGTCGTTGATTCCGATGATGTTTTTGAAAAGCCCGTTGTTGGCGATATGGTGCCCTGCGGACTGGGACACGCCCTTGTAGCCCTCGCAGGAAAAACCAAACACGTTGATTCCCGTCTCTTCGGACATTTCCCTGGCGACAGAGTGGATGTCGTCGCCGATGAGTCCCACCGGGCAGGTGGCGAAGATGCTTACCGCTTTGGGTTTGAACAGGGCGCAGGCCTCGCGGATGGCGGCCTTGAGCTTCTTTTCGCCGCCAAAGACGATGTCGTTGTCCTGCATGTCTGTTGAAAAACAGTAAGTCATGTAATTTTCAGCCCCGTCCGCCGAGGCGTCGGTCTGGTTGCGGCGGGTGAGCCACGAGTAGAAGCCGCAGCCGATGGGCCCGTGGGTGATGTTGACGATGTCCCGGGTGGGGCCAAGAACGACGCCCTTGCACCCGGCGTAGGTGCAGCCCCGCATGGTGATGACGCCGGGGAGCGTGCGCGCGTTGGAGACGATTTCCGGCGCCTCCCGGCCCGGGCCGGGGGCGGCCACCATCTGCTGGGCGCGCCTTCTGCCCGCTTTGGCCGGGTACTTGGCGAGAAGGTCCTTTTTCACCGCCTCCGCGCTCAACAAGGGTTTTTCTGTTTTGATTGTCATGTCGCCGTGTCCTTCCAGGCTGTCCCTCTGTTTCTTTAGTCAATGGCCAGTCCGCCTTCCTCTCCGGTCCTTACCCGGGCGGCGTCCAAAACGGGCATGACGAAAATCTTCCCGTCCCCCTGCCTGCCGGTCTGGTTGACTTTGAGGATGGCCGCGACCACGGTTTCCACCATCTCGTCCGGCACCACCACCGACACGGCCCGCTTGGGATAGAGCCGGCCCTTTTCCCCTAACTGGGCGATGGCCTCCTCGGACCCGGCCCCGGCTCCGTCCAACAGCGCCTGGTTCACCAGCCCCTTGCCGCGCCCCAGGGCCTCGTGGGCGAAAAAGGCCGCCACCCCCGCCTTGGCAAGAGCATCCTTGGTTTTGCCCATCATGGGCATCCGTATGACAGCCAGTATCTCTTTCACAGCCGCGCCTCCTCGGCTTTTCCGTCCCCGGTCTCCCGGATGCCGGTGCTGATGGTAAACATCTCGTCCACCGGAGACACGAAAATCTTGCCGTCTCCAAAAGCGCCCTTGTCGCCGGTCCGGGCCGCCGCCATCACCGTCCTCACCACAAAATCCTTGTCCGTGTCCGTGACCACGTTCATGAGAAGCGCCTTGGGAATCTCATCGTAGGTGACTTCTCCTATCCTGATGCCCCGCTGCTTGCCGCGCCCGGCAACGGAGACCTTGGTCACGGCGGGAATCCCGGCGTCCAGAAGGGCGGCTAAAACCGCGTTCGCCTTTTCCGGCCGCACTATCGAGCGGATCATGACGAGCATTGCTTATTCCTTTCCTCAAAGGGTTTGTCCGGTCAGTTGGCGATGCCGAAATCCATCAGAAGTTTCTCCAGCTCCTCCATGGGCAAAGGCTTCGGGATGACGAACATGCCGTTGTCCTCGATTTTCTTTGCGAGGGCCCTGTACTCTCCGGCCTGGGGATGGGACGGGTCGTACTCGATGACGGTTTTCCGGTTGATTTCCGCCCTCTGCACCATGTTGTCCCTGGGCACGAAGTGGATCATCCTGGTGCCCAGCCTTTTTGCGAGCTGGGTGATCATCTCCTCCTCATTGTCCACCTTGCGGCTGTTGCAGATAAGCCCGCCCAGCCTTACGCCGCCCGCCTCCGCGAATTTGAGGATTCCTTTGCAGATGTTGTTGGCCGCGTACATGGCCATCATCTCGCCGGAAACCACGATGTAGATTTCCTGGGCCTTGCCCTCCCGCATGGGCATGGCGAACCCGCCGCAGACCACGTCGCCCAGCACGTCGTAAAAGACGTATTCGAGGTTCTGCTCTTCCTTGTAGGCGCCGAGCTGCTCCAAAAGGTTGATGGATGTGATGATGCCCCTGCCGGCGCAGCCCACCCCGGGCTCGGGTCCGCCGGACTCGGTGCAGACGGTGCCCCCAAAGCCTGTGAGAAGAATGTCTTCGAGGTCCACGTCCTCGCCTTCCTCCCGCAGGGTATCGAGGACGGTTTTCTGGTTGAGTCCGCCCAGCAGGAGCCGGGTGGAGTCCGCCTTGGGGTCGCAGCCCACGACCATGACCCGGCGGCCCATTTCGGCGAGCCCGGCCACTGTGTTTTGGGTTGTGGTGGATTTGCCGATGCCGCCTTTTCCGTAAATGGCTATTTTTCTCATTTCCTCCTCCTCGTTTTCCGGAAGGAGCTTCCGGTTTTGCTGTTAGTAATGGCAATGCCCGTGCCAATCCCTGGCCAGAATTTATAAGTCATTAAAATAACAATTTATTCTATTGATTTTGCGGGTTCGTCCTCTTGGCGTTTTTGGCTTGTCCCCTACAAAAACGAAACATACAAAATTGTATCCTAAGACAAAGATGAAACGTCCGCTCCAAAACGACCGCGCCCAAAGGGCCTTCGCGCTTCGGCACAGCATTTGCTATTCAATTATGCGCGTATGAAGTTAAACAAGGAGGAAACCGTGCTGATAGACACAACACTGCGCGAGGGCGAACAGGCCTACGGCGTCTATTTCAATCCCAGGGTCCGCGCGGCCATCGCCAGGAGGATTCTTGCCCTGGGGGTGGAGGAGATGGAACTGGGCTGGGCCGGAATGGAGGGTCTCAAGGAGCTTTGGGACACCGCGCGGCCCCTGGCCGGAACAACCCGCCTTTCGCTGTGGGCGAGGTTAAAGGAGGAGGACGTGGAACAGGCCGCGCGCATCCGGCCCGGAGGTCTTAGTCTCGGGGTTCCCGCCTCGGACCTTCATATCGAAAAGCGGCTGGGCCTTGGCCGCGCGGGCCTTGCCGACAGAATGGCAAAGGTGGTCTTTCTTGCCCGGGAACGCAATATCCCCTACCTCTCCCTGGGCTTCGAGGACGCCACCCGCGCGGACACGCGCTTTCTTCTGGACCTTGCCCGCCTCGCCCAAGACCTTGGGGCCGACAGGATACGCGTTGCCGACTCCCTGGGTGTCGCGGACCCCGCCGGAATGGCCCGTCTGGTCCGCAAAGTAAAAAAAGCCGCGCCCGGGGTTTCCGTGGCTGTCCACTGCCACAATGATTTTGGCATGGCCACTGCCAACAGCCTCGCGTCCCTGGACGCGGGCGCGGAATACGCGGACGCCTCGGTGGGCGGATTGGGGGAAAGGGCGGGTATTGCCGCTCTGGAGGAGCTTGCCGCGTTTCTTGTATTCCGGCGCTCCGCCTCCTACGACCTGAGCGGGGCACGCGCCCTTTGCCATGTTACAGCCCGCGCCGCCGGAAGGCCGGTGCCGGCGGGCAAGGCGGTTTCCGGAGACGGAATCTTCGCGTGCGAATCCGGTCTGCATGTGGTCGCGGACCAGATATCTCCCGGCATTTTCGAGCCGTATCCTCCCTCGGCCCTTGGCGCGGAGCGCGTGGCCTCGGTGGGGATGAAAAGCGGGCGGAGCGCGGTCTTCCGCGCGGCGGGACGGCTGGGGCTTTCCGTCGGGGAGGGGCAGGCCGGAGCGCTTACGGCCGCGGTGCGGCGCGCCTCCAAGGACTTGGGAAGGCCGCTCACCGGGCGGGAACTGGCCGGGCTTGTCAAGGGGCGCGCCGCGTAACGGCGGGTATGGGAAAGGAAGCCGAAATGGACTGTTTTTCCGTGACAATGGCGGGACTCGCCCTTCTTCTCGGGGCGCTTGCGGCGCAGTTTGGCAAAGCGGAGGATTACGACGCGGAGGCAGGGATTTCGCGAAATCCGGAGGAGGAGGAGGAAAGGGAGGACGAGGGAGAGGGATCTCTCAGGATTCCCGCCCCTCCTTCTCCGAGGCGGCGGCCCTTTCCCGCATGATGCGCGGCAGAAGGCCGTGCTTCTTGACTTTGTAGCCCATTTGGCGTTCGGAAATGCCAAGCGCCCGTGCCGCCTGGCGCTGAATCCAGCCGTTGGCCCTGAGCGCGGTCAACAGCTCCTCCCGCTCCGTGTCCGCAAGGGACCTCGCCTTTTCTTTGCCAGGAACCGCGGGGCCGCCCGGCGGCGCCGCGCCTCCCGCCCCAAGGCAGAAACGGATAAGGCCGGCCTCGATGCGTCCGCCCTCTGTCAGAATCACCAGACGCTCCACCATGTTCTCCATTTCCCGGGCATTGCCGGGCCAGGAGTAGTCTTTGAGAATGTCCAGCGCCTCTGGGCTGAAGGCAAGCCGCCGGTTGTAAGATCTTTGGATTTTCGCGAGAAAATGGTTGAGAAGCCTGGGAATGTCCTCCCGTCTTTCCCGGAGCGGAGGCACGGATATGGGAAAAACATTCATCCGGTAATACAGGTCCTGCCGGAAACGCCCCTCCTCCGCAAGGCGCGCAAGGTCCCGGTTCGTCGCCGCCACAATCCGGACATCGGCCTTGCGCGTGGCGTTGGACCCGAGCCGCTCGAACTCCCGCTCCTGGACAATCCGAAGGAGCTTGCCTTGCACAGTCAAGGGAAGCTCGCCAATCTCGTCCAGGAAAATGGTTCCGCCTCCGGCGTCCTCAAACCGGCCCGCCCTGGCCGCGGACGCTCCGGTAAACGCGCCTTTCTCGTGGCCGAAGAGTTCGCTTTCCAGCAGGTTTTCCGGAATGGCCGCGCAGTTGACAGGCACAAACGGCCCGCTCTTGCGGTCTGAAAGCTCATGGATGACATGGGCCGCAAGGGTCTTCCCTGTTCCCGACTCTCCCAGAAGCAGGACGGTGGCCCGGGTCGCGGCCACTTTTTCAACCTGGCGCATGACCTCGCCCATGGAAACGCTGACCCCCACGAGGCTCGGTCCGTCCTCCACACGGGTGAGACGCGACTTGAGCCGGGCGTTTTCCCGTCTAAGCCCCTCCACACGTTTTTCAACCTGCTCGTTCAGGCTGATGAACTGGGCGATGAGGGTTGCCACGACCGTGAGCAGGCGCACGTCCTCCTCGAAACACACGTCCGGGCCAAAGAGGCGGTCCACGGTGAGAACACCCATGGGCCGTCCCGAGAGGAGGACAGGCACCCCTGTAAAGGACACAGGGCCGTTTTCCGAGCCGCGGGCGCCGGTGCGGTTGAGAAACCTGGGGTCTTTGCGGATGTCGCGGGTGAAGTAGGGCTTTGCCGTTTGAAAGATATGGCCTGTGACACCCTCGTCGGGGCTGTAAACCCCTCTTCGTTTTTCCTCCGGGGAAAGGCCGTGGGAGACGGAAATGGAGAGCAGTCCGGTCCCCGGGTCCGCAAGGATAACAGCGCCGCGCTTCATTCCCAGGGTGTCGGAAAGGATGCGGAGGACCTCCTCCAGGGCGCTCTCAAGGGACAGGGCCTTGTCTATGATGGAGCAGATGGAGGAAAGAACCCGGAGTTCGGAATTTTTCAGGGTGTTTGTCATGGCGCTGCCCTTCCGGGTCGGACGGTTTGTTTCCAGACCGGGAAGGTTATGCAACGAGGGTGCCGCACGCGGAAAGATTTATAATGTATTGAAATAGCTGGATTAACCGCTATGTCGTGCAATCGGTAAAAATGAGGGGCGTTTACGAAAATGTATGAAGAGCGGGAGATTTTTACATAATTGTGTTTTGTGGGCGGCAAGATACCCGCGTTCCCTGCCGCCCGTCATTCCCGGGGAAGGCGCGGCCTGGACACAAACGCGCAGGCGCGGTCCAGCCGCTCCCGCAATGCCTTGGGCGTCCGCGTCACCCTGCCTTCCTTTTCCACGCACGCGTGGAGCGTGTGTCCTGTGGCGAGAAGCTCTCCGCCCTCCCGGAACACCCGGTAGTCAAACCGCAGGGAGGCCCGGTTTTCCGTGTCCAGTGTCGTCTCCACCGTTAACAAATCGTCCGCCCGGGCGCTTGCCAGATACCGGCAGTGGGCCTCCGCCGCCGGGAACACAAACCCTTCGATCTCCGGGCTTTCAAGGGTAATCCCCAGGGAACGGAAAAGCTCCATTCTGCCTGTTTCAAAATACCGGAGGTAATTGGCGTAATACACGACACCCATGGCGTCCGTGTCCGCGTAGAGCACCCGCACGTTCACCCTGTGGGTGACCGCCTCGTAATTATCCCCTGCCGTGCGGATTTTTTCTTCCATGGCAGCCTCCGCGCCCTGGCATGTCCGCGCCGTGTGTCATGCGGCGAATATCTTCTCGAGAAGGGCCTTGACCTCGCTGTATTCCTGGACCACCGGAAAGCCGGGAAACTCCCAGGCCACCTTTTGGGGCGGACGGAACAGAATGCCGGAATCCGCCTCTTTCAGCATGGTGACATCGTTGTACGAGTCCCCCATGGCCGTGACCCTGAAATTGAGGCTTTTCAGGGCGGCGGCAACGTGGCGCTTGCCGTCTTTTTGGCGGAGCCGGTAGCCGGCGACCGAGCCGCCCGCGTCCACCACGAGCTCGTTGCAGAAGAGGGTGGGAAGGCCCAGCTTTTCGAGAAGAGGTCCGGCGAACTGGGTGAAGGTGTCGGAGACGATGACCAGGGGCGCCTGTGCCCGGGTCCAGTCCAGAAACTCTTTCGCGCCCGGCAACGGGTCCATGGCGCGGATGACATCCTGGATGTCTTTGAGGGTGAGTTTGTTTTCCTTGAGGATGCCGATGCGCATGCGCATGAGCTGGTTGTAGTCTGAGATGTCACGGGTGGTGAGCCGGAGTTTTTCGATGCCGGTTTTTTCGGCCACGTTGATCCAGATTTCCGGAACAAACACGCCTTCCATATCCGCGCAGACAAGATGCATGGCAGTCTCCCCTTGCCGGGATGATGGGTTTTGAAGGAGTCAGGAGTCAGGAGTTAGAAGACAGGAGTTAGAATAAAAAACCTGTTTTTATTTCTACTTTGGTAAGTTTCGGAATAAGTCACAGTTAAGACATCCAAACATGTCATTTCGAGCGAAGCGAGAAATCGTGTCGTTCTTGGATTCCACAAAAGACAAGATTTCTCGCTTCGCTCGAAATGACACTTCGCTTGCTTTGTTGTTAAAAGCGGGAAGCCATGACCGGGCTAACGGCATGGCCGGATTAAGTTGCCAAAGTAGAATTATGGCGTTTTTTTATTATAAAATGGGCCTTTATCCTCATAGCAGCCGCGGTGCGGCAAGGCTTTTGATCTAGCCTGGGGTTTCAACCCCAGGGCCAAGTCTATAGCGTTTGTCAGAATAACTTTCCGATTGGTTTGACTGCTCTTCTTGGCCGGCGGCCTGCCGCCGCCCCGGCGGAAGCCGGGGTCCAGGGTCCGGAAAAAGCCTCTCGTCCCGGCTTTCGCCGGGATGACGCCCGCTTGCGCTCAGGTTTACGCCTGCTCTGGAGCGCATTGAATCGGAACGGATTTATGAAAAACGCTATAAATGGAATCTAATCCTCCACCGCCCCCTGGTTCTCAACCCGTATGAGCACGGGCCGCGCGCCCACCACGTCCATGGCTTCGATTTCCTTCACCGCGGCCTGCATGTTCTTCTCTTCCGCCTCGTGGGTGAGCAAGACAACGGCAACAGGCCCGTCGCTTTCCCTGCCCTTTTGATACGCGCTGTGGATGCTGATGCGGTGGTCCCCCAATACTCCTGAAAGCCGGGAGAGAACGCCGGGCCGGTCCAGGGCGGCAAAGCGGATGTAGTAGCGGGTTCTCACCTCGTCCATGGGCATGAGCCGCGCCGGGGCCATGCAGGAATCCTGGAAGGAAAAGACAGGCACCCGGCGGCAGGCTTTGCACAGATGGTTGCGCGCGAGGTCCACCAGATCCGAGACCACCGCGCTTCCGGTGGGCATCATTCCCGCGCCCTGGCCGTACAGCACGATGTCCCCCGCGGCGTCCCCCGAGAGCATCACCGCGTTCATCGGCCCGTTCACATCGGAGATGAGGCTTTTTACCGGAACCATGGTGGGATGCACGCGGCCCTCCACCCGGTCCCCGTGGTTTTTCGAAATGGCCAGAAGCTTCACCCGGTAGCCGAAACGCCTGGCGAACTCGATGTCCATGGGGGTTATCCGGCGGATGCCCTCCACATAGATGTCCCGGTAGTCCACATGCATGCCGTAGGCGTTGGTCATGCAGATGGCGAGCTTGTGGACGGTGTCGAAGCCGTCCACGTCCATGGTGGGGTCGGCTTCCGCGTAGCCTTTTTCCTGGGCCTCGGCCAGCGCCCGGGCAAAGTCAAGGCCCTCGTGGGTGATTTTGGTGAGAATGTAGTTGCAGGTGCCGTTCAGGATGCCGAAGAGGGAGGTGACGCGGTTGCCCGCAAGGGATTCCCGGATGGTTTTGATGATGGGCATGCATCCGCCCACGCTGGCCTCGTACATGAAGTCCACGCCGCTTGCCATGGCGGTTTCGTAGATTTCGCGCCCGTGGTTGGCGATGAGGGCCTTGTTGGCGGTGGCCACGGACTTTCCGGCCCGGAGCGCGGCGAGGACAAGCTCCCGGGCCACGCCGCAGCCGCCGACGGTTTCGACAACGATGGGGATGTCCGGATCCTCGAGAATGCGGGAAGGATCGGTGGTGAAGACACCCTCTGGCAGGCCGAGTCCTTCCGGCGTCATTGGGTTTACGTCGGCCACGCGGGCAAGAGTCAGCTCCATACCGAGACGGGCGGCGAGGAGCGCCCGGTTTTCAAGAAGAACCCGGCACACGCCCTTGCCCACTGTGCCGCAGCCAAGCACGCCCACCTTGATTTGCCGCATTTCTCCGCACGCCGGTTCCATCGGGCAGCTCCCTGGGATAGAAGTCAGGAGTCAGGAGTCAGGAGTCAGGAGTCAGGAGTTAGAATAATAGGGAAAAAGGCCCTGCTTTCAGAGAATCTTCTTATTATAGAGGTAATTGCAAAATAGCGATACCGTTGCCGCCTGTTGCGGAACTTGCGTCTGCATGTCATTCCCCCTGCGCGGGAATGACGGATTGGGGCGCGTCTCCATCCTCAAAAACATCCCTTTCGGGAGTTTTGCAATTACCTCTATAAAACGGGCCGTTTTCCATATAGCGGCCGCGCAGTCGTAGGTCGGGTGGTTCTGCGCGGAGCGCAGGTTCATCCGACAGTATCAGGGTCCTTGTGGAATTGATTGTTGGGTGAACCCGCGCGCGAAAGACGCCTT
>JAGVGH010000271.1 GCA_020057225.1 Desulfobacterales bacterium | reverse complement strand
GCCGCTGCCGCCGCCGTCGTCACCGCTGTCCGCTCCGCCGCCGGAACCGCAGCCCGGCGCAACAAGCAGACTAAGCCCCAAGAGGAGGACAAACGCCCAGCGAAGAGTCCGTGTCTTCATGAGTAGCCCCTCACGTATTGTGGATGATTCTTTTCCAGGCGGCTTTTTCCCGGCTGCCGCCGCTATGTCCTCTGTCGAGGTAATTGCAAAACCTCTCGAAACGGCAAATTTCATGTAGGTTGGGTGGTTCTGCCCGAAGGGCAGGTTCACCCAACACATCGGAATTATTTTAAAAATGTTGGGTGAACCCGGGCCTTTCGGCCCGGAACCACCCAACCTACGGCAATTATGCAATTACCTCTGTCATGAAAGAATTTTTTTAAAATATAGCCTGCTTTTCATTTTCAGTCAGTTAGGGCCGTCACCAGCCGCCGGTGAAGGCGGCCTCAAGTACTACCGGGCTTCCAGGTCCACGATTTTCGGTGTGATGAAGATGAGAAGCTCTTCCCTGGAATTGCTGTAGGCATTGTTTTTAAAGAGCCATCCCAGTCCCGGAACCCGTGACAGGAAAGGCCAGCCTGACTGGGATTCGGATTTCCTGGTCTTGATGATGCCGCCAATGACAACAGTATCACCATCGTTTACCAAAAGCTCGGTGTTGGCTTCTTTGGTGATGAACGACTGTCTTCCAAGAATAATTTCACCCAGGTCGTTTTTTGTCGTGTTGATGCTCATGGATACCCTGTGGTCGGGAGTCACATGAGGCGTGACTTCCAGTTTCAGGTCCACGTCCTTGAAACTTGTGGTGGTCTTGCCGTCCTCCACCCAGGTGTACGGATAGGAGATGCCCTGCTTGATCAGGGCTTTTTTATTGTCAAGGGTGACTATTTTGGGGTTTGAAATGATTTTACCCTCGCCCCGTGTTTCCATGGCGGTAAGCGTGGCGTTCAGCGTGAGCGGTGTCAGGCCCATGAGGCGCGTGAAGTTGATCCCAAGCTGGTTCCCGTCAGAGGAGACCGGGAAATTCACATTCCAGTTGTAGCCGTAGGTGCCGCCAAGCACATCATATCCGCGCTGGGGCCCAATGCCTTCCCGGGAGTCGCCGGGCTGAATTCCGGATTCCCCGCCCCATTCGATGCCAATCTGCCGCGTAAAGGCGGTGCTGGCCTCCACGATGCGCGCCTCGATGGTGACCTGGGGAGTAACCTTGTCGAGTCTCTCGACGATCTCCCGCGCGGCCCGGATTTTTTCCCGTGTATCGGTCATGATGATGGTGTTGGTGCGCGCGTCAATGGAAACCTTGCCGCGTTTTTCCGTTTTAACCTCGTCCACGTGGGCCTTCATGGCCTCCGCGGTGCTGTAATTGACGGGAATATACTCTGTGACCAGGGCTTCCAGTTCTTTGTCAGCCTCCATGGCCTTGAGTTTTTCCTCCTGGGCAAGAGATTTGGCCGCAAGCTCCGCGTCCAAAGTGCTTTTGCTGGCGATACGGACAATGTCTCCGTCCCGCTCCATTCCCAGGTTGTTCATGCGCAAAATCAATTCCAGCACCTGATCCCAGGGCACGGGCCTGTGCAGGCTCAGCGTCACCTCGCCGGTCACGTCCGTGTCAATGGCGAAGTTAAGACCCGACACCTCTTTTAATATCTGAAAGACGTTTTTAATGTCGGACTTGTAAAATTCCAGGGCGATTTTTTCGCCCGTGAATTTCTTCTGCTCTCCGGCGGCCAGCTCGACTTCATCGGAATCATCGTACTCCTCAAACTGCTGTTCCCATTCCCCGACCAGCGTGCTCATGGCGGCTTCCATCGGAGGAAGCCCCGCCTCGGCAAGGGGCCTTGGAGGAATTGAGGAGGGATCCACATGCATGAAAATCTCGTTTCCGGTCTGCTGCACGTGATAGGGCACGGCCTCGCGAAGCTCAATGACAACCAGGGCCGCGCCGTCGGGACGGGCAACCGGGGTGATGCGGTCCACGGCGCTTACAAAACGGGTGGTGATAAGCGGACGCTGCTGCTCTCTTGGGATTTCGGTGTTCGGAATTTCAATTACAAGGCGTTTATCCTGGTTTTTCAAAACATTGTAGGCTACAGGCCGGTTGGTTTCCACACGGATGGTGGAACGTCCCGCTTCTTCCTCCAGGAAATGCACCTGGGCGAGAAGAGCCGGTCCTTCCGCCCAGCCAGGGCTTGCAGCCGCGGCTCCGGCAGCGGCCCGTCCCGCGGAGGTGATATCCTCCCCTCCGGCGATGGCGGGCTCGATGGCCTCGAACATCGGCGCCTCCTCCGGCGGCGGAAGCGCTGTGCCTCGGGCGCTTGGCGCTCCCGTTTGACCAGAGCCTATGACGACCCGCACATCGTTGCCCGATTTCTCAACCGTGTATGGAAGGTTTTCCCTCAGGCTGATTTCCACGCGGGAAGCCGGGGGCGCCTCGGGAGACTGGGATGTGGACACGCGCTCGATGATGGATTTTTCAGCGACGTATTCAGGCAAAACACCGTCCAGCGCGGTCCCTGAAAAGTACAGAACAATGCCGCTGGCGAAAGGAGCCTTGATATCCGCCCAGTCGAGGACATTGTTGCCTTTGACAGTCACCACAGCGCCTTTCGCGTCACCGGAGATTTCAATACCGGTGATGGATTTCACGGACGCTGCGGCTGCCCCGCCCTCGCTCTTTTTGACCGCGGCTTTTTTATGGGCGCAGCCCGAAAAACCCGCGACAAGAACGACGAGCACCAATGCTCCGATGACGAGTCGTCTATTCAGTTTCGCGCGCATGCTATCCTTCCACGACTTCATAGAGCTTCAGTTCCGTTCTCTTGGTGGAAACCTTGCCGAAAAGGTCCGCGACGGATTCCTCGACGATGATTTTGTCGTCGTCTATCTGCACGACTCTTCCGGACAGGACACCAATATACATGCCTTTGGTTACGCGGTAGCCTCTTCCGGAAGGGTCTTGAATCAGCGCTATCCGTGAATACTGAGTGCGCATGATTCCCACGACATGAAGCTGTCCTAAATCAAACTTCTCGAGAGGGGATTTAGGCCGTATTCTTTGGATTTTTGGCCCTTTGGTTTCTACTGGAATTGGCCGGGGCTCCGTTGTTTTTGTAGGGCCAAGGTCAATGAGAGGCATGAAGGGGTTGGTTTTGTTGGTCGCCAAATACTTGGGCGCGCCCGTGAGCTTGGGGGCCTCGCCCTCCTCCCCTTCCAAACTGTGGCCTGCAACCCCTTCCTGGGTGGGCGGCGGCGCCTTGGCCACTGTTTCCGGGGGCTTGGGCGCTTCTCCGGGAGCCGTTCCCGCAGGCGCGGCGGCCACAGGGGCAGGCGCTGTGGCCACAGGGGCAGGCGCGGCGGCCGACGGAGCCGCAACGGGCGGTGGCGCCTGTCCTGGAATCTTGCCGGGAACCTGTATCTTTTTCTTGAAAATGGATTTGGAACCTCCCGGCAGGGCTTTGAATTCCCCTCCTCCGGCCAGAGGTCCCGGAACAGGCGTCGCCGCGGGCGCCGATACCACTGGTGTTGACGCGGCGGGCGAAGCCGCGGAGGGCTCGGGAACAGGAGCGGGCGCGACTGAGGTAATCTCGGGAGGAGCGGTTAAAGGAGCCGGGGCCGGCGCGGCGGGCGGAACCACAGGCGCAACCTCGGCCGGGGTCATCACAGCCGGCGCGGGAGGAGCGGAAAACATGCCGCCGGGAGCGGCCTCCTGACCCTGCGCGGCTGAAACCGGAGGCCGGGGAATTTCAATCTTTTTCCGCATGACATTTTGCGCCGCAAAGGCGTCCTGCACGGCGTAGGCCTTGCCGCCCGTGCAAAGGGCCCCCGCCAAAAACACCACGGCGGACAGGGCGAAAAGCGTCCGGCCACGTTTTGGGCGGTTATCCCTTTTCCCGCTGGTCCCCTTACTTTGGGCTCGTTGGCGTGGCAGCAGGTGCATTGGGTTTCTCCGGTGGTGTTTCAAGAACTCGGTACGTTACCGCCTGGCAGCTTGCGACAAGAACCCTCCATGTCGGCCCGGTGGCGTCCCTGCCAGGAGCGATTTTCAGGTTCTTGATGTTTACAATACGGGAAAGGTTTGCCACATTGGCGAAAAACTGGCCCATGGCGTGATAGGATCCGTTAAACGCCAAATCCACAGGAATTTCCGCGAAAAAGTCCTTGCCGGTCTCTTCCTTGGGATTAAACTGCGTAAACTGAATGCCCGCCTGACGGCCTGCGGTGGCAACCCCTTCCAGAAGACCGGGAATCTCCGCTTTTTCAGGCAACGCGTGTTTCGCGTCCTCAAAATCACGCTGCTTTTGATCGTATTCCTTCTTTACCGCCTCGTTGTCCTTGGCTTCCTGTTTTGCGGCCTCAAGCCTGTCCTGGGATTCCTTGAGTTTTAGCTTTAACTCACTGGCGGTTTGAAGATTTTGATACACGAGCGGAAATCCGAGGCCCCCGGCAATGACGACAATCGCCAGGACGAAAACAAGAATGCGCTGCACCTTGCTCATCTGGGCGACTTTGTCGGAAAACGCCGCGAATCCGGAAGATGCTTTTGCTTCTTTGGCCATCACAGCCCCCTTGCCCCTGTTTTATCCCAGGCCCTGTTCCGTCAGAGCATGAAGCACGGCGTTGTCACGCCATGAAGTGCGGCTCCGTTATCTTTTCCGCGCGCAGGGTCTGTCCTGGCATCACTTGGGCGCGCCCGCGGGCGGAGCCCCCGGTGGTCCGCCCGGCTTCGGAGGCGGGGCGGGCGCCACGGGAACAGGCTCCACGCAGCGGATGTCAAATTTCAAGAAATTCGCGTCCATCTTTTCCTCGCCCGCCTTCACGAGCGATATCAAAATGACCTCCGCGTACTTGCCTGTTTTTTCGAGATTTTTCATAAACTGAGCCGCGGTGGTCTCGTCTGTGGAAATACCCTGAAGGCTGATAATGGCCGCCCCTTTCGTATTTCCAGGCGCGTCCCTGGCAATGGATTCCATACCGGTTACCCACATGCGCTTCTCAATCACCACATCCGGCATCATATTCAATAAATTCAATGACTTAGTTTGATCTTTCTGCAGATCGGTAATCACGGCGAATTTATTCTTGAGAACTTCCAGGTCCGCTTTCAGTTTTTTGGTCTGATCAGCGACCCGCTGAAACCGCCTGTAATCCTGATCCGTTTCATCAATCTTTTTCTCCAGATTGGTTACTACTCCCGCAGTGTAGGAGCCCAACGCCAGCACGATCACAACGGTCAAGGCCAGGGACAGGAGAAAAACAATAACCTGGCGTTTTACGTTTTCCTGCTTTCGCGCCGCACGGAATGGAAGTAGGTTGATTCTGATCATTTGTCGCCCACTTTCCTCAACGCCAAACCGAGGCTAATTGACGCCTGCGGAGCGATTTTTTTGAGGTATTTGGAATCGAATGCCTCATCGTCCACTTTGAGATTCAAAAACGGGTTCATATACTCAACCGTGATTCCCGTGGACGCGGAAAGCATTTGCTGGAATCCCGCGACAAGTCCTCCCCCGCCGCTCAGAATGATTTTGTCTATTCGCGCGTCGGAATTGATGGAATAAAAAAAGTCTATTGCCGGACGGATTTCCTCGCACCACCGATCGCACACGGTGGTTATAATCTCCTCCATCTCCTCGGGACTTAATTTTTCCGACTCACCGGTCATTTTCCAATGCTCCGCCTCCTCATAGGAAGCGGCCGTCCTGGACATGATCTCCTGGGTTATCTGCATCCCGCCCATGGAAACATCCCGGATGAGAACCGAATTATTGTTCCGAACAATGTTGACGTTTGTCTTTGTGGCGCCCACATCCACCAGGGCGAACACTTGTCCCTCCTGCGGCTGATAGGCGCTCTCGAACACATTCTGCAGGGCAAAAGCGTCAACGTCCATAATGCACGGGTTGAGATTCGCCATTTCAACCACCGTCACATACTCGTCCACCATGTCCTTCTTGGCCGCGACCAGAATCAGGCTCATCTGGTCGTCACGCTCCGGGTTGTCTCCTACGATATGGAAATCCAGATAAACATCCTTCACATCAAAAGGAAGATACTGTTCAGCCTCGACGTGGAGGTTTTCCTGCATTTCCTCCTCTGTCATCTTCTGGACCATGATATTCTTAACTATCACAGAATATCCCGCGATAGATATGGCCGCGTTCACTTCCTTTATATTATATCCGACGCACAGCTCGCGGATCTTTTCAGCAACCTTGTCCGCATCCCGGATTATACCCTCCTCGATGGCGCCCATGGGAAGCTCCAGCATCCCAAACCGCTTGAGCGATCTGCCATCTTTCCGGTCCTCGAGCTCCGTAACCTTGATGGAACCCGATCCGATGTCGAGGCCAATTAAATTGACACTCTTCTTACCAAATTTCATGGCACCCTACTCGCCGAAAACGCGGTCCTTGTCGGTAAGCTGATAACCCAGCGCGCGAAGGATTTTCCGTTGCGTCTCAAGCCTGCACGGCAGCCCTTTCTCAATACGGTCCACCGTGATGGGAGAGACCCCGGCCTTTCGCGCCAGTTCCGCCTTGCTCAGGAGCATGGACTCCCGGATTTCCCTCAGATAATTTTTGCCCATCCCGCCATTCTCCGGATTCTTTTCACGGGCACATTACGCATTTGCCATGCCTGGCTCGCGGTTTTCCCCCGCCCAGCCCCTCTTCAAACCGGTTCTTCTATCCGCTTCCCGCAACAGAAACCACATCTTGTGGACAGTTCCTTAAACGTCGCCCAACCTCTGGAGAACATCCATAAGCCGTCAAGCGCTTTTCCCGCCTTCACAGGATTTCTTGATCCCATCATATTCCTTAGACTGATGGTATCACTTTCCATACTTTTAAAACCGATGTCAAGCATTTTATACATAATTTATCAAAATTATATTTAAATGACACATTTTGTGCTTAATGTCATTTCTCAAGCCAACATGTTGTATTTCCTGCCTTACCACCCTCCCTCCCCTATTCCCCTTTAACCCTTCCATCGCCTTCCCCATCCCCGCAAGTCCCCTCCCCCGGGCGCCTAAAACCCATATCCCCAACCTCCCCTTTTTCCACCAAACTACCCATGTCGTTTGTCAAAATTTCTGCCCTGCCGGCCTGGCTGTCCTGCTTGGCAAGCAGCCTTCCGTCTCCCGTCCGAAAACCCCGGTCCAGGGTTCACCCGAAAACCTGGTCTCCGGATTTCACCCGGAGCCGGCAACCCTTTTAAAACCCTGTGGAATCGGAAAAAATGTATCGAAAAAAACCTAAAATAACACCAACACACTGTTTTTATTCATAATATAAACAAACCCCATGGAAGCGCCGCGTCCCGTTTTGTCCGGCGGTAAATCATGGGGATGTACATCAAGGAGGCTTAGGGGATTGTATCGGAGAGGAAAACTGCGGCGATTTTCAACAATCCGTTTTACGGAAGGAAACCGTCGCGTACGCCCGCCCTTCCTGCGGAACCGTCCGAAACTCTATCCATTTACCGTTTGAAGAGGTTTTGCGCTTACCTCCTATAAACATCTGCTTCACACCTTGCCTCCGGCGCCTCGTTCCGCAAAAACCTTTTCCCGGAAAAGCCCCGCAAGTTTCGCGCACTGCGCCGCCCGCGCGCGCCGCTCCGCAACCCCGGACGCGGGCCTGTCCGTAAGCGCGCCCTGCCGCCAGTCCTGATACAGCCGCCGGAGCTCCCGGACAATGCCCCGGGAATCCTCCGGCCTGACAACCCGCCGCATGCCCGCCTCCGCGAGCAGCTCCGCGGCCGCCCCTTCCGGCGCCAAGGCAAGAACGGGTTTGCCCGCCGCCAGGTATTCCAGCAGCTTGGACGTGTGGGCGTCGCTCCGGGATTCCCCTTCCGGCAAAACAAGCAAAAGCGCGTCCGCCGAACGCTGTCTTGCAAGGCATTCCGTATGAGGCACAAACCCTGTCATAGCCACCACATCGGCTAGTCCCATCTCTTCCCTCAGCCGCGCCGCCTCCTTTCCCGCCGACCCCACCAGGAGCACCCGGATTTCCTCCCTGGGAACCAGCCCCTCGTCCAAAACAGTTCGCAATGCCTCGAAAAAAGAACGCGGACTCCGGGCCGCCAGAAACGAGCCCGCATGCACCAGGGTCAGCCGCCGGTCCCGCGGGGCCGGGGAAACGCTGTCGAATATCTCGGGGTCAAACCCGTTTTCAATGACATGGAAGCGTTCCGGCGGCAAGTCCGGGTAACGGCGCAGAAACCCGTCCCGCATGGCCTCCGTGACGGTTACCACAAGCCTGGCCTCCCGGACCACAGCGGTTTCCAGTCCCCTGCATATCCGCGCGTGCAAAGGCGTGGGCCATGTTCCTTCAAGATACGCGGCCCAGGGGTCGTGAAAATCCGCGGCAAAAGGGAGACCCAGCAGGCGCGCGCACCAAAGGCCCGCAATGTGGGAGGAGAAAGGCGCGCTAGTGGAAAACACCGCGTCAAAAGGCTGTTGCCGGTGCAGACGGAGTGCGAGGCGGACGGCAAAAGGCACCCAGGGAAGCTGTTCATCCACGGCCAGGACCCAGCGGGCGGCAGCTTTTCTCAGACGGAAGGGGGCGGCCAGTGGAAGACGGGGGTAGCGGGCGCGAAACACATGGACCCCTGGCGGTATTTGGTCAAGAAGGGAGGGGTCCATGAGGGGAAAAGGCGCGGTGCTTGAAAGCACCTGGGGGAGGATGCCGTGGTTCGGGAGGTGTTTTACGAACCCGAGGTTGCGCAGGGCGCTGGCGCCCCCGTGGGGAGGGAAGAGCCAGGCGGCGAAGAGAAGGCGTTTGGAATTTCCGTCGGGGTCTGTCACGCTGGGCGCCTTTGTGAGAAGTCAGGAGTTGGGAGCTAGAAGTTGGGAGTTAAAATAAAAAATCATGTTTTATTGTATTTTTCTGTTATAAATGGTCCTTTACCCTCATGGCAGCCGCATAGCAGCAAGGGTTTTGATCCAGCCTGGGGTTTCAACCCCAGGGCGCCCCATAATCCATGCGCAAAAAAGCGGTTAATCCGGACACCGAATCTGCCTCCTGACTCCTAACCCTTGTCCCGGTTTGCCCCCCTGGCGCAGGACACACAGAGCTTTTTCCCGGACAGATGCACCATGCACTGGCGGCAAAACCCCTTGCCGCAAGACTCGCAGATTTCCGCGGCCCGCCATGCCGGATGGTTCTTGCACATCTCAGGCGGCACCGGAACCAGAGTGGGCATGTCCCCCAGGTGGACAGCCGGCGCGGATGGCGCCTGCAAAACCACCTTCGGCTCCTCCTCTCCGGAATCCCTTGGAGGCTCCAGGGCCGCCACCCGGTTGCGGGATGTCTCGTCCAGCCCCACGGGCCCGGGTGTTCTCGGAACCTCAGATCCACCAAGCGGCCTGGCCTGGAGCAGGGCGCCATCTTTACCCCGTGTCGAGACCACCGTCTGGCCCGCGCCCGGCGGCCCTGCCAGGGAAAACGTAAACCGTATTACGTCAAAGGCCAGCTCATCCCCGTTCTTCAGCCGGTACGCCTTTTCAGGAACTATCTTGACTCCTTCGAGAAACGTGCCGTTGGTGCTTCCCTTATCCTCGATATAGAAGGCGCCGTCCTTGTAAAAAATGGCCGCGTGGCGGGCGGAAACGGTTTTCCGAGGGATGTGGATGGCGCATTCCGGGTTCCGCCCCACATCCATGACCATTCGGTCCAGTTCCACAGGCCCTATTCCGGTTTCCCCTCCCTCGGGCGCCAGGCGCGCGGAAACAGGGGTTTTAGGACCGCTTCCGGCGCGGCGGGTCTTGCCCGCTCCCCGCGCGCGGGCGCGGAACCTCCAGACGGCAAAGGCTCCGGCCGCAAGCACAAGAAACAAAAGAAACATGCCGAAAAGAAGAATAAGGCGGGGAGAGACAGATATCCCTGGGGGACCGGCTTCCTCCCCCCCCTGGGAAACAGGCCGGGCAGGGGCCTGGGGGGCGGCCGCGGCCGGAACGGCGGCGGATCCCGTGATTTCCTCAAGCGCCTTGACGAACACCGGGCCGATATCTTCCGCCCGGGGCGCGCGGTGGTAGGTTCCGCCTGTTGTTCCCGCAAGAGTCTGGATAAGCTGAAAATCCGCGGCGTCGGTGAAGGCGATGGCCAGGATGCGGATGCCTTTTCTCTGGCACTCGGCGGCGAGGTCAACCCTCAGCCAGCGCTCCCGTTCCGCGCTCTTTTCGCGGTTTCCCGTGTCAACAACGCCGTCTGTCAGAAAAAGGATGTGCCTGCGCGCTTCCGGGCGTCCAGCGGTCCCCAGCTCGTACATGGCCCGCTCGACGCCCGCCGGGCTGTCCGTGAGTTTGCCAGCGTAGTCAACCTTGCCGGTGGCCGCAAGAAGGCTTTCCCGGGCGCCCAAATCCGCCAGGGCAACAAGGGGATGGACAAGGCGGGCGGTCTCGTCGAAAAGGACGATGCCTACGCGGGCGGAGGATCCCATATCCAGGATAAACCGGCGCGCCGCGTCCCGGGCGGCGAAGCCGGGGTCGTTCTTTTTCATGCTGCCCGAGTTGTCCAGAACAAGGACAACATCGCCCACAGCTTCCGCAAACGCCGCGGCCGGAAGGCAGCAGACACACAGGACGGCCAGGGCGGAAGCGAGAACCCAGGCCGCTATTTGCGGGAACCGGGGGGTTTGGAACAGGTTTGGTTTCTGGGTGTCCATGTTTATCCCGGATACCTCCGCTGGGCCTTCGCGCTTTCCAGCCAAAGCCGAAAGGTCCTTATGTCTGGATTACCCCCTTGCGCGGGCAAAGCCCCGGCCTGCCGCCCGCCTTCTGGCCAATGGAGGGACCATACTTCTTTTATTCCGGAATATCAAGCTGTTCAGCATTCAAAAGGCCGGACCGCGCCGGAAAAGCCTTTTGCCGCGCGCGCTGTGGCGTTTTCAGCGGCGCTCACCCTTGCCGGAACGCGGCAAAGCTGATAATCTTGTTCCGGAAATGCGGGCTGCCTTTAACCAGGGGTGTGCCATGCCAGGAAAAAGTGATTTAGACCGCGCGTCTTGCGGATCCCGGAGACGAGGTCAGCAAGGAAAAATGGGAGGCGATGGAAGATATGGAACGGCGGCTGGACACTTCCCTCCGCAGGGGCATGGAGGGACTGGGCGCGCGGCGCCTCGTTCCGGAGCCGGACCCGGGCCGTTTCAGCCATGGGGCCGCCGGAGCGCCAGGGAAGAGCGCGGGTCCGGAGGCCCGCCGCTTCAGGGTGTCACCAAGCCAAAAGGAGGTTGTTTCCAGGTATTTTGGAGGTCAGTACCCGGAGGTGCCGGAGAATTAAGGACTTAGAATAAAAATCATTTTTGTTGTGTTTTTTTGTAATAAAAAGGGCTATTATCCTCATGGCAGCCGCGGAGCGGCAAGGTTTTTGAGATAGCCTGGGGTTTCAACCCCAGGACCACGGCTCATACCAAAATGCGGCCCAATCCGTAATACCTGCTGAAAGCTCCCGCTCCCGCTCAATCTCCCTCTCCCTGTGGGAGAGGGCCGGGGCGAGGGCATACCTTGTCTGATTGCACCTTGGTATTAGACATTAACTACTTAAAAAACATAGATAATCCAAACAGAGAATCTAATCGGAAACGGCAAAACGGACGCCGCCCAACGGATTAAAACATCCCGCTTTTCCGGGTCAGCACCCGGGCCTCGGCCATCCGGATGCGCTCGTCCTGCTCCGCCTTGCGTTTACGCGCGCCTTCGAGTTTTTCGATGAGGTCTTTAAAATCCGCAGGCTTGTTCAGGTAGTCAAAGGCCCCGAGTTTCATGCCCTCCACCGCCGAATCCACGGAGCCATGCCCTGTCAGCAGGATGACCTCCACGACAGGATGCAGCCGCTTGATCTCCCTGAGCACCGCAAGGCCGTCCATCTCGGGCATCCTGATATCCAGGACAACCACGTCAATATCCTTCTCCGCGAGCAATTCCAGACACTGCCTGCCGCCGTAGGCCTCGTGGACCACCTCTCCGGTCTCGCGGAGCCGCAAGGCCAGCATCTCCACAAAGTCTTTCTCGTCGTCCACCAAAAGCACATTCACAGGAACGCGTATCATGGTAGCCTCCTTGACCCCCGGTTTCTCCGCCGGGGCGGGACGCCGCCTTTGGCGCTTTGTCACAACAGCCCAAGCGTTTTCCACCACACGGCCGCGACAACAAAAAGGACGCCAACAAGAACCGGTGTGACAAAGGCCCCGGCCCTGGAAAGATCACGGGGCTTGAAAAAACGGTAACTCTGGGCAATGGCGTTCGCCGGACATCCGATGGCCAGCAACATTGTAAGGGAGGTCATGGTTCCGGTACACAGGGCGGTGACAACCGGGTTGACTCCAAGGGCCATGGCAAGCCGAATGGCGACCGGAAGCAACATGGCCGCGGCCGCCGCCGCGGGCATGATGTTGGCGAGCAGAGCGCAAAGGACGCCCAGGCAAAGAAAAAGCGCGGGCCAGCCTGCCCCTTGAAAAAGGGGCAGCAGCAGGCTGGAAAAATATTTCGCGGCGCCCGAGCTTTCCATGGCAAGGCCAAGGGAAACGCAGCCGCCAAAAACAAAGAGGGTCGCGCCCCATTCCAGATTGGCGTGAATATCTTCCCATTTGAGGGTGTTTGAGAGAACCAAAGCCGCGATTCCGAGCATTCCTGTCACAGAATAGTCAAGGCCGTGCAGATCCGAAGAAAGCCACACCGCGAGAAGAACGGTCAGTATCCACGCGGTTTTCTTCTCTTCCCCGCTCCAGGGGCCGGGGTGGTTTTCAAAAACGGGAAGCGCGCAGGCAGTACCGTCCTTTTTAGGGTTGAAGACCAGATAGACAGTGAGAACAGCCAAAGGCACGCAGACAAGGGCGGCAGGCAGGCAGTATAGCGCCCATCCCGCAAAGGACAGGGTATTCTGTCCGCCGGTGAGATCACCAAGAAATGCCGCGGAAAGCATGCAGCGCCCTCCGCCGATGAGGGTTCCCATGCCGCCCGCGGAGCAGGCAAAGGGAAGCGACAGCACCATGAATTTGGCGGTGTTGGAGTGGGGTTTGATTCCAGCGGCCTTCATCAGCGGAACCAGGGTGAAAAGCCCGATGGAGGTCGCCGCCGCGTCATGGACGAAACAGGACGCGAGTCCTAGGCTTATGGCGAAAAAAAACGTGAACCGCACAGGATTCACGCCCGCCCTGCGGGTGATGAAAAAGGCAAGCCTCCGCGTAAGTCCCGCCTTGTCAAAGGCCAGCGTGCCGGCCAGGCAGGCCATGCTGAACAAAACAACCGGATGCATGTAGGGCGCCCAGGCGCCCTTGATGTCGGTTATCCCGAGAACTGACAGGAAAACACCGATGAGGATGCCGGTGATCTCCAGGGGAACCGGTTCGGCGACAAATAAAAAGACGATGACTGCCAGAAGACAAATAAATAGTTTACCTTTGGACTCCAGCCCGTCCACGTGGCGAAGTGTTACACCGCGCTGTCCCGCGCGGGCGGCCGTATTTTCGAGATGCTCTGGAACAGCGCCTTCCGGAACCTCCGCGCCGATTTTCAACTCAAGGACATATCCCTCCCCTGTAGCGGACGCCCTGACCGTGAAGTCCTCTTTCACCAGTTTGGAAAGCGCCTGGTCCGGGTCTCCCAGCACCTGGAACCGGGTGCCTTCCAGCCTGGACGACACAAAAAACACCAGTCCGATAAGCAGGGCAATGCCAAGTTGGACGACTCTCCTCCTCTCCATTCCCTGCGCCTTCCCCGTCCGTCCGCCAAGCCGTCCCCTGTTTTCCGCGAAAAGACGCCCGTGATAAACGCCGCCGCTCCGCTTATCCGGAAAACCGCCCCAATCAGTCCCCTCTGCGGAGCACGATTTCCCGGGCCCTCGCCTCGCGGATTTTTTCCTCGTGCGCGTTCTTTTTAATCTTCGCGTCTTTGACCTTTTTCAAAAGCTCGTCCAGCTCGCAAGGCTTCATCAGGTAGTCAAAAGCCCCAAGGCGCATGCCGTCAATGGCTGTCTCCACGGTGGCGTGGCCGGTGAGCATGATGACCTCCACCAGAGGATAGGCCTTTTTAATCTCCCTTAACGTGTCAATGCCGTCCATTCCGGGCATTTTCACGTCCAGAATGACAACATCGGTTTGGGTGTCCTTCGCCAAGGCCGCCAGTCCCTCCTCCCCCGAAGAGGCGCTTGCCACCGACAGGTTGCGCTTGGCAAGCCGTTTGGCCATGGTTTCAATGAAGGAAACCTCGTCATCCACCAACAGTACCCTGGCATCTTCCATAATGCTTCCCTCCCGCTTTGTGTTGCCTCCTTAAAGGCGCCGGCCTTTTCCTGGCCGTTAAAGGTTCCCTGAAGCCCGGTCCGGATACCACCGCAAGGCCACGTCCCGGACGGTTTCCCTTAACCTCTCCACGGTTCCGTCTTTTTCCACAAACGCCGCGGCCCCCGCCAAATCTTTTTTCCGGACCTCTTCAGCGTAGGTGTGGACAATCACGGGAATCGAAGGGGTCCGGGATGTGAGCGCGCGCAGGAGTTCCATTCCGCAAACGCCGCGCAGATCCACATCCAAAATGACAATATCCAAGGGATCAACGCCACACAGCCCCGCCATCAGGCAGGCCCTGTCGGCCACGACAGCCACATGGTAACCGTCCTTGGACAATTCCCTGCGCAGAAATTCCCGCACATTGCGGTTTCTGTCAACAACACAAATGTGGAGTTCAGGTTTTTCCATCAAGTCCCCTGGCCGACAACCGATTTTAGGAACAGATGGCAATGGCCGTACCAGACGGATGAAAACAGAAAAAAACTATAACCCTCTTTAATAATTTGATAAATAAACGGAATTCTCCGCAGCGCGCCCCAAGGGCCGGTCAAACGGCGTAAAAAAAACTGACGCTCCGTAAAAGTTCCATAATGGGGTCATAGCCCCCTACGGGCGGACCAAGGCCCCTATTCCAACCACGCGCATCTCCTCTTGACCCCTGCCCCGTGTTTTGTTAACCACTAAATCCGATTGCGGTTGACGACATGACCGCCCTCTTTTCACACCCAGCACCCAACGGACCGCCCATGGACATTGCCGAACTCCTCGAACTTGACCGCCAACACGTCTGGCATCCCTACACTTCCGTCACCTCCCCTCTGCCTGTTTACCCCGTGGTCTCGGCAAAGGGAACCCGCCTGCGGCTCGCCGACGGACGCGAACTCATTGACGGCATGTCCTCCTGGTGGTGCGCCATCCACGGTTACAATCATCCCGCCCTCAACGCCGCCATGGCCGCCCAACTGGAAAAAATGTCCCACGTCATGTTCGGCGGCATCACCCATGAGCCTGCCGCGCTCCTGTGCCGCGAGCTGGTCCGCCTCGCTCCCCCGGGACTCGACAAAGTCTTTGTATGCGACTCCGGCTCTGTGGCGGTGGAGGTGGCCATTAAAATGGCCGTCCAATACTGGCACGCCATGGGCAGGCCACGCAAAAAACGGTTTCTTGCTGTCCGCTCCGGTTACCATGGAGACACTCTGGGCGCCATGAGCGTGTGCGACCCCGGAACAGGCATGCATACCCTTTTTTCAGGAATCCTGCCGGAACAGCTTTTCGCTCCGGCCCCCAAGGCGGGATTTGACGCGCCCTTTGAAGAGGCCGACACCGCCCCCCTCGCCGCGCTCATGCGGGAGCACCGGGACACCCTCGCCGCGCTTATTCTGGAGCCTGTTGTCCAGGGCGCCGGCGGCATGCGCTTCTATTCCCCGGCATGGCTTTCCAGAGCGCGGGAGCTTGCCCGGGAAAACGGCCTTCTTTTCATCGCCGACGAAATCGCCACGGGCTTTGGACGTACCGGCAAAATGTTCGCCTGCGGCCACGCGGATGTGCGCCCGGACATTCTCTGTCTGGGCAAGGCCCTGACCGGGGGGACCATGACCCTCGCCGCCGCCCTGGCCACGCGGGAAGTGGCGGAGGGAATCTGCCAGGGCGCGCCCGGGGTTTTCATGCACGGGCCCACCTTCATGGGCAACCCCCTGGCATGCGCCGCCGCCCTGGCCAGCATCCGCCTGCTGGAGGAATCGCCCTGGGAAAAGCGGATACACACCATGGAGACGCGGATGCGCGAAGGGCTGACGCCCTGCGCAAAACTCCCCTGGGTGGCGGATGTCCGGGTTTTGGGCGGAATCGGCGTGGTCGAGACCCGCTCTCCCGTCAACGTGGCGGAAATCCAGCGCAAATTCGTGGAGCGCGGTGTTTGGGTCCGCCCCTTTGGAAAACTGGTGTACATCATGCCGCCCTACATTATCGAAGCGGACGATCTGGACCATTTATGCGCCGCCATGCGCGGGGTTGTGGAGGAACTGGAACAATGAAACGCGAAGCGTGGAGCGGCGGGGCCGGGGACAGGGCGCGGGAGAAATTCGCCTTTGTGGACGAGGAGCTTGCCGCAAGAAAAGACCTGAACCGCCTGAGAAAGCTCAAGCACCTGAAACAGCTTTCGGCGGCGGAAGTGGAATGGGAAGGCCGGAGGCTGTTGAATTTCTGCTCCAACGACTATCTTGGGCTTTCCCGGCATCCCCTGGTCATGGAGCGCTCCGCGCGTTATGTTATGGAACACGGCGCGGGCGCCACAGCCTCCCGGCTTGTCTGCGGGAGTCACGGGTGGATGGAGGCGGTGGAAAAAAAGCTCGCGGCCCTGAAAGGCAAAGAGCGTGTCCTGGCCATGTCCTCCGGGTTCCAGGCCAACGCCACGGTTCTGCCCGCCCTTGTGGACAAAGACTCCCTCATTGTCTCCGACTCCCTCAACCACAACAGCATCATCCAGGGCGCGCGCCTTGCCCGGTGCAAGGCGGCGGTCTGGCCCCACAACGATCTGGCCGCCCTGGAAACCCTCCTGGAGGAAACCCGTGGACGGTATTCCCGGCGCCTTGTTGTTACCGAGAGCGTGTTCTCCATGGATGGAGACATCCCGGACCTGCCCGCCCTGGCGGATCTCGCGCGGCGGCACGACGCGGTTTTTGTGGTGGACGAGGCCCACGCCACAGGGGTTTTCGGCGAAAACGGCATGGGACTGTGCCACGGCGGCTTGGCGGACATCGTGGTGGGAACCTTTGGCAAGGCCCTGGGCTCCTTTGGCGCCTATGTGGCCTGCCACAACAAGGTTGCGGAATACCTCGTCAACCGCTGCGCCGGGTTTATCTATTCCACCGCGCTTCCGCCATCCGTGGGCGGAGCCGTGGACGCTGCCCTGGACCTGGTTCCCCTTATGGAAAAAGAGCGCGCGGAGCTTCGCGCCAAGGCGGAGCATGTCCGGAGCGTCCTCCAGGGTCTGGGGTTGGACACCGGAGCGTCCGCGAGCCAAATCATCCCGGTGATTATTGGCGACGACAGCAGAACCATGGAGCTTTCCGCCCGCTTAGAAAAGCAGGGAATCCTCGCCATGGGCATCCGTCCCCCTTCTGTGGCGCCCGGAAAAGCCCGGATCCGTCTGACCCTTTCGGCGGCCCACACCTGGGAGCATGTGGAGCGCCTTGTCAGCGCCTTTGAAGCATGGAAAAAGGGGGAGGCTTGACACACGCAATCCCCCGGAGGATTTTCGTCACAGGCACGGACACCGGCGTAGGCAAGACCTTTGTCTCCGCGGTCCTCACAGCCGGGATTCCCGGCGCCGGATACTGGAAGCCCCTGCAGACCGGCTCGTCCGAGGGGACAGACACCCAGTGGGTCAGGAAGGCCACAGGACTGCCGGAAGAGCGCTTTTTTCCGGAAAGCCATATTTTCGCCCCCCCGCTCTCCCCCCACGCGGCCGCCGCCCTTGCCGGGGTGGAGATTGACCTTGCGGGAATCACCCTTCCCTCCTGGGACGGGCCGCTGATTGTCGAGGGCGCGGGCGGGGTGATGGTCCCTGTAAACAGCCACGCCTTCATGCTCGACCTCATGCGGCAACTCGCCCTGCCGGTTTTGGTGGTCGCCCGGAGCGGGCTTGGCACCATCAACCACACGCTTCTCACGGTGGAAAAACTTGAGAACGCGGGCATCGGAGTTTTGGGAGTGGTGATGAACGGGCCGCTCAACCCGGGCAACCGGCGCGCCATTGAAAACTACGGCAAGGTTCCTGTTGTCGGGGAGACCGGGCCTTTGGCGGAAATCACGCCGTCCGTTCTGAAACGGACATTTGAAGGGTTTGACTGGAGCGGGAAATGAATACCAGGGAAGCGCTGGAGCTTGCCGAAGCCATTGGCGAGGGATACAGACCGGAAACCCGGGTGCTGGAGGAGCTTGCCGCGACACCGGAAAGGCGCGTGTGGGACATCCTTCCCGGCGCCAATATGCTGCGGGAGCGCGCGTTTGGAAACGGGGTCCATTTGTGCGCGATTTTAAACGGAAAATCCGGCAAATGCGGGGAGGACTGCGCCTTTTGCGCCCAGTCCGCCCGGGCGAAAACCGGGGCGCCCGTGTATCCCCTGGTTTCCGGAGAGGAAATCCGGGACGGGGCCTTGTACGCGGCGGGACGCGGCATCCACCGGTTTTCCGTGGTGACCAGCGGCGGACGCCTGCCGGCCCGGGAGGTGGAGGCGGTGGCCGCGTCCATGGCCGAGCTGGCGGACATCAAAGGGCTTTCCCTCTGCGCCTCCCTGGGCGCTCTGGGACCGGTGGATTTCGCGGCGCTCCGCAAGGCGGGCATCACCCGCTATCACCACAATCTGGAGACCGCGGAGAGTTTTTTCCCGCACATCTGCACGACCCACACCTGGGCGGAGAGGATCAAGACCATTGAAAACGCCCGGGACGCGGGTATGAGCGTGTGCGCCGGAGGGCTGTTCGGCCTTGGGGAAACAGACGCCCAGGTATTGGAGCTTGCCCTGGCCTTGAGGGATTTGGATGTGGACTCGGCGCCTGTGAATTTTCTCATCCCCATTCCCGGGACGCGCCTGGAAAAGGCGTCCGGGGTTTCCCCGTTGCGGTGCCTGAAAATCATCGCGCTCCTGCGGTATGTGTTGCCGGAAAAAGAGATTGTGGTGTGCGGCGGGAGAGTGGCGAACCTTGGGGATTTGCATCCGCTGGTGTTTTTCGCGGGGGCGGGCGGGGTGATGACCGGGAACTATCTTACCGCCAAAGGAAGGGTGCCGGAGGATGACATGCGGATGCTCTGCGCCCTGGGGATGGAGCCCCGGGCGGCGCGGAGGGGAAATTCAGGTTAGTTCCGCTTTGTAAAGTTACATTAAAATCTATGAGGTAATTGCATAATTGGCCTAGGTCGGGTGGTTCCGGGCCGCAAGGCCCGGGTTCACCCAACATTTCTAAATGATTTCTATGTGTTGGATGAACCTGCCCTACGGGCGGAACCATCCAACCTACGTTAAATTTGTCGTTTCTATGAGTTTTGCAATTGCCTCCTATTTTCTCAACTTTTAGAGGCAATTGCGTAATTGCCTCTAAAAGTTACGCAATTACCCCACCAAATTTGAAATATGCGCCATCGGCTTTTCAAATGGATTTGGCCAAGGGCAAAACATCTCTGTCAATGATGGCGGAAAGTGTTCTCCGTGCTGTTTCAAGATCATAGTCCATCTGGAGATTCAGCCAGAAACGCGGGCTTGTTCCGAAATATGCCCCCAGCCGCATGGCGGTATCGGCGGTTATCGTCCTGTTTTTCCTCAATATATCGTTGATTCTTCCGGGAGGAACCCTGATTTCCCTGGCAAGCCTGTTTTGGCTGATTCCAAGGGGAATCATGAAATCCTCGAGCAGAACCTCACCCGGGGTGATGGGGGATGTGTCTTCTTCATAATCAATGCTCATTATAAAACCTCATTCTCACCAATGGATGAGTTGCAAAACCGGTCCCGCGCTTGCCGGAGATGGAACCGCGCATCCCATGCGAACGGGTAAACGGCGGGGTGATTCCGTCTCTTGCTTTTAGTGGTAATCCGTAATTTCCACATCATGTGCGTTATTGTGTTTCCAAATAAAGCAGATGCGCCACTTATCGCTTATTCTGATTGCGTGCTGGCCTTCGCGGTCTCCCCCGAGCGCCTCCAGTTTGTTGTTGGGAGGGGCCTTCAGGTCTGAAAGGGAGGCCGCCGCGTTCAGTTGGCTGAGCTTCCTTCTGGCTGTACGCGCAATGCCTTGCAATGATTTGGAAAATTGGTAATTGTAAACTTTTTCAGACTCACGGTCCTTAAAGTTTACAATCATGGACTCACCTTGGCCTTTATGAGATGGAACACGCATAACCTCCGCTTTTTTTGAGGGTTCCTGCCGCACCCCGCCGTTTCAAAACCAAGATACAACATCTTGCATATTATGTCAAGCGGAATAGCAAGGCTTGCTGCCCCGCATAAACAGCCACCCTTCAGGTTTGATGCTCCGGAATCCCGCCAGAACCAAGCATCCCCGGAGAGACGGCATCGCCCGCATAACCGCGCTGGACAGCAAATTCAATCAAAAAATTTTTCTGAAAACCCCTTCTTATGTGTGGCAATTCCGCCTCCGCCGTCTGTCCTCCGCAACCCCTTGCCGCGACCCTCAAGCCCTCATCGGAAAACGCCGCAACAACAAACGCCGGGAAGGCGGTCCGCCTCTCTTGAGCGGCCCGCCCTGCCCGGCGTTTTTTTACTTCACGCGCTTTTCAGCCCGTCCCAACATCCCCTGTTAGATGTCGAAGTACAGGGAGAACTCGTGCGGATGAGGCCGCAGCCGAACCGGGTCCACTTCCTTCTCGATCTTGTAGTCAATCCACATGTCGAGCACGTCCTGGGTGAAGACTCCTCCCTTGAGCAGGAACTCATGGTCGGCCTTGAGGGCGTCCAGGGCCTCGGGCAGGGAGCCGGGCGCGGATTCCACCTTTGCCAGCTCCTCCGGCGGCAGGCTGTAGATGTCCTTGTCCAGGGGATCGCCCGGGTCCATCTTGTTCTGGATGCCGTCCAAAACCGCCATCAGAATCGCCGAAAACGCCATGTAGCCGTTGCAGGACGGGTCCGGGGTACGGAACTCGATGCGCTTGGCCTTGGGGCTGGTCGAGTACATCGGGATGCGCACCGCGGCGGAACGGTTGCGGCTTGAGTACGCCAGATTCACCGGCGCCTCGTAGCCCGGCACCAGCCGCTTGTAGCTGTTGGTGGTGGGGTTGGTGAACGCGCACAGGGCCTTGCAGTGCTTGATGATGCCGCCGATTGCCCACAGCGCCATTTCCGAAACGCCCGCGTACTTGTCGCCGGCAAAGAGCGGCTTGCCGTCTTTCCAGATGGAGACGTGGGTATGCATGCCGGAGCCGTTGTCGCCAAAGAGCGGCTTGGGCATGAAGGTCACTGTCTTGCCGTTTTTGACAGCCACGTTCTTGAGCACATACTTGAACCACGCGAGCTGGTCGCCCATCTTGAGCAGCGGAGCGAAACGCATGTCAATCTCGGCCTGGCCCGCGGTGGCGACCTCGTGATGCTGGCACTCCACAGCGATGCCCAGGTTTTCCAGGGTGAGCAGCATCTCGGTGCGGAGATCCTGGAGATGGTCAATGGGCGGCACCGGGAAATACCCTTCCTTGAGGCGCGGCTTGTAGCCCAGGTTGGGGCACTCGTCCCGGCCTGTGTTCCACACGCCCTCGATGGAATCGAGGAAGTAGTACCCGGCGTTGGGCTTGGAGTCGTAGCGCACGTCGTCAAAAATAAAGAACTCGGCCTCGGGTCCCATATACGCGGTGTCGCCGATTCCGGTGCTCTTGAGGTAGGCCTCGGCCTTCTTGGCGATGTTCCGGGGGTCGCGGGTGTAGGGCTCGCGGGTGATGGGGTCCGCGATGTTGCCGATGAGAACCAGGGTGGGCACGGCGAAGAACGGGTCCATGACCGCGGTGGCGGCGTCCGGAATCACCAGCATGTCCGAAAGATTGATGGGCTGCCATCCCCGGATGCTCGAGCCGTCGAAGCCAAAGCCGTCCTCAAAACCGCCTTCATCCAGCTCGCATATCGGCACTGAAAAGTGCTGCCAGATTCCGGGGAAGTCCATGAAACGGATGTCAACGACCTTGGCGCCTTTTTCCTTGGCAAATGCCAAAACGTCCTTGGGAGTCATAGGAGATTGCTCCTTCCTGTGAGGTTTTTTCGCGGTCCTTGCCGCTTTGTTGAGGAAACATGGAAAACGTCCGCCGTCCGCGCGCGGGCGCCCGGCGGACGTGGTAAACCCTTGACTTAAACCGGCGGAGCCGGAGAAGTTAGAATCTAGGAGTTAGGAGGCAATTGCAAAACTCATAGAAACGACAAATTTAACGTAGGTTGGATGGTTCTGCCCGTAGGGCAGGTTCATCCAACACATAGAAATCATTTAGAAATGTTGGGTGAACCCGGGCCTTGCGGCCCGGAACCACCCAACCTACGCCAATTATG
>JAGVGH010000019.1 GCA_020057225.1 Desulfobacterales bacterium | reverse complement strand
GTCGTGTTTTTAGTTATAAAATGGGCATTTTTCCTCATAGCAGCCGCGGTGCGGCAAGGTTTTTGACTTGGCCCGGGGTTTCAACCCCAGGACCACGGCACAGACATTATCTACTCAAAAAACGCGGATAATCCGGACATAGAATCTAAAGCCTTCTTTCCTCTTTTGCCGGGTTAAGATATCTCCCCGCCCCGGAACCGCTGTAACGGGAATAGCCGGTCTGGCCGCCCTTGACTTGCCCTTGGCGCCGATGTAGGCAGAATACAGCTTGCACATCCAAAACCGGACCCGTCCGCATCCCGGACGCCGGGCCTGGAACACCCACACGGGCCCGCGCGGCCCGGCAAACACCAAGGAGGAAAACCCGACATGACCGACTTCAAGGACATCCTGGTCACGCGTGAAGACGACATCGCCCTTATCACCATGAACCGCGAAAAAGCCCTCAATGCCCTTAACTCCAACGCGCTGGCCGAACTCGCTGTGGCCGCGGGCATGCTGGAATCCGACCCCGGGGCGCGGGCCGTTATCGTGACCGGCGCGGGCAAAGCCTTTGTGGCGGGCGCGGACATCAAGGAGATGAAAGACCTGAACCTGGTGGCCTTCCGCAATTTCATCGCCCGGGGACAGGCCGCGATGGACGTTCTGGACGCCATGGAAAAGCCCGTCATCGCCGCAATCAACGGATTTGCCCTGGGCGGGGGATGCGAGCTGGCCATGGCCTGTGACTTCCGCATCGCGTCGGAAAAGGCGAAATTCGGTTTCCCCGAGGTGGGCCTTGGCCTTTTCCCCGGCTTTGGCGGCACCCAGCGCGCGACCCGGCTCATCGGGCGCGGCATGGCCAGCGAGCTTATCTTCACCGGGGACATGATTGACGCCGCGGAGGCGCTCCGGATTGGACTGGTGAACCATGTCTATCCGGCGGAATCCCTCATGGACGAGGCCCGGAAAGTCGCGCGCCGCATCGCGGCCCGGGCGCCCCTGGCGGTCCAGCGCTCCAAAACCGCCATAAAAATAGCCTTGGACACGGCCCTTGCCCAGGGGCTGGCGTTCGAGCGCGAGGCCATGGCCCTTGTGTTCCCGGCGGAGGACCGCATGGAGGGCATGACTGCTTTTGTTGAAAAACGGGAGCCGAAATTCACCGGCAAATAAGCGCGAAAGAATGGGGGGCCATGGAGCGTTTTGACGCCATCGTGGCCGGGGCGGGCCCTGCAGGGGCCGCCGGGCGCGGAGCATGAGCCGCAAAGGGATGCGAGTCCTTCTCGCGGACAAATGGGCCTTGCCCCGGCGCAAGGCCTGCTCGGGCATCATCACCAACCAGGCCCAAAACCACGTTCTGGAAAACTTCGGGCCTGTTCCCCGGGAGACTTTCGGCGGTCCCTGCGCCTCCCGGGGCATGGCCTTTTTTCCAAAAACCGGTTTTTTCAGCGGGGATTCGGGCCGTTTCCCTGGCTCAACCCAAAAGACGGCCAAATCATCATCGCCTTGCCTGCAACCGCGGAGACAGGTTTCTGCCTCCCTACATGGCCTATCTCAGCCGTCTCAAACGGGAACCGGGTCTTGTCATTAAAAGGGAAATCGCCCAGGAGGGCTGCCAAGCCAAAGGAATGGCTGAAAGCTCCCTCTCCCCGTGGGAGAGGGCCGGGGTGAGGACGTTGCTTTTTGGTAATGTCTGATTGCATCCTGGTGTTAGCGGGGCGGAGCCGGTGTTCCCCCGCTTTTGCGGATAATGGAGGCAAGTCCTGTCTTCTCCGTAAACGCCTCATACGCGGCCTTGGCCTGAATCATGTTGTCATAGTGGCCCACATTGACAATATGCCAGGCCTTGCCCTGGGAATCCATCCGCGTGCTCAGCCATGCGGCGAATCCCTTTGCCTTGAGCTCCTCCCTGCGTTTTTCCGCCAGCGCCTTGTTCTGAAACGCCCCTGTCTGGAGGGTGAGGGGGCGCGCGACAGCTTCCGGACCTTGGTCCGCCGTTTCCTCCCGGGAGGGCGTCTCCCGGCCAGGCGGCAAGGCCGGCACCGCGTCCTGGACCGGATGCCTTCCCGGCGTCTCGGACGCGCCCTCGGACGCAAGCCGCACAGGAAGTCCCTTCCGGTACAGGGCAAGCCGGGCCTCGTATTCCTCCGCGCCCTCCCCTCCCTGGCTTTTCAAAAGCCGAAGAGCCTTTTCCCCGGTGGCCAAGGCCTCTTTAAACTGGCCAAGCTCCGCGTGGGCCGCGGCCTGCGTGTCCAGAGTTCCGGGGTCTTCCCCCCTGCTCAAAGAAACGGCCCTCCTGGCGTACACGAGGGCCTTTTTACCGTCCCGAAGTTTGTCTTCGGGAGCTGTGGCGTAAAGCCAGGCGAGCTGGTTCAGGGCGTTCTTGTGGTCCGGCTTGGACGCCAGGGCGCGCAGGCAGTCGCTCATAGCCTCCGCGTACAGGCCCTGGCCCAAATAGATGGTTGCCCGGTTGTTGTACGCGTCGGCAAAGCCGGGCGCAAGGGCGGCCGCCCGGGTGTAATCCGCAAGGGCCGCCTTGTCGTTTCCAAGCCGCCGGTACGCGATTCCCCGGTTGTAATAGGCTTTGCTGTCCTCCCCGACTTCAATGGAGCGTGTGAACGCGGTGACGGCCTCCTGGTAGCGTCCGGAAAGGAGGGCGTCCTCGCCTTCCTGGAACCAACTGTAGATGGCGCGGGCCTCCGGAACAAGGGCGGCCTGGGCAAGGATTGCCAGTGCCAGGAGCGCGGGGGCAAGGGCGGACAGGTGGACGGAGCGCTGGTTTTTCATGGGTGGGTTCCTCCAAAATTTATGGTAGCGGATTTACGCAGGGTTCTCAAGAGGGAGGAAACGGTGCCAAAGAAGGGGCGGGAACGGGATAACGCGGTAAAAACTATTGACAAAATTGCAAATTATTGATTAAGAGGAGGAACTGGCGTGTAAAAAGGTCCGGGCGCGCTTACAGCCGGGGCATGGTGAGAGGCCCTTTCCCGGTGGTCACGGGACAAACCCGGACGCTCCTTAAACGGCCATGTCGCGCCGCCACAAGCGAGGGAGGCTTTGCCGTGAACCGTATCCGTCATCTTTTCCGCGCTGTTCCTGTGGCGCTTGTGTGCGCCGCGCTTCTTCTGCCTTCCCTTGCCGCCGCCCAGACCCTGGGAAAAACCAAGGCAGGGGAGCTGCGTTTCACCTACCGCCCAAGAACGGATCTCAAAATCGTCTATGGCGTGGATGATCTTTTCGACACGGTGGGCTATGTCGAAAACATTTACCGTCTCGGCAAGCGGCCTACCCCTTACCCTTCCCAGCCCAAGCGCGACGAGTTCGAGTCCCAGGAAAGATACACCAAGCGTTATGAGGACTGGAAGGGACTCATGCGCTATGTCAAATACAAACCCTGCAACATGGCGGTGCCCGCACGGTTCATCAAGGTCCACCAGTATGACATCGAAAAGGGCGAGTTTCTTATAACCGTCACCCTGGAGGATGATAAACTCTACGTGGGCGCGGTGACAGGACGGCCGTTCCATGTGGGAACAGGGCCCAAGAGCTTTGCCTCCAACTCGGCGGGCGCCATGGACGCCAATAACCTCCTGCGGCTCCGGCTTTCCGTACCGGTAAGCCAGGCCAAGATGATCCGCGAAGGCGAGGAGGATCTTTTCATTTTGATCCGCCGGGTCAAGCCCTATATCAATCTTGACGGACAAATCCAGAAGAAGCCGGTCTTGGCGGTGTTTGTTGACGAAAACACCACCTACGAGCTTAGGATGGGAGAGGAGCGCTGGCCTTTGGTTTTGGAGAGCACAGGGAGAAGGTAAACCGGCCTTCTTGGCCCTTGCAGGCAAAAGCTGTTGCCGGAGAGTTAATGGCACAAACAATGCCGCCAACTTAAGGCTGTCTTGCCCTGTATTAAAAATGAATTATGGGTATGCAGTTGACTCAAGTAGCCACAAGATGTAGTGTTGCGGGTCAAAGTCCGCATTGAAGGCTCCGGTGGCATGCCCTGAAAGCGAGGCCATCGCC
>JAGVGH010000285.1 GCA_020057225.1 Desulfobacterales bacterium | reverse complement strand
ATGAAATATCCAATGCATTATTAGATACTCCACGCGCACGAACAAATCAATTATATCGGTATGTTAGAATTCATCAAACAACTTAGCGCTTATGGGGCGGCCCCCTGTGGCCGCCCTCTCATCCAGGATGCGCAATTATTTATGCCGCTATGTATTAGTTGAACGCCGAGCTGATCATGGCAAACACCTGGCTGGTGTCAAACCCTCCCAGGCGAATGGCGCCGGAGCGGCAGGAGGCGACGCACAGGCCGCAGCCCTTGCAGAGCGCCGGATTGATCTCCGCCTTGCCTGTGTTCGGCCCCTCCTTGACAAATCCGGGCGCGCTGTAGGGGCAGATGGAGACGCACACCCCGCAGGAAGAACACGCGCGGGGGTCTGTCGAGGCAATAGCGCCGCTGGTGGAGACCGTCTTTTTGGCCAAAAGCGTGACCGCCGAGGACACCGCCGCCTGGGCCTGAGCGATGCTTTCATCAATGGGCTTGGGATAGTGCGCAAGCCCGCAGAGAAACACGCCGTCCGTGGCAAAGGAGGAGGGATTGAGCTTGACGTGGGCTTCCACGAAAAACCCGTCCTCGTTCAAAGGCACCTTGAAAAACTGGGCCAGCCGCTCGTCCTTGTACGGCGCAACCGCTGTGGCAAGGCACACAAGGTCCACGGGAAGGGAGACCTTTTCGCCAAGCACGTGGTCCACGGTTTCCACAACAAGCCCGGCTTCTGTGGAGAAGACAACAGGTTTTCTGGTTCTGTCGTGACGGATGAAGATGACCCCGGCCTCGCGGGCCTTGGTGTAGAGATTTTCCCGCTCCCCGTAGGTCCGGATGTCCCGGTAAAGCACATAGACCCGCATGTTCGGATTTTTCTCCTTTAAATGCAGGGCGGAAACGACCGAGTGGGTACAGCACACCCGTGAGCAGTAGGGACAGCCCGGCTCCCTGGAACCCACGCACTGGATGAACGCGGCGGAGGAGAGTTTCCCGAGCCGAGGGTCTTTGGACTTGAACATCTCGTCCAGCTCAAGACCCGTCACCACACGGGGGTCTTTTCCGTACAGGTACTCGTCCGGCTTGTGCTCCCGCGCGCCTGTGGCGATGACAGTGACACCGTGTTCAATCCTCCGGATCTGGCCTTCCCGGACAACAGTGGATACAAAGTTGCCGACAAACCCCTCGACGTTTGCCAGTTCAGCGCCTGTGAGCACCTCGATGGCCGGGTCCGCGGACACCGCCCGAACCATGCTTTCGAGCGCCCCGCCCACATCCTCGCCTTTTGCGGTTTCATAGATGCTCCGGGCCATGCCGCCAAGCTCCTGGTCCCGCTCCACAATCACGGAAGGGTAGCCCTGGGCGGAAAACGCCAGGGCCGCGGCCATGCCCGACACTCCACCACCGATAACAAGGGCGCTTTGCCGGATTTCGAGCGCGGCCTCCTTGAGCGGCTCCAGGAGCGCGGCTTTTGCCACTGCCATGCGGACAAGGTCTTTGGCCTTTTCAGTCGCCTTTTCCGGACAGTCCTTGTGGACCCAGGAGTCCTGGTTTCGGATATTGACGAACTCGAACAGGTATTTGTTGAGACCGGCGGCGGAGAGGGTTTCCTGAAACAGGGGCTCGTGGGTCCTGGGGGAGCAGGCCGCGACGATGACGCGGTTCAATCCTTTCTCCTTGATGACCTTGGACATGGCGTCCTGGGTATCCTGGGAGCAGGAGTAGAGGTTTTCCGTGGCGTAGGCCACATGGGGAAGCGCCCCCGCGTATTCCGCAACCTTGGGCACATCCACGACGCCGCTGATGTTGATGCCGCAGCGGCAGACAAAGACGCCGATTTTGGGAGGCTCTCCCCGGATATCCCCCTCGGGCGGGGTCTCGGTTTTTTTCACCAGGGTTCCCCGGGCCTCCGAAAGCGCCGCCCCCGCGGAAGAAGCCGCGGATCCCGCCTCGACCACGGACTGGGGGATGTCCTTGGGTCCGCCAAAGGCGCCGCACACATAGATGCCCGGCACGGTGGTTTCCACAGGGGCAAAGGAGGCGGTTTTGGCGAATCCACCGGCTGTAAGCTCCACGCCCAGGGTCTGGGCAAAGCCTTTGAGCGCGGCGGGAATTTCAAGGCCCACGGAAAGGATTGCGATGTCAAACTCTTCCACCACAACGCCCTCGGATTCGGTCACATAGCGCATCTCGACGCCGCCGCCGGGTTTGGGCAGCACGGTGTGGACGCGGGAGCGGACAAAGCGCACGCCGTGCTTGTTCCGGGCCTCGTTGTAACAGTCCTCGAAGCCTTTGCCGTGGGTGCGCATGTCCATGTAGAAGATGGAGCAGTCCAGGGGATTGGGCGCGTGCTCCTTGGCGATGATGGCCTGCTTGATGGCGACCATGCAGCAGACCGCGGAGCAGTAGGAGTTGTTGCAGCGGTTGATGTCCCGGGATCCCACGCACTGGAGCCAGGCGATTTTTTTCGGCTCCGCGTGGTCGGAAAGGCGGATCAGATGTCCGCTGGTGGGGCCTGATGCGGAAAGCACCCGCTCGAACTCCAGGGAGGTCATGATGTCCAGGGTTTTCCCGTATCCCAGCATGTCCAGTCCCGCGGGATTGTAGGCGGTGAATCCAGGCGCGCAAATCACAGCGCCCACATGGAGTTCCATGTCACGGTCCGTGTCGTTGTAATTCACCGCCCCCGCCGGGCACACCTTGGCGCAGTTGCCGCATTTTCCCTTGGTCATGCGGATGCACTGGGCCGGATCAATGGCATACTTCAAGGGCACGGCCTGGGGATAGGGCACGTAGATGGCTTTTCGCTTTTGCAGGCCCTGGTTGTAGGCGTCGGACACCTTTTTGGGGCACTTTTCCGCGCAGAGGCCGCAGGCGATGCACTTGGACATATCCACATAGCGCGCCTTCTGATGAACCTTTATGGTAAAGTCCCCGCGCTGTCCGGAGATTCCCGTGATTTCCGCAAGGGTCACCAGTTCCACATTGGGATGCCGCCCGACTTCCACCAGCTTGGGGCTCATGATGCACATGGAACAGTCGTTGGTGGGAAAGGTTTTGTCGAGCATGGCCATGTGGCCGCCGATCGAGGCGGATTTTTCAAGAAGATAGACCTTGTAGCCCGAGTTCGCGAGGTCAAGGGACGCCTGAATTCCGGCGATGCCTCCGCCGGCCACAAGGACGGAGCCGATTGTCGTGTGCGGCATGGGTGCTGTCCTTCCATACCCGGCAGGGCCGGAGAATTGAGAAGAGAGAAGTTAGGATACCAAGGAAAAAGGCCGCGTTTTTATTGCGTTTTCATCCTTATCAACCGGGCCTTTTTCCTTTAGCCCGGGGTTTCAACCCTAGGGCCACTAACCCCTACAAGCGTTTTCAACGCGCTTGACAAACCGTTCCGCCGGGCCAAGCGCCTTGACCGCCTCCACCACCTCGGCAGCCACCTGCACGAACTTGGTGGACTCCGCCGAGGATATCCACGAGAAGTGGAGGCGTTCTTTTTCAATGCCCATGTGTTCCATGAGGTTTGCCATGAGGGCGAACTTGCGGCGGGCGTAATAATTGCCCTCGATGTAATGGCAGTCTCCCGGATGGCATCCGGAAACCCACACGCCGTCCGCGCCGTTCCGGAACGCGGAGAGGATGAACTTGGGCGAGATGCGGCCCGAGCAGGGCACGCGGATGACCCGGAAGTTGGGCGGGTACTGAAGGCGGCTTACGCCCGCCAGGTCCGCCGCGCCGTAGGTACACCAATTGCAGAAAAACGCGATAATCCGAGGCTCCCAGTCTGACATGGCGTATCTCCTTTAGCGTCTGAAACCGGCACAGCCGGAGAATTTAGAATTTAGGAGAGGTAATTGCAAAATGAGGCGTAGGTTGGGAGGTTCCGGGCCGCAAGGCCCGGGTTCACCCAACATTTCTAAATGATTTATATGTGTTGGATGAACCTGCCCTTCGGGCGGAACCATCCAGCCTACACCAGATTTGCCGTTTCGAGGAGTTTTGCAATTACCTCAGGAGTTAGGAGTTAGAATAAAGGGGAAAAAGACCCTTTTTATCGAGTTTTCTTGCTTTAAAAGGGTCATTCTCCGCACAGCAGCCGCGTAGCGGCAAGGTTTTTGCGTAGCATGGGGTTTCAACCCCAGGGTTGAAACACAAACAATATCTGCGCAAAAGCGCGGATTTTCCGAACATCGAACGCAAACCGCGCGGGCCCGCCTCCCTGAACCGCCGCTTGGCGGCCATGGAGGCGGGTCACTTCACACGGTAGAGTCCCCGCCTCTTCCTCCGCCAAATTTCCAACTCCTCAAGCTGCCTGAGCAGCTCCCGGCATTCAAAGCGGAAAAACCGCGCCCGGCCCATGCGGGAAGGGTGGATATTTTCATAAAAATACTCGTAATAGAGCGTCCCGGGCCCCATCTCCCCGAGATAATCCGCAAGAATGGCGGCGCACCGGACATAATCGTCCACATCAACTGGAAGGTTTACGCAGCGGCACAAAACCCCCTGGATGCGCCGGGCAAGCTCCGGACGCTCCCGGACCGCCCGGTCCGTTTCCTCCAGCGCCCGCTCCCTCTGCGCCTTCAATTCCTCGACAGTTAAAACGTCTGTTTCGCGCGCTTCCATTCCTTCGTGTTCCGCCGCTTCTGTCCGGTCAGGCCACTTTTTTCCGGGCAAGTTTGATGGAACTCGGACCCAGGGCGCGGATGATTTCCGTCATCTCCTGGGCGATTTCGGCAAAACGCGGGCCCATGGCCGAGGAAAGGTTGTACATGGCCACGCGCTCCGGCTCGATTCCGATCTGTCCCAGGATTTTTTTCACATAACCCACCCGTTTTTTCACCCGGAGGTTTCCTTTGAGAAAATGGCATTCTCCCTCCAAACAGCCCGCCACATACACCCCGTCCGCGCCGTCCTCGAAGGCTTTGAGCAGATGGAGCACGTCCACCCTGCCTGTGCAGGGCACTTGAATGACCTTGATGTTGGAGGGGTAGGAAAGCCGCATGGACCCCGCAAGGTCCGCCGCCGCATAGGCGCAGTATTTGCAGCAAAAGGCCAGAATTTCAGGCTCGAACTGGTTTTCCATGACTAATCCTTTATGGGTGGAAGGCCGGGCGCAAAGGCCCGGCCCTTGTCAACGGTTTTGTCACGCCTCAAACAGCGCGTGCTCCTTGGCGAGAATCTGGGAGTCCGTGAAGTGCCGGAGGGTGATGACCTTGGCCGGGCACTCCGACGCGCAGATTCCGCAGCCGTGGCACTGTGCCGGGTCAATCCAGGCCCTTCCTTCACGCACCCTGGGCACACTGTACGGGCAGGAACGGACGCACACGAGGCAGCGCGCGCAACGGTCCGGGTCTTCCAAATCCGCCACCACGCCGCCCACGCGGATGCTTTCCTTGGAGAGGATGCACATGGCCCGCGCCGCGGCGGCCCGGCCCTGGGCGATGCTCTCGTCCACCGGCTTGGGGCCGTGGGCGAGACCCGCGAGGAACAGCCCCTCGGAGGCGAAATCCACGGGCCTGAGTTTGGCGTGGGCCTCCACCAGGAAGCCGTCCGCGTTGACAGGCACCTTGAACGCCTCGAAGAGGTCCTTGTTGGCGTTGGGCAGGACCGCGGAGGCCAGGACCAGGAGGTCCACATCCATGACCAGCCGGGCGCCCAGGAGCGGGTCAAAGGCGCTGACGGAAAGGCCCTCGCCCTTTGCCTCCACAGCCGGAAGGTGGTCCAGTTCGTAGCGGATAAACTGCACGCCCAGCTTGCGGGCATTGGCGTAGAGATCTTCCCGGAAGCCGTAGGAGCGCAGGTCCCGGTAGAGGATATACACGCTCCGCTCCGGGTCCTCTTCCATGAGGGCGATGGCGCTTTTCAGGCTGTGGGCGCAGCAGACCTTGCTGCAGTAGGGACGCTCGGGGATGCGCGAGCCCACACACTGGATGAAGGCGGCTGACTTCGCGTTTTTAACCCGCGCGTCGCCGTCTTTCACCGCTTTGTCGTAGGCAAGGTGGGTCATGACCCCGGGATGCTCTCCGTGGAGATATTCCTTGGGCTGGTACTCATGTCCGCCGGTGGCGAGAACCGCGGCGCCGTGCTCGACCGGGAAGGTGCTTGTGCGTCCGTCCTCTCCGGCCTGGATGAGAACGGTGCGGAAGTGGCCGATGGACCCCTTGGTCTCAACAACCTCGGTATTGAGATAGACACGGATATTGGGATGGTTTTGAACCCGTCCGGCCAGCCGGGCGAGGTATTCCTGGATATCCTCTCCCTGCCAGGTCACGGAAAGGTTGCGGGCCATGCCGCCCAGGACCGCCTCTCTTTCCACCAGATGCACGGGCACGCCCTGGTCCGCGATGCAAAGCGCCGCCTCCATGCCCGCCACACCGCCGCCCGCCACCAGGGCCGCGCGCGCAACCGGCAAGTCCACCTGGTGCAGGGGTTTGATAAACGCGGCCTTGGCAACCGCCATGCGCACAAGGTCTTTTGCTTTTTCCGTGGCGGCCTTGGGATCGTTCATGTGGACCCAGGTGTTTTGATCCCGGATGTTGGCCATTTCAAAGAGATAAGGATTGAGACCCGCGTCCCGGATGGTCTCCTGGAAGAGCGGCTCGTGGGTCCTGGGGGAGCAGGAGGCCACCACCACCCGGTTGATTCCGTGCTCCTGGATAACACCCTTCATCCTGTCCTGGGTGTCCTGGGAGCAGGTGAAAAGGTTGTCCTCGACGTGGACCACGTTGGGCAGCGAACGGGCGTATTCCCGCACAGCGGGCACGTCCGCCACGCCGCCGATGTTGATGCCGCAGTTGCACACAAAAACGCCCACGCGCGGCTCCTCGTTCAACACATCCCGCTCCGGCGGCAGATCGCGCACACGGGTGAGGCGAAAGCGGGATTCGGAAAGGCTACGTGCCGCCTCCGCAGCCGCCGCGGACGCCTCCATCACCGACTGGGGAATGTCCTTGGGGCCTTGGAAGGCTCCGCAGACAAACACGCCCTCACGGTCCGTAAGCACAGGCTCCGTGTCCAGGGTTTTGGCAAAGCCATGGCGGTTGAGTCCGATTCCCAGCGTCTCCGCGATCCGCGCCGCGTCCCGCGCAGGGGCAAGGCCGATGGAGAGAACCACCATGTCAAAAGTTTCCTCTGTCACCTTGCCTTCCTCGGTGGCGTAGCGCAGGGAAAGGGACCCGTCCGGCAAAGGCACCACCGTATGGATGCGCGCCCGCTCATGCCGCACCTTGTGCTCCGCGGCGGCGCGGGCCGTGTACTTGTCGAAGTCCTTGCCAAAGGTCCGCATGTCCATGTAAAAAATGGCGGTGTCCAAAGGCTTCGGGCTGTGCTCCTTGGCAATGACCGCCTGCTTGTTGGCATACATGCAGCACACGCTCGAGCAGTAGGCGTGGCCCGCCTTGTTTTCGTCCCTGGAACCCACGCACTGAATCCACGCGATTTTTTCCGGCTCCTTGTGATCCGAGGGCCGCACAAGATGCCCCTGGTAGGGGCCGGAGGCCGAGAGAATGCGCTCGAACTCGAGGCTCGTCACCACGTTGGGAGAAGTTGTGTAGGCGTAGTTGTCATGGCCGGAGGGGTCGTAGGGGGAGAATCCCGGCGCAAGGATTACGGAACCCACCTGGATTTGCCGCGCGCGGCCCTCCATGGTGTGGTCCACGGCGCCCGCGAGACAGGCGTCCACGCAACGGTAGCACTCGGAGCAGATTCCACACTTAAGACAGCGCGAGGCCTCGGCCCTGGCCTCTTCCGCGTCATACCCGTAGGACACTTCCAGGAAATTGCATTCACGGGCCTCCGGGTCCAGGCAGCGCACCCTGGTCCGGGGCTTTTTCGGCTCTTGGGAAGTGTCCGGCCTGACATATTCCCAGGTTTTCTCCCGGCCCTCCCGCAGGTCCAGCCCGTTCACAAAACGGTGGATGCTCTCCGCCGCCTCCTTGCCGCAGGCCACAGCCTCCACCACGCTCTTGGGTCCGTAGAAGGCGTCGCCGCCCGCGAACACCCATTCCAGCGGCGTCTGGAGCGTCACGGGGTCCGCCGCGAGTCCGCCCCTGGCCGTGACCGAAACGCCCTGGGACTTGGCGAAATCCAGAACAGCGCTCTGGCCGATGGCGAGAATCACGGTGTCCGCCGGGAAGACCCGGCAGTCCGCGTCGTCGTATTCAGGATTGAAGCGGCACTCGGAGTCAAAGACACTGGTGCAGCGGCGGAACTCAAGGCCGGACACGCTTTCGCCGGAGATGGAGAAGCACTTGGGCCCAAAGGAGTTGACGATTTCCACGTCGCCCTCGATGGCCTCTTCAATCTCGTGCTCCCATGCGGGCATTTCCTCCCGCTTTTCCAGACACACAAGGGTGACTTTTCCGGCCCCAAGGCGCTTGGCGGTAAGGGCCGCGTCAATGGCCACGTTGCCGCCGCCGACCACGACAACGCTGTCGCCGACAGGCGGGTTCTTGCCCAGGGCCGCGTCCCGCAAAAAGTCCACGCTCTGGACCACGCCCGGCGCATCCTCGCCCTGCACCCCGAGCTTCCGCCCCCCGTGCAGGCCCACACCCAAAAACACCGCCTTGTATCCGTCCGCCTTGAGGCTTTCGAGGGTCACATCCTTGCCAAAATCCACCCCGCAGCGGATTTCAACCCCCAGATCGCGCACAGTCCGGATTTCCTTTGCCAGCACTTCCCTGGGCAGGCGGTACTCGGGAATGCCCACGCGCATCATCCCGCCCGGCTCGGGCAGCTTCTCAAAAACGGTGACGGGGTAGCCTCTCCGCGCGAGAAACGCGGCTGCGGTGAGACCGGCGGGACCGGAGCCGGCCACCGCGATTTTTTCCGGGCGCGGCTCGGCCTTTTTGGGCACATGGGGTGTTTCCTTTTTCCCGTCCAAATCCGCGAGAAAGCGGTGCAGCTCGCGGATTGCCAAAGACTCGTCCACGCCGCCCCGGGTGCATTCCTTTTCACACGGATGGTGGCACACGCGGCCGCAGACTCCCGGGAAAGGATGCTCATCCTTGAAGAGGGCAAGGGCCTCGTCATGCCTCCCCTGGTTCATCAGCGCGATGTAGCCCTGAATGCTCACATGGGCCGGGCAGGCCGCCTTGCAGGGCGCGGCGCCGCGCTTCTCGATGGCGTAGGCGCTGGGCATTCCCTGGGGATAGAGCTTGTAGGCGGCGTTGCGGTTCCGGAGTCCCATGTCGAAGAGGTTGGGCATCTCGATGGGACAGGCTTTGGCGCACTCCCCGCAGGAGGTGCATTTTGCGGGGTCAATGAACCGGGACCGCTCCTTGATGGTGACGGTGAAATTGCCCGCCTCGCCCTCGATGTTTGCGATTTGGGAAAGGGTAAGAAGTTCGATGTTCAAATGCCTGCCGCACTCGACCAGCTTGGGCGATATGACGCACATGGCGCAGTCGTTGGTGGGAAAGGTCTTGTCGAGCTGGGCCATGACTCCGCCAATGGCGGGCTTGTCCTCGGCCAGATAGACGAGATACCCGCTGTCGGCAAGGTCAAGGGCCGCCTGGATGCCGGCGATGCCGCCGCCCGCCACCAGCACGGCGCCGGTTTTATTCGTCGTTTGAGACATAGAGTCCTCCTGGCAAAGAGGCGGCGGGACGCGGCGCGGCGCCGCCTTGTGTCGCAAGCGCCCTGCGTCCGCCGGGCGCGCTGTTCCGGGTCCGGCGTCTATTTTGCCGCGAACGGATTGGGGGTGCCTTCCGCGCCCTGAATCCACACCTCTTTCAGATCGTCTCCCAGGTATTCCCGCTCATTTTCAGCCAAAATACCGAGGGAAAGGGCCAAAAGGGTCCAGAGGTGGATGGTGTGGTACTCGCCGCCAAAATGCTCCGCGAGGTCATGAATCTGCGCGTGGCAGTTGTGGCAGGGTGTGATGACATAGTCCGCGCCTGTGGCGATGATCTGGCCGAACTTGATTTTGCCGTAGGCGTGCCGCGCCTCCGGATATCCGGCCTGGAGCGCCCCGCCGCCTCCGCCGCAGCAGTAGTTGTTGGATTTATTGGGAATCATGTCCACAAAGTTCTCTTCGCCCGCGCAGGCTTTGATGACATAGCGGAGCTTGTCCGCCAGCTCGTCCCCAAAGCTCTTGCGAATCTGGTTGCAGGGGTCCTGGGCGGTGAACTTGAGCTTCAGGTCCTTGTTCCACTCGCTGGACGGCTTGAGGCGCCCCTCGGTTATCCATTTGTAATAGTAGGAAACCATGGGCGCGATCTCGAGTTCGGAATCCAGTTTGTAGCGCCGGTTGCCGCCCCACACCGAGAAGGTCGAGTGGCCGCACTCGGTGTTGAGATACACCTTGCAGCCCAGGGCCTTGGCCCGGTCCAGGGTGGCTTTGGCGATTTTTTTCCAGTTGTCGTCATCCGCCAAAAACATGCAGTAGTTCTCGCCGCCCCATGCCTCGCAGGAATACGTCCAGTCCGCGCCCGCAAGGTGCAGAATCTTCCACAAGGGCACCATCTCGTTCGGCTCGGTCACCGGCTCCCGGGAGTTCTGGGATACGAAAAACTCAGCCCCTTCTTTTTCCAGAGGCGCTTCCAGGTCCTTCCACTCCGGCTGGGTCTCGCGGACCTCGGCCAAAACATCCCCGACCACAAAGCGGAAATCCTCAGGGTCCGTGCCCATTGCGCTGCACGAGGCGTTTCTAAGCGCCATGTCGCAGGAGCCGAGGATGCCCTTGGGCCTTTCCTCCCGGGGCCAAAGCTGGCGCGCGCGGAAAACAAGCTGGGGGATGTCAATCTTCATGGGACAGACATGGATGCAGCGCAGGCACATGGTACACATCCAGACCCACGGGTGCCTGGTGATGGCCTCGTCCTGGCCCAGGGCGGCGAGGCGGAGGAATTTCCGGGGGTCCATGTTCTCAAGGCCGGTGGCGGGGCAGCCCGACGCGCAGGCGCCGCAGGTGAGGCACATGGAGAGATTGCCGCCCTGGGGCAACAGGTCCTTGACTTTGTCAAGGAACGTGGGGCCGGTTTTTTTCCCAAGATGGATGACAGGCTCAAACACGGTGCATTCCTTTCATGTAAAACAAGATTTCGCCCCAGGGGCAAACCCTGGCGGACCATACGCTCACAATGGCAATAGAGGCGGCCCGCGCCGGCCGCCCGGAACAGGCAATATGGTCAAGGGCGCGTGCGGAGGCTGGCCTAACCCTCGGAAACGCCTGACAATAGCCCGTTTTTTAGCTCACGCCGCTGTATTTTGGGGGGACGCTGGAACGCTGGCTGGAAAGATACGGAGCGGCAAACAGCCCCTTCGGGTGTTCCATGGCCCACCGGGCACGGTTGGCGTGCGCGCGGAAGCTCAGGTGAAGCCGAAAAAGCGGGTCATGGCGTTGCTCCGTAGTGGAAGAAGGCGGCCCGCCGGAGCGCGGAGAGCCGGGAATCAAGACGCGGCGAAGATATATGGATTTATAGAATGAGTCAAATAGATATATTCTATTGCTATGGGATATTTATGAAGGATTCCTCAATGCGGACGGGAAAAAGCCGCGCGCCCTTCCGGAAATGGGCAGGGCCAACGCATGTAAAAAAGTTAGACCGCAAAGGTCTAGAAAATGGCCTTATCTCAACGAGATATTTCGAGATAATTAATCTATGCACACGATGATTTCTGGTCTATGGTCCATAGTCGGCTTCGCCCAAGGAGAAGGCCGTGGAAAAAATGACCATAGAGCGGTATTTAATGGAAGAAAACATGTTGGAGATTTTTTTGAGCCTTCGCACATAGAAGAGGCAATTGCAAAACTCTTAGAAACGACAAATTTGAGGTAGGCCGGGTGGTTCCGCCCGAAGGGCAGGTTCACCCAACAGATAGGAATCATTTAGAAATGTTGGGTACACCCGGGCCTTGCGGCCCGGAACCACCCAACCTACGCCTCATTTTGCAATTACCTCAGAAAGTAACGAAATTCACGGTCGAAGGCTTTGGAGAATACCGGATTATGTCATGCCATTTATCCAGGTATACAGGAAGGATTTGTGATCGAAAAAACAAATTTAAGCTCACCGGAAGTGGACATGCAATATTTTATCAGTAACCGTCCTGCAAAAGACTGGAATAGTCAGCAAGTCTTAGGCGGAATCCT
>JAGVGH010000050.1 GCA_020057225.1 Desulfobacterales bacterium | reverse complement strand
GTGGCAAAAGCGTCTTTCGCGCGCGGGTTCACCCAACAATCAATTCCACAAGGACCATGATAGTGTCGGATGAACCTGCGCTTCGCGCAGAACCATCCGACCTGCGACTAATGCCTAAAGCCTAACCCCTAAAACCTTCCCCCCACCCCGACAACTCCCCCCTCCGGCGTCCACGACGCGCCCAGGCCGATTTCCACGCCCTCCCTGAGCCGCCGCGCGAAACCCTCCCGAACCCGCCGGTTGTGCTTGTGCGCCCCGCTTACCGCCCCGTACATGCTGCCGCCGTAAAACCCGGAGCCCGCCAATATCACAAGCCCTCCCAGCGCCTCCTGACCCTCGTCAAAGCATTCCCAGGCCGCCAGCGCCGTGGCCCCGGTGATGAGAAACGCCACAAAAGCGTCCTTTTTGCGCCCCAGATACACATGGCCAAGGCCCGGCACAATGGACAGCGCTCCGGCTGTCCGGGGGGATTTCAGGTCCAGGCTCTTTTCGCCCTCCGTGAGCGCCAAAAGCAGCGGGGAAATTTTGTATTCCTCCTGTCCCGCCTCTGTCAGCCCGGAAAACACCTCCCGCGCTTTCCCGTATTCCCCCTCCTCCACCCGAAGAAAACCCTGGCGGAACCGCAAGGCGTCCGCCCTCCGCGCGTCCCCCGCCAGTTTCGCCGCCCCGGCAAAACACGCCCCGGCCCCCTCGGTGTCCCCCTGCCGGGCAAGGCATTCGCAGGTAAGCGCCCGCGCTTTTTCCGCGGTCTCCCCGTCCGCCCCCGCCGTCAAGAGCGCTTCCAGCTCCCGCGCCGCATCGGCGTACTGCTCCCCCTTAAAATACGCCCCGGCCATGGCAAGCCGCGCCCGCGCCGCTCTCGGATCCTCCGGAGCCAGATGCAAAAACCGCTTGTACTCGGTCACCGCCCGGTAATACTCCCCCTGGGCGGCCAGCGCGTCCGCAAAGGAAAGGATTTCCGACAAACCGCAGCCGGCCACGCCGCCTTCTGTTCCCGCCTCCCCGGCCAGCGCCGCGCCCGTCCCCATAATCCACAAAACAAGAAAGGCGGCGAACGCCGCCTTGACCTTCCCCCTCCATGCCGTTTTTTCCACTGGCCGCCTCATTGCTGCGTCACCCGGAACACTTCCTCGATGCTCGTGGTCCCGGCAAGCACCTTGCGCACTCCGTCCCGCCGCAGGGTCAGCATCCCGTTCTCCACCGCCATCGCCTTGATCTGGTTCGAGTCCTGGCTCTGGAGCAAAAGCGATTTCAGGTTTTTCTCCATCAGCATGATCTCGAAAATGCCGATGCGCCCCCGGTATCCTGTCATAAGGCATTCCGGACACCCGACGCCGCGGAACACCTCGTGCCCCTCAAGGTTCCGCCGGGTGAGCCTAAGCGTTGCCAGGGCCGCGTCGTCCGGCGCGTACTCCTCCTTGCACACCTTGCACAGCTTGCGCACCAGCCGCTGGGCAAGCACCGCCAGGACCGATGACGAAATTAGAAACGGCTCGACGCCCATGTCGTTCAAGCGCGTGATGGCGCTGGCAGAGTCGTTGGTGTGGAGGGTCGAAAACACCAGATGCCCTGTGAGGGAGGACTGCACCGCGATTTCCGCGGTCTCGTGGTCGCGGATTTCGCCCACCAGAATCACGTCCGGGTCCTGGCGCACGATGGAGCGAAGCCCCCGGGCAAAGGTAAGCTCGATTTTGGGGTTGACCTGGATCTGGCCGATGCCCTCGATCTGGTACTCGATGGGGTCCTCGATGGTGATGATGTTGATGTCCGGGGTGTTGATGGTGGAAAGCACCGCGTAGAGAGTGGTGGTTTTTCCCGAGCCGGTGGGACCTGTCACCAGGATGATGCCGTGGGGCGCCCGGATGAGATCGTCCACAATTCGCAACTGGGCCTCGGAAAACCCCACGTCGGTCAGCGACAAAAGCGTCGAGGATTTGTCCAAAAGCCGGAGCACCACCCGCTCCCCAAAGGCTGTGGGCACGGTGGAAACGCGGATATCCACGTTTTTATCGCCAATGCGGATTTCAATGCGCCCGTCCTGGGGCAGGCGCTTTTCCGCGATGTTCATGCTGGCCATGACCTTGATGCGGCTGATGATGGCCGACTGGATGCGCTTGGGCGGCGTGATGAGGTCGTAGAGAATGCCGTCCACCCGGTAGCGGACCTTCAACTGGACCTGGTACGGCTCGATGTGGATGTCGCTGGCCCGGGCCTTGACCGCCTGGGAAAGAATGTGGTTGACCAGCTTGATGATCGGCGCGTCGCTGGTGTCATCCAACAGATCCGCGGTCTTCTCCAGCTCGGAGATGATCTCGTCGGTGCTTTCCTCCTCCATGTCCTGGACAAGCTGCTCCGCGGAGCCGCGCCCCTGGTCGTAGGCCGTGTTGATGGCCGAGAGGATTTCCTGCTGGGGAGCGAGCACCGCCGCGCGTTCCCGGACTCCCAGCACGCGGCGCAAATCGTCCAGGGCGTGGAACGCGGAGGGGTCGGCCAGGGCGATGACCGGGGCGGGCGCGGGACCCGGGTCCTCCTGCCCGTTTTTCCGCGGCTGAAAGAAAAGGGGCACCATTTTGTGGCGCTTTAAAAACTGGATGGGAACCTTGGAGGTATAGGCGTATTCCAGGGGCTGGGATCCTCCCAGGCGTTCCCAGACCTCCATGCCGTGCAGGCGCCCGAGGGCGGCGAGGTACTGCCGCTCGGTAAGGGCTTTTTTGGAGACCAGGGCCTCGCCCAGGCCCATGCCTTTTTCAACGGCAAGACGCCGCGCCTCGGCAAGAGTCCCGGGAGCCACGCCCGCCTCGGTGTTGAGAATGCTGTCCAGCGTTTGGCGCATGGCGCGTGTCCCTATTTCAGCTTTGGTAACTAAATCTGGATATGCCATGAGCCAAGGGATCCCTCGTTTAGCTACAAGGCAAGTTGAAGTGTCCTTTCGGGCGAAGCGAGAAATCTTGTCTTTGAAGGGCATCC